>JAZUBG010000222.1:0-4116 GCA_045638405.1 Eubacteriales bacterium | reverse complement strand
ACTCCGTTCTGAAGAAGGCTTCTGTGGCCGAGGATCGCAACAGATGACATCGCTACCGCACGGTGTACGTCCCAAACGGGCGCCGCCTCGTCTCTTATTGCCGCGAAACAGTCGCGCACTGCGCCGTAATCGCTTCCCTCGTGGCTGGAATTCTTGATGATCTCCTCGTCGGGATCATTCCACTTCGCTTCGTAAAGATTGTGCTGCTCAAGTCCCTCGGGAATGCAGGACTTGTCATAACTGAGCATGACCATGTCATCCATACCGCGCACAGACTCGATCTCGCCCTTGTCGCAGCAGAATCTGTAGCCGGATACGTGACCGCCGAATCCGGAGCATCCGGTTACGCGGAATACGGAATCGTCGTCGTTAAGGGTGGTGATGATAGCCGCACGGTCCTTAACTGCGGGACCTGCCATTGAGTCTCCCTGCGGGAAGTATACGGGCATTGCGGTTACTCTCTTGGGCATAGCTCCGGTTACGTACATAAGCGGGCCGAGGGAGTGGGTGATGTAATATGTTCTCGGGAGATGGTTTCTCCAATGCTCGTGGTAGGGACGGATGTAATTTGTCTCAGCAGGCTTGCCGTTACAAATGATGGGGTGATTATACTCACCCTCACAGTAAAGTGCCTTTCCGAGAGTTCCTCCCTTATAAACGCGGGCAAGCTCCTGGTTCACCTTGGAGTAAGGATAGTTCTCAAGCATCTGATAGAGCGCCTTGCTCTTCTGCTGTGCTCTTACAAGCGCAACACCCTCTGCCATTGTCACGTTTGCGAGGCATTCGCTGATTACGTTGATACCTCGTTCAAGAGCCGCAATAGCGCAAGCAGCGTGCTCGTTGAAGAAATTCGCGATGAACACAACGTCCATATTGGGATGATTGATAAAATCTTCGAAATTTGTGTAAACGCCGGTGTCCTCGCCGTACATTTCCTTGAGTCCGAAAAGCTCTTTCTCTCTCTTTTCGCAGAATGCAACGATCTTGCCGCCACAGTTCATACTGTTGCTAACGAAGGCTCCTCCGCGTCCGAGACCGAATATCCCGACTCTGAGTTCTTTTTTCTCCATTTAATCGTCCTCCTGGGGGTATATTTATTTTATTTATTCCTGTACATATTTCTTGCAGAATCTCATAAGTATCGTCGCCACCTGTTCGCGCGTTGCCATACCCTGAGGGTCAAGTCTTGTTACGCCGTCCGAACCCTTGGCACCTGTAATCAATCCTTCCGCATTTGCCCATGCGAGAGCTTCCTTTGCCCACGAGCCAACCTTAGCTTCATCAGGGAAAGCAGAAAGGTCAGCGGAAGCGGAGACGTCACAGTCCATAAATTTTGCGTATCTGTAGAGGAACGTTGCCATTTGTTCTCTTGTAACTGCACCGGTGGGAGCAAAGGTGGTAGCGCTCGTTCCGGTAACGATCATGTTTTCAAAAGCCCAGATCACCGCCTCGTGATACCAGTTCTGTCCCGCCTCAAGATCGGAAAAAGGATTTTCCGCCGAAGGCGTCGGTTTCCCCGCCATTCTGTGAAGGACGGACACTATCATGGCACGAGTCATCGTTCCGTTCTGATCGAAGGTTGTACCGTTTCCCGTTCCGTTCATATATCCTCGGGAAACAACGTAGTCGATACCCTCCTTTGACCAGCTTTTTACTTCAAGATCGGTAAATATTGATGCAGAATCGAAAGCATCGAAGTCGATCTCGGTCGTAAAAGCAGTTCCTGATTCGTTCGGAGAGATACTGATAACGTATTTCAGTTCAGTACCGTCTATCGTAAAACCGTACAAATAGCCTGTTGACGTGTCGGGAGTAAATACCGCAGTATCCACCCCTGTTTCAAGGTTCATTTTACGTATCTCTGTCGGGGTGTTGTAGTACAGGTCTCCGCCCACAAGGCTGATTCCCGAGTACGCGCCGACCCATCTTCCGCCGCCGCCCCAGACCTTCCAGGTACCGGGATTCAAGAGCTCGGTTTCCTCGTTTGTTTTAAGATCCTTTTTGCAGACCGCACTCCCTTTTATATAATAGGAAGATTTTCCGTCGGTGACAATGGCACTATCAACGTCTGACCAGTAGGCATTGTCGTATATATCGGAGGTACATCTCGGCGAATCCTCTTCCCAGCCGTAATGAGCTGTGACTTTATTTTCATCATCACTTTTCAGAAAAAACTCGTCACTGCGAAGGAAATATTTATGGTTGACTCTGCCCACTCTGTCACGTACGGGATCGTCCCAGGTAACGTCCACGTGGTAATACTCTCCATCAAGCTTTACGATATTCCAAGCGTGTCCCATCTCATCGCTGGAGGTGACGTGACATTCGATACCCTCAAGAGACAGAATATACATATATGCATAGGAATACGACTGGCAAACACCCTTACCGTACATAAGCACGCCGCAGCTTCTGTAGGAATATGCGGGAATGGTATCGTTCAGGTAATTGTCGTAGTCATACTCAGCGGTATATATGAGATAGTCGTGGAGCAGCAGCATTTTTTCAAAGTCGTTTTTCGCGTCTGCGAGAAGATTCTTAATATATGCGAGCTTTTTATCCACCTCTTCGAAATAAGCTTGAGCTTCATCCGGAGTCATTGAGGTCTCGATGACGATATTGGTATAATTCTCTCCGGTACGGAAGTAGGGATTTATTTCAATCTCACCGTTCATATAAGGTGAAAAGTTGCTGAGGGAATGGAGATTAATATGTTCCGAATCTATTTTGAGATGCGATATATCAACAGAGCTCTCTCCGTTCAGGATAGCCTCGCAAACCAACTTTTCCACGGCAAAAACGTTATTTATCTGATGTGTGGGAAGGTATTCACCGAAAGTCTCAAATGAAACGCTGTCGCTTTCAACGGTCGGCGCGCCTGCAGCCCCTGCGGAAATGAAAAAGCTTAAAGCGAGAGTTAAACTTAAAAATACCGAGAAAAATTTTCTGATAATTCCACTCATAATTATTCTCCTTGAATTTTTACAAAAATTAATGCAAACGTTATTTTCCTTCATTAATATAATTTAGTACATACATTATAGCATAAGTACGTGATTAAATCAATTATGAAATATAATTTGACAAATAAATATGACTGCCGTGTCCGTCGGTGCAACGGATACCGCAATACCCCGTAGGGGCGGATTCCTCTGTTTACATGGTAAACAGTCCCGCCCGTGATGTAAATCTTAACCCGCACGAACGGGAGACGTGTGAATCTCCCATACAATATCTAATTACGTATGCCTCATCACCGCACGATAACGGACCGCCGGGGACGTCGGTCCCTACAATATCTGATTCCGTTCCGTCTTAACTCCGCACAATAACCTACAGAATCCCGTAGGACGGCGAGACTGTTTACTTCGTAAACAGGGTGTTCGCCCGCGAACGTACGGCTAAATCTTAACGAAAACGGCGGGAGTAAACCCCCGCCCTACAAAATAACTCACTCCACATTTATTAAAAAATCATTTTGCACTTTGCACTTTGCACTTTGCACTTTGCACTTCCTCCTCCCCCTCTCAGTCAGCTGACGCTGACAGCTCTCCCAAGGGGAGAGCCTATGTCAAAGTATCCGATAAAATCCCGCTTTTCGCGCGGCGAAAAGCTTCATCAATTTTGCATTTTGCACTTTGCATTTTGCATTTTCAAAAGGAGCCACGTATGGCTAAGAAAACAAAACAGTATAACGAACAATCCATTACCTCTCTTAAAGGCGCGGACCGCGTACGTAAACGTCCTGCTGTTATTTTCGGTTCCGACAGCCTTGAGGGATGTGAACATTCCGTATTTGAGATCGTCTCCAACTCCGTTGACGAGGCGAGAGAAGGCTACGGCGACGTTATTACAGTAACAGCATATAACGACCGTTCCGTATCCGTTGAGGACCGCGGACGCGGTATTCCTCTCGGCTGGAACGAAGCTGAAGGACGCTACAACTGGGAGCTTATCTACTGCGAGCTTTACGCCGGACGTAAGTACGACAACAACAGCGAGGACGGAGCGTATGAATCTGCCCTGGGTCTTAACGGTCTCGGTGCCTGCGCTACCCAGTAGGCCAGCGAATATTTCACCGTATCTTCCTACGACGCAACGAGCGTAACCGAGATG
>JAZUBG010000221.1:0-6324 GCA_045638405.1 Eubacteriales bacterium | reverse complement strand
CGGCGAACGTAGTCGTAGTTGTTATCTGACGCGGGAATAGGGTTAGAGGTGAAGGTGACCTCTACGGAGTCATAGTTGCCGTTGTCCTTTGCCGTAATGTAAGCATCGGCAGGGGATGTGGGCGGTTTGGTGTCTTTTCCGTAGTAATTCGGGTTTGTGGCTTTTTCATGATCTGCGAAATATACGAAATCCTCGGGCTTATCTGAGGAATCAAGTGTCCACATTTCATGCTCATAAAGAAGAACACCGTTTTCAAGGTCTACTCTGTGAATCTCGGTGGTTCCGTCGGCTTTCACGTCGAATATAATCACTCCTGAGCCGAGATACTCTATGTCCTCGTTGTAATCTTCACCAACGATTCCGTCTGTGATGGATGTAAATCCGAGAGACTGATCAATAAACGTGGGGTTATTGATTATCTGATGTGAGTGTCCGGATACGTGGATTATCTGCGGATACTGCTGGAGGAGCTTGATTGTTTCGGGAGCGAAGGGCTCGTTTTCTGCTCCGGGAGCACCGATCATGCTTCCACCGGTTGCCATATGGGAAACAAAGAAGATATGTCCCGTGTATCCGGTAGCTGTGATTTCCTCAAGAGAATTCTTGATAAAATCGTGCTTTGTAACGTAGTTATCCTTGTAGGTGCTGCTTGTCATACTGATCTTAATTACGGGAACCTTTCCCGCGATCCAGTAAAGCTTGTCAAGCGCCTGACCGGAATATTCCATGAATCTGTCGGGAGCCTTCTGAGCGCTGTCATAGTATTCATGGTTACCCATCATCAGAATAGTGGTTTTTACAGGTGCGTTTGCTCCCGCACCCTTGCCGGGAAAGTGTGGGAGATCAGCGGTATGGTATTCTGAGTTTTCCAACACGATACGCATCAGCTCTTCAAACTGAGTTGTTCTGCCGTGGTCGGTAAGGTCGCCGGCTAAGATGAATGCATCCGCACCGCCAAGCTGACCGATAGCGGAATAGGCGTTTTCAAGCTTGGGGGAAGCGTTTACGTCACCGATGTGAACGTCACTTCCGACAGCGATTCGCGCTACCACGTCAGAGTCACGCGGGATGGGCTTGTAAACTTTGTTTGCGGGTTCCCAGTCGAACTTCGCGTTCTCCATAGCAACGGCGGGGAGAGCAGCTGCGACGAGCATAACTGCACATAAAACGATAGAAATAATTTTTTTCACGGTAATTACCTCCGAATAAATTTCTTACATACATTTTATACTTATTATAACCGAATGTCAAGAAATATTGTGAAAAAGCATAGCTTTTGATTGAAAATTAACAAAATCAAGTACAAAAATGAGCTTATAGAACATATGCACAAAAAACGTTTTTTTGAATTGTAAGATATGACGAACGGTTTTTTTGCAGCTTTTATTTACTTTGTTTTTTAGAAATGTTATAATGTGTAAAAGGAGTATAGGTCAAATTTTACTATAAGTATAGGAGGCTATTATGAAAAAATCAAGATTTTTCTGTTTGACTGCATTGGTTTTGACATTGTTATTTTGTATGAGCATCGGAAGCGTTGCGGGCGGCGAGATCCCGTTTTCCGATGTAAAGGAAGATGCATGGTACTATTCCTATGTTGTGGACGTGTACGATGCAGGTGTCATGCAGGGTAAGACAGCCGAGAGCTTTGATCCCGAGGGCGTTGTAACAAGAGCGGAATTCGTTACTGCGATGGCTCGCCTTTCCGGAGCTGACATTACGGGATGCGAAAGTGAGATTGCATCTTTCCCCGATGCCGACGTTAAGGCTTGGTACGCTTCTTACATGGGGTGGGGCGTAAAAACCGGACTTGTAAAGGGTCAGGGCGACGGCAAGCTTGCTCCGTCTGCCAAGCTTACAAGAGCGGAGCTCGTTACGTTTATGGACAGACTTATGACACTTCTTGAAGTGAATTTTGTTCCCGACGAAACAGCTCCTGCAAAATTTACCGACGTGAAGAGCGGACAGTACTACACTGCACCCGTTGAAGCTCTCCGTAAGACGGGACTTATCAACGGTGACGGAACCGGAAAGTTTAACCCCGCAGACACCTCACAGCGTCACTCAATGGCGGCTATCATCTCAAGATTCCTTGAAAAGAAGGCAGTGGCAGACCTCTACAGCGATGATTTTGCCGAGATCAGAATCAATACCGAAACCGGACGTGACGTTGAGTCCAAGGAAGAATACATCCGCGCATCCTTTACTCTTACAGACGATGACGGACGTAATATCGATGAAGGTTCCATGCGCATCCGCGGCAGAGGAAACTCCACATGGAACATGGAAAAGAAGTCCTACAGACTTAAGTTTGACGACGACGTCTGCCTCATGAGCAAGGAAAGCGGCGGAGATACTGAAAATAAGGACTGGACACTTCTCGCAAACCATTGCGACAAGAGCCTTATCAGAAACCATCTGGCAGAATCTCTCGGACGTGAGCTTGACGGTATTCCGTGGGCACCCTACACCGAGCTCGTTCACGTATACCTCAACGGTGAATACCACGGTGTATATATGCTCTGTGAGCAGGTTGAGGTCGGTGATCAGAGAGTAGACATCGAGGACGGCGAAAAGGACGATATCGGTATTCTTCTTGAGCTTGACAATTACGCTGAGGAAGAGGGAGAATATCTCATCGACTACGTAAATATAGGCGGTAAGATGTACTCTATCAAGAGCGATATCAAGTCAAAAGATCAGGCGATCGCTCTGAAGGTTCACATGGAAACTCTTATGAACGTTCTTCGTGAGGGCGACAGAGCGAAGATAGAGGCGGCAGTTGACATTGATTCCGCTGTAGATATGTTCCTCGTACACGAGCTGATGCTTAACGGTGACGTTGGTTACTCCAGCTTCTTTATGTATTTGGATTCACCCCACGGTAAGCTTCACTTTACAGCTCCCTGGGACTTTGACCTTTCCACAGGTAACACACATCAGTTCCCGGAACCTAACATTTTCCACACCGCTCACCAAACCAATGAAAAGGGAGACCCTGAGGGAACTGTTAACTATTGGTTCGGTGCGCTTATGTCACATCAGTGGTTCAGAGAACTGGTTCGTGACAGATTTAACGAAAAGGGCGAGGATCTTCTCCGCGTGGTTGACGAGGTTACGTCATATGCTTACGTAAACATCGACGAGCTTAACCTTAACTTTGACAGATGGAACGTTATGAACAAGACTGTAAATCAGGAGCCCGATAAGGTTATAAAGCTGAAGAGCTGCAGTGATAACATTACCTATCTTAAGGATTGGCTCTCTACCCGTTACGATTGGTTAAAAGAAAACCTTAATTCCGATTGGTTCATCAAGGATTACGACATCGTTCCCGAGGAGGATAAGACGTTCGGCAGAACCGATCTCGTGAAGGCTGACGTATGGACCGTCCCCGATTGGTTCGGCGAGTACACACAGGCTCAGATCATCGCAGATACCATGCGCAGAGAGGGTCTTGTTCGTATGGAGCTTGGCCGTGCCGTTACTCTGACTCTGGAGAACATTGAAAGAAGAGTATTCGTTGATCAGTTCGGAATGGAGCCGGGCAGATTCAAGTTCGAGCTCAATCAGGACGACTTTGCGGCTCTTCTCAGCAACTATCAGGGTGTAGGCTTTGATGATGCGGCTCACCATCCCGTAAGATTCAAGGTAATAGATACTAAGACAGGTGAAGAGTCCACTCTTACAGAGTACGTATTCTACATCACGAAGAGAGACAGAACTGAAATTTGGTAAAGAAAACTAACATACTGAAGGGGAGGATGCCCGCATCCTCCCTTCAGTGATATTTACATCGCAAAACGACTGTAAGTCTGCAAAGGCCATAATACAGCTTTTTCAGACGAGAAAGGCAGAAACAAAAAAATGAAAAAGAAATTTTTGCTGTTTTTACTTACTGCATTGACTGTGGTAGCCCTTGCTATACCCGTGCTTTCGGCGGGAGATGATGTTGGCATGGGTTTTTCCGACGTGAAAGAGGATAGCTGGTACTATCCTTACGTGAGCCGCGTGTATGCGGCAGGTATCATGGAGGGCAAATCCGCTGACGTGTTTGACCCCGAAGGAGTTGTATCCAGAGCCGAGTTCGTTACAGCCATGGCGAGAATCGCAGGCGCTGACGTATCGGGCGAGGCACATCACGTTACAGCTTTCCCCGATGCTGACAAAAATGCGTGGTACGCTCCCTACATGGGCTGGGCTGTGGGCGTTGGACTTGTAAACGGCCGTGACGGTGGACTTCTTGCGCCCAACGCTACCGTTTCCCGTGCCGAGATCGCGGTTCTTACCGATAGACTTCTCTCCTTCATGGGTCTGAAGCTTCCTTATGACCTTTTTGCGGAAAAAAGCTTCGATGACGTTACGGGTAAAGAGTGGTATGGAGAGTCCATCACTCTTATGCGCAAGACCGCGCTTATCAACGGAGACGGAACGGGCAGCTTTAATCCTGCAGATACCGCGCAGAGACACTCCATGGCGGCTATAATCTCCCGCTTCCTTGAAAAGAGTGCTGAAGCGCAGAAATATAAGGTAGGTCTCCCCGTTATTACCATCGACACTGAAACGGGCGGTGACGTAGAATCCAAGGAAGACTATATCCGCTGTGTATTTACTCTCAAGGACACCGACGGAAGAAACATTTCCGACGGCTCCGTGAGAATCCGCGGCAGAGGAAACGCTACATGGAAGTTTGAAAAGAAGGCGTACAGACTGAAGTTTGACGAGGACGTATGCCTTATGAGTAATGCATCCGGCGGAACAACGGAAAACAAGGACTGGACACTTCTCGCAAACCACTGCGACAAGAGTCTTATCAGAAACCACGTTGCCATGTCTCTCGGACGAGAGCTTGAAGGAATCGAGTGGTCACCCTACACCGAGCTTGTTGAGGTGTACCTTAACGGTAAGTACCACGGAGTATACATTCTCTGTGAGCAGGTCGAGGTAGGAGATCAGCGGGTTGACATCAATGACGGCGAAGACGACGACGTCGGCTTCCTCCTTGAGCTGGACGGATATGCCGAAGGCGAATATAACCTTGACTTCTTCACAATTCAGGGAAGAAAGTACACCGTAAAGAGTGACGTTAAGGATGCTGATCAGGTAATCGCAATGAAGCTGCACCTTGAGACAGTCCTCAACATCGTCCGCGAAGGTGATAAAGACAAGGTTGCAAAATACATTGACCTTAACTCAGCTGTGGATATGTATATCCTTCAGGAGCTGATGCGTAACCTTGACGCAGGCTGGTCAAGCTTCTTCCTCTACACCTACGGACCTCACGATAAGCTTTATTTCGGTCCTCCGTGGGACTTTGACCTTGCAGGCGGTAACTCATATAACTGTCACGCAGAAGAAGGACTTTACGTGGGACAGAAAACAGGTCCTGACGGCACGTACCTCGGTGCTTACACAAACGAGTGGTTTGCCGCTCTCCTTACACATGAGTGGTTCCGTCAGATGGTATGCGACCGCTTCAACGAGAAGTCTGCCGATCTTCTGAACGTTGTGGATTCCTGCTGCAAGGAAGCATATATGAACATGGAATATCTTGAGCGTAACTTCGAGAGATGGGACGTTATACATGAGCTTATCAACCAGGAGCCTATGCCGATCCTCTTCCTTAACAACTGTGAGGAAAACGTTGAGTATTTGGGAACATGGCTTCTTGAAAGACACAACTGGCTGAAGGCATATTATAACAGTGATATGTTCCTCGCTGATTTTGAAGCGGGCGAGATTCCCGAGATCGGTGTAACAGATGCCATCGTTGCAGATGTATGGACCATTCCTGATTGGTTTGAAGGGGACAAGATGACTCAGATATACATGGACATTCTGTTCTCAAGCTCCGAAACAGAGGATGGAAGAATATTTGCACGTATGGGACTTGCGGCAACTCTTACACCGGACAACATGGCAAAGGTTCTGCTTGAAAAACAGCTTGGAGCTGAGCCCGGCAGATACACCTTTACCTTTGACGAGGAATCATTTGCAGAAATGAAGAATATGTTCCAAGGTCTCGGCATCGGCCAAGGTGTCATTTGGGAATTCACCTTTACTATCAAGGATAAGCTGACCGGTGAGGAATCATTCCCGTCTACTTATTTCTTCGTTATTATAAAAGACGATCCCAACTGGATAAGATGATGACTTCTTCGGTGTAACAGTCAGATAATTTTCGAAAAGATCAATTATTTGACATTATCCCGTCACAATTTTAAGGTACAATATAGGCGTAGCTTCCTCGGAAGACACACGCCGATGAAACAAACACTACTCGGGGCGCAGTCAGTGTGCGACTGCGCCCCGAGACGAATTTTT
>JAZUBG010000220.1:0-9242 GCA_045638405.1 Eubacteriales bacterium | reverse complement strand
AGCTTGGGCAAACGGCGTTGGTATCATCACAGGTAAGACCTCCGCTAACGGTGCGACACTTTCTCCTCTCGACAACGCTCAGAGATGCGAGAGCGCCACAATGTTCGCTCGTTTCCACAGAAACTTCGTAGCATAAGACTTTAGAAAGGCATTATATCAGCAATGAAATATTCAAGCATAAAACTAAAAAAAGCCCTCTCCGCAGTCATGACCTCAGCGCTTCTGCTGCCCGTTGTCAGCGCGGTAGTAGGTTCCGCATGGGTCCCTGCATCATATGACAAAGTAACTCCCATTAAAAGAGGAAGCGACGTAGTTGCACGTATCGTAATCGCCAGCGACAGCCACGTAGGTAACCATTTCGGAGACAAGAAGCTTGCATCAGCATACGAATTTATCGGAAAGCTGGGCGGAGCTGACGCTCTTGTTCTCGCGGGAGACATTACCAACAACGGTAACGCTGAACAGTACGACAAGCTGATGAAGGTAGTCGCTGAAAACTCCAAAGAGCTTACCGTTGAAAGAGACGGCTTTGCTCTCAAGGGTGCGGGAGACAAAGCTCCCGTTGACACCACGATACTTGAGCTTGGCAACCACGAATTTCAAACTTCTATCAGCAACGCCGCGGATCTTTTCTCAGAAAAAACGGGGCAGAATCCCGACGGTCTTTATATGATCGAGGGCAAGGTACCGCTGATCAAGCTGTCCGTGACCGACAAGGTGGACGGACACGACTACGACGCTCCCTCAGGAGAATATCTCAAGGACAGCTACGATGATCTCAAGGGTTGGCTCGGCGAGATCGACCGTTCAGGCTACAAGGGACACATTTTCCTTGTAACTCACGTTCCGTATCCTAATGGATTTGATGCAAAAATGCAGGAGCTTCTCAAAGGGTATCCTCAGATCATCGCAGTTTCCGGCCACACTCACGACAGTCCCTTCACACCTAAATTCATCGATCAGTCAAAAGGCTTTACACAGATAAACGACGGTACTGTCGGTGCTTACTACCGCGATGAGGTAGGTACTCAGGTTCTCATTCAGGGTGAAACTCACGGCTCATCCGCCGTTATGTTTGACGTAATGAAGGATAACACCACAAGAATCTACCGCCTTAACGTTGAGTACGGTACCATCGCGTATGAAGACGAGGAATGGGTACTTGACGCCGCAGATACAGCGAAGGATTTCAAGTATTTCGCCTCTCCCACTTCAAATTCCTATGGTTCAGATGCCACCGCACCTTACTTCGTTAAGGGTGACGACATCACCATCCGTGACATGGGAAACTACTCCGCAGTTGAGCTTACCTTCACCAAGGCAACTACCAAGACAAAAAACAATTACGACAGTGTTGCAGGTTATTTTGTCAAGGCTATCAGAACTGACGGAAAGGGAGAAAATATCTCAGTGACCTTCGTAGACGACAAATCCCCTCTTGACTACATGAAGGTGGAAGTTCACGGACTCGAATGGGACACTGACTACCGCTTTGAGGTCACTGCAGTAAACCACTACGGAATGACAAGTGCTGAATCACTGAAGTCATCCAAAACCGTGAACATCGGAACACGTCCCGTAAAGTACGATACAGATCTCATCTATGATATTGACCCCTCCACCGGCGTATTCGACGACGTTATGGGCCACAGTGCAGATTTCGACTCCAAATTCTTCTCTCTTACTCATGACGATACCATAGACAGAGACGTTATGCTTGTCAAGGGTCTCTCAACTCAGCGTTACGCATTCGGTATGGAAGAATTTGCTCAGATGCAGTACGGCTGTACCATTGAAACCTACGTATACGTAAGGAGACTCACAGATACACAGGAAATCTTCGGTAATTCTCAGTTCACAAGCTTTTCTTTCGGTGTTACCAACGGTAAGACCTATGTAAGACTCAGCTCAATGTCAGACGGCACAGAGATGATCTGTAATGCTCCCTTTGATTATTATAACGAATGGGTACATATGACCGTAACCTACGACAGCCGTGACGTGAAAGTTTACCTGAACGGTGAGCTTGTAGTGACAGATAAAGCTTCCGGAGGACTTAGTTGTCCTATTGACGACACCTCCCTCCCCGAGAACTTATTCTTTGATCTCGCAGGAAGACGCCGCGGCAACTTTGAGCATATGCGAATGGCAAGTAACTCCAAGATCGCTTACCTCAAAGTTTACTCAGGTGTTATGGACGATGCCGCGGTAAAGACAGCTTACAACAGCAGAAACGAAGAAAGAACCGCCTTCGCCTTCACTGATGTGAAGAATACCGACTGGTTCTATCAGAACACCCTTTACGCATACGCCAACTCCCTCATGAACGGTACTTCCGCTACGTCCTTTGCTCCATCTGTCGCAACCTCCCGTGCCATGATCGTTCAGCTTCTTTACAATATGGAGGGCAGACCCGAGGTTGAGTACAAGCCCATCTTTACCGATGTTAAGGAAGACGCTTGGTACGCTGATGCAGTTATCTGGGCGTACGAAAACGGTGTAACGACCGGTTCTTCAGCCACCACCTTCTCCCCCGATGCACTCGTTACACGTGAGCAGGTTGCCGTATTCCTTTACAGATTCATGAAGGACTACAAGGGTGAAGAAATGGCAGAGGGCGCAGACATCTCAGCTTTCCCCGACGCCGGTAAGACCAGCCCCTACGCAGGCTTTGCCGATGCTGTAGCTTGGGCAAACGGCGTTGGTATCATCACAGGTAAGAGTTCCGCGGGCGGCGTAATCCTCGCTCCTCTCGACAACGCTCAGAGATGTGAGACTGCCACCATGTTCGCTCGTTTCCACAAAAATTTCGTAGCATAAACCTAATATCTGAATTTCAAATACCCAGAGACACTCCACGGTGTCTCTGGGTTATAAGGTATATTTATGAAAAAACTTTTATCTCTTATTTTATGCGCAGTAGTTTTGCTGTCAGCGACTTTGCCCATCGGTGCATGGGAGCCGTCAAGCAAGGACTATGCAAAAATTCCGCGGGACAGCGACGTTATAGCGCGTATCGTGTTCGGAAGTGACACCCATATCGGATACGGCTCTGCCGCAGATAAGTTCCGTAACGCATATGATGCCATCGGCAAGCTTGGAGGGGCTGATGCCTTCGTTATCGCAGGCGACCTTACCGACAGCGGCAGTACTGAAGAGTACCGCGAGTTCATGGACATCGTCCGTGCAAACACTGAAACACTCACTGTTGAAACGCCCTCGTTCGACGGTACTGCGGCAGGTGTAGGTGCTCCCGTGGGTACCACCGTCGCACTTCTCGGTAATCACGAATTTTTAGCTGAAGGCACAGACGTTGAAGCGAGATTCCGTGAGATGACGGGTCAGGAGACTGACGGCCTTTACCGGATCGCAGATAAGGTTCCCGTCATTAAGCTCTCTATGACTACCCATGACAGCATGAACACCTACGCTTCAAAGCTTGCTTTTCTGAAAGAATCCCTCGACAGTATCGACAAGATGGGATACAAGGGACACATCTTCCTTGTAACTCACATTCCCGTGAAAAATACAGTAGTGGGATCGGTGTTCGAAGAGCCTTTCAGCACCGAAATGAAGGAGCTTCTCAGTAAGTATCCTCAGATCATTCACTACTCCGGACATTCTCATGAGAATCCTTATAATCCAAGCTTTATCGATCAGTCCGCAGGATACACGTCTATCACAGGCGGTACCATCGGTAAGTACTTTGACTCATGCGAGTATACCGAAGAAAAATTCGGTTCAACGGCGGTCATCTTCGACGTGAAGAAGGACGGCACGACCGAATTTTACCGTGTTGACCTTGAAAACGGACGTATTATTTACGGAAACGAAAGCTGGGTGCTTGACTCATCCGACACGGCGGAGGATTTCATCTACTTTGCGGGAGAAAGTAAAGGATACTCAAAAAACAACGCAAAGCCCGTGTTTCCCGAAAATCCCGTTGTTACCGCACGTGGCGGTAAGACTCCCGACTCTCTTGAGGTGACCTTCACCCGCGCCTGCGGAGCGAGCGAGTTCAATTACGATCACATAAGCCATTACACCGTAATGCTGAGGACAAAAACGAAAGACGCCGAAAACGTAACTGTTACCGTATATAACGATCCTCGCCCCGACGACACGTCGGACAAGCTCACCGCTACGATCGGAGGACTCACGCCTTACGCCGATTACTCAATTACCGTCACCGCATACAACTCCTACGGCAAGTCAAGCCGCCCTTTGAACTCTGTGGAAAGCTACACGGCGGGAAATCCCTTCACCGACGTTACAAAGGACAACTGGTACTTTGACACCGTAATTTACGCCGTATCAAACGGTCTCATGAACGGTACGGGCGGATCGCTTTTCTCGCCTTCCGTTGAAACCTCACGTGCTATGATAGTTCAGATGCTATATAACATGGAAGGTAAACCGACAGTTACTTATAAGCCCATCTTCACCGACGTTGCCGATGACGCTTGGTACGCAGACGCGGTTATATGGGCGTACGAAAACGGAGTCACAACCGGTTCCTCAGCCACTACATTCTCCCCCAACGCTCTCGTTACACGCGAGCAGGTTGCGGTGTTCCTCTACCGCTTCATGAAGGACTACAAGAAGGCTGAAATGGCAGATGGCGCTGACCTCTCAGGCTTCTCAGACGCCACAAAGATCAGCCCCTACGCAGGTTTTGCCGAGGCTGTAGCTTGGGCAAACGGCGTGGGTATCGTGACGGGAAAAACTTCGGGCGGAAGCACCGTCCTCGCCCCCCTCGACCGTGCGCAGAGGTGTGAAACTGCTACCATGTTCGCACGGTTCCACAAAAATTTCGCTCACTGACAAGCATCGTGACCAAAGGCTCGCTCCGACAGTTTCGGAGTGAGTCTTTTTTATAAGTTACTTATAAAAAAGTAACTATTCGGGTGAGTAAATTTCTCTTTTGGTATTGTATATCAGGCTTTTTTTTGTTATAATCTACTTGAATTGCAAACTACTCAGAAATCGCGCCGTCAGCGGTTTCTGCACTAACAAAACATAATAAGGAAAAAGGCATGATGAGCGAAAACAAAAAAATCAGAATAGCTTTTGTCGGTACCGGCTCCATCAGCGGAATCTATCTCGAAAACCTCACAAAAGTATTCAAGGAAGTTGAGATCGCAGGCATCTGCGACCTGATCAGAGAAAGAGCGGAGCGCCGTTCAAAAGAGTTCGGCCCTTTTAAGATCTATAATGATATGTACGAGATCTTCGCCGACCCCACCGTTGACGTGGTTCTGAACATCACCCGTCCCGACGAGCATTACGAGGTATCAAAGGCGGCTCTCCTTGCAGGAAAGCACGTTTACAGTGAAAAGCCTCTTGCATCTACCTTAGAAAAGGGACGCGAGCTTGTTGAGCTTGCTCTTGAAAAGGGACTTTACCTCGGTGGTGCCCCCGATACGTTCATGGGTGCGGCTATCCAGACAGCCCGTGAGATGATCGAGGAAGGTGCCATCGGAACGCTTGTGGGCGGATGCGGTCACATGAAGTGCCGCGGTCACGAAAGCTGGCACCGCGATCCCGAGTTTTACTACAAGAGAGGCGGCGGCCCTCTTCTTGACATGGGTCCCTATTACGTGACAGCCTTTATCACACTTCTCGGAAGCGTAAAAAGTGTTCAGGCTGTGAACCGCACCACCTATCCCACACGCACCATCACAAGCGAAGAAAAGTACGGTCAGATCATCACCGTTGACGTACCCACTCACGTCAATGCGCTTATGGAATTTGAAAACGGTGCGGTAGCGCACCTTCTCACGACCTTTGACACGTACTCCACCGATTTCTGTAACAGGATCGAGATATACGGCTCCGAGGGCACCATGATCGTACCCGACCCCAACAATTTCTGTAATCCCATCAAGATATGGAAAAACGGTGAGTTCACCGAGTATCCCGTTCGTTTCGGCTACAACTTCGATGCCCGTGCACTCGGTCTCTGCGATATGTGTAACGCCATCAGAGACGGCAGAGAGCCCCGCGCAAGCTACAAGATGACCTATCACGCACTTGAGGTAATGATGGGAATCGTTCAGGCGGGCGAAGAAAGACGCATAATTGAGATTGAATCCCGTCACGACAATCCCCCGCTTATGAAGAAGGGGCTTGAGGACGGAATCCTCGATTGATCAAACCAAACAAGGAGATAAAAACATGAAAAGAACGAAACTCACAGCACTTCTGCTCACTGCAGTGATGCTTCTCGGTATCTTCAGTGCAGGTATGAGCGTCTCTTCAGCTCTTCCATTCAACGACACCGACGGACACTGGGCGACCGAAGCCATCGAATACGTGGTTGAAAATGGTCTTATGAACGGTGTCGGCGACGGCAAGAGCTTCGCGCCTAACATGAGTCTGACCCGCGGCATGGTCGTTACCGTACTCTACCGTGACAACGGATCACCCAAAGCGGACTTCAAGGGTACCTTCCTTGACGTAAAGGAAGGACAGTACTACGCGGCGGCTGCAGAATGGGCATACTCCAAGGGTATCGTAAACGGCACAGGTACAAACGATTGGGGTGAGCCTTACTTCTCTCCCGACCGTGACATCACCCGTCAGGAGCTTGCAACAATGTTCAAGCGCTACGCTGACTTCAAGTACGTTGACACAACGAAGAAGGCGGCTGACATCTCCACATACCCCGACAGTACAAGCGTTGCCGACTGGGCAAGCGATGCTGTAAAGTGGGCAGTAGGCGTAGGTCTTATTACAGGTAAGGCTAATGGAGAGAAAACTACCCTCGCTCCTCTCGACAAGGCAATGAGAGCGGAATTTGCCACCATCATCAAGCGTTTCAAGACTGCTGACTTCGACTATCACCTCGTTTACTCCGCACCGAAGCCGGTAAGCAAGTTTACTTCTCCCGCAGGTACACTCGTAGAAAATGCTGACATCTACGTAGCTGTAGACGGAAGCGACACGAACCCCGGTACTTTAGCAAAACCTCTTGCAACCTTTGAGGCGGCTAAGGTAAAGGCACGTACTCTCAAGACGAGCGACAAGGACGGCGTAGTTGTTGCATTCAAGGCGGGCAACTACGGCAGTCTTAACATCAAATTTGACAAATCCGACTCCGCTACGGAGTCTTGCCCCATCACTTACTGCGCATACGGTGACGGCGAGGTAATCTTCCGGAACGGTCTTGATCTCAAAGGCTCCTCTTTCAAGCCTATCGACTCCTCTGACCATTATCTCTTCCCCGAGAAGAACCACTCTAAAATCTTCAAAATGAGCGTTGACGGCATCATCACCGCAGACGCTCTGAGACGTGCTATCGTTATGATGGACGGAGAAATGATGCAGTCTGCACGCTGGCCCAACGGTACCACAATGAACACTATGGTATCAAAGTACGCAGACGATGCCCTTCAGTTCCCCGAATTCCTCAGAGACCGACTTGAGTCATGGCATACACTTGACGGTGTGACCATTGAAGGTCAGATAATCTACGACTTCGAGTTCAGCGTATTCCCCGTACTAACTTTCGATAAGGAAAACCTTATCATGACCTTTGAAATGGGTGATAAGGTATTCCCCGAAGATGACGCGGCATACTGGAGTTCTAAAATGCACCAGTTCTGTAACGTTTCCGAGGAGCTTGACAACAAGCACGAGTTCTACCTCAACGAGGAGACAATGTGCCTCTACGTTTACGGTGAGGTTCCCGCTGACGTTTACAGTATCTCAACGGGAGGTCAGTTTATCACAGTAGGTGACGGATATAACACAGGTGCAAACTATCTCACCTTTGACGGATTTACCTTCAAGTACTGCACAGAAACTGCTATCCGCACTTCTCACATTTCAAAGTACGTAACTCTCAAAAATCTTGACATCTACGCAGTTAACGGCAGAGGTATCCACCTCAACGGCGACGGATGTACAGTTGAAAACTGTAATATCGATCTCTTCACAGGCGAGGGTATCTTCTGCTTCGGAAGTAACCTCGTTGTAACAAACAACCTTATCACAAACGGTTACTCCGGCATCTCCGCATCAGGCGTTAAGGAGGTCTCCCACAACGAGATCTACAAGATGCAGGATTCCGCTATCTACTACTCCGACTGCCCCATGATCATTGAATACAACTTCATGGAGGACTGCTGTCTTGACGGAAGCGACAAGGGATATATCTACAACGGCGCATCCTGGTTCCAGGTTGGCGGTGTTATCAGATATAACGTATTCTCCACCACCGACGGTACCGCGGGTATGTTTATCTACCTTGATGACGGTCTGTCCAATCAGGAGGTATACGGTAACCTCTTCTACGGTGCCGCATCTAACGGTGTACGTATCAACGGAGGTAGAAACAACGACGTTTACGGTAACGTATTCGTAAAGAGCGACAAGGATGACGGCGTAATGCTCTCCCTCGGTGCAAAATACGTTGAAATGTTTGACGAAAACGGCAACCCCACGGGAACTCTCGAACAGTACCACGCAAATTCTCTCGGCAACAAGCCGAAGCCCGGAACAGATGAGTATAAGCTCTGGGAGGAAAAGTGGCCTGAAGCCCTCAAGATCAATACCAACTGGAAGGACGTTGAAACCGACATCGACTGCGGTGCTAACCCCTCCTACAACGTTGTAAAGAATAACTACAGCTTCGTAGGTGCACGTAAGAACACTCACCAGGTAGACGAGCCTTACTACTCCAAGTTCAGTACGGTTGAAAACAACCCCATTCTTGATATTTCTACCAACTATCTCTTTGAAAATCCCACTATCGGAGACTACAGCATCAGAGATGACGTTGACACGAGCAGGATCACAGTAGTACCCGAGATTCCCTACGAGCTCATCGGCAGACGCTGAGCCGAAGTGTACCATTCTTTCCACGGAGGAAACGAAAAATGTATCACAACTACAGTATGAATAAAATTCTTGAGGATATTGAGTCCCCCTCTGTCAAGAACCTGATCCTTGACACTGACACAGACAACGAGGTGGACGATCAGTTTGCAATCGCTTATGCAATGCTTGCTGAGGACATCAATCTCCTCGCTCTCGCCGCGGCTCCCTACGTAAACGACAAGGCGGCCACACCTGCAGAAGGTGCTGAAAACAGCTACCACGAGATGGTAAAGGTACGCGACATGGTTGACCCCGACGGCAAGATGAACATCCACTGCTTCAGAGGCTCCGGTGCATATATGGAGGATCTTGCCCGCCCTGTTATCAGTGAGGCGGCTGAGAACATCGTCCGCATTGTT
>JAZUBG010000219.1:0-4240 GCA_045638405.1 Eubacteriales bacterium | reverse complement strand
TGATAATAGCTCCGACCATTGCTCCGAGTACACTTCCGGGAATTCCGTGGATTATCGGAATAATAGCATTTTTAAGAACGTGCTTTCTGAATATCTCGCCTTCGGAGAGACCGCCCGATCTTGCAAACTTAACGTAATCCGAGTTCATCTGGTCTATCATATAACGTCTGAGCCACTTCATAAGGTTAGCTATGGACGGGAGAGCAAGTGAAACGATAGGAAGAATATACATTAACCATGTGGGGTTAACAACGTCGAAAGTCGTCTGTAGTCCGATTTTACCACCGATCGACTTGAATAAGAAAATATATGCAAGAGACGGGACCGCAATAATAAACACGATATAGAGAGTACCGAGTTTATCAATGAGCTTGTCCTTCTTCAATGCCATAAGAACGCCAAGCGGAATAGCAAGGATGTAGGCAAGAACAACGGATATAATACCGATTACGAAGGAGTAACCTACGCGGGAGAGTCCGTTCTTATTAAGTTCAATATTAGTATAATCGTCAGTATAACGATCTTTTTCTACATCGGTTCCATTTACAAGTGAACCTGCACTGTAAGTAGCGGTATGGATATTATCCGCAGACATTTCACTGAGTCCTGTAGGATAGAAAACCATAGTCTTACGGAGAGAACCCTGAGCTTCAGTCATTGTTGTAAATACGTCAATATTCTTATTTACACTGAAAGAAGTTCCGAGATTTACGTTCACAAAATTCTGGTGAATATATGGGAACGTAGAATCGAAATAAAGGAGGTACTTATGTCTGGTTCCGTTACCCATAATAGCGGGTGAAAACTTTTTACCGCCGTAAGCGGGATCTTTAAGGGTAAAACTGATACCCCTGTCTTCAATATCCTCTTCTACATAGTGGATATTATCAAACTCAAGAAGGCCAAGGAAATAATCAGTCATTCTGTTTGAAAGTGGAATATCCTTATAAACGAAGATTTCGGGAGCATCTCCTCGCTTATAAATCCATCTCTTACCTTTTTTAGAACCTCTGCCTTCAAGACGCACGAATTTATAACCTTCTTTTTCATACTTATCTTTAAAGAAATCAATCCATGCGGTAGTATTTTTAGTGTCCTTAGCTTCTGTAGGACCTATACCAATTCTGATTTTTTTGTTTTCGCTGTCGGAAATTTTGTCTTGGTCTCTTAATTCAGCAAGAAAGTCATCTTCAAAGTGAATATAATCGATATAACCGTACTTTTCCCACTGCTTCATTTTATAAACTTCTTTTTCATTTCCCGCCTGGCGAGAATACAACGAGTCAGTTGCAAATATCTGGTTGCGGTCGATGCATGAATAAATAAGTATCATTACTATTGCAACAACGACAAACAGAGAGAAAAAGCCTCGCAGAAGTCTTTTCAATACATATTTAGTCATAAATGATCCCCTAATGATATGCGAAAGGCAACAGACAAGCATTGCCCGACGCCAATCAATAATACGAATTAATACACGATAGAGGATGGACGGGATTCGTCCATCCTCTATCAATTTAGTTATTAATAACTAAGCTTATGCTTCAGATATTAATAGATACCGATACACTTGATCATGTAACCAGCACCGTCAGGAAGGAATGTATCGAGGTAGGTCTGAGGATCACCGAAGTCAGGACCCCAACCGGAAACGTCGTACATATCATAGTTAGCTTCTGCACCGGTGTTGGTGTAGTAACCTGCATAGTACCAGTCAGCACTGTTCTCGCAAGCAACGAGGTTAACCTTAACAAAGCCGTTAAGCGCTGTCTCAAGAGACTGCTTGTAGGAGTTAGCTCTGTTACCGTATGCCTGAGAACCGGAGAAGTAAGGAAGGTCGATCTGGATAGGTTTATCAGCAGAAATCTCTACGCCGTCCTTCTTGAGTTCTTCAATAGCAATATTGAGTTCCTCAACTGCATTGTCAACGTTGTACCAGCCGTCAAAACCGTCGGAAGAACCTGCACCCTCTTCGAGAGTGGGATCCCAAACCTTGATCTTTACGCCGTCAGCGTCGATCTGAGCCTGCATGATTTCGCCGTAGTATGTGCCCTTCTTGAAGGTTGTGTCCTTACCGTTGATAGCAACAGTAATATCCTTCTCGAGGTGTACAAAGTTACCGGGAACATAGCAGTTACGGAGAGCTGTGAGCTTGAGCTCTTCACCAACTACGCAAGCGTTGTAAGCACCTCTGTCAGCTGCGAAGGAGATCGCACGACGGAAGTGAACGTTGTTCATAGCTGCATTTGTTCTTGCTGCATCTTCCTTAGTCTGTTCAGAAACAGCCTTGGTTTCATCATTTACGTTAGCAAAGCTTGCACGGTTGATGTTGTAGAATGCCATGAAAGATGTAGCATCGGTAGAAGATATGTAACCGTACTTATCAAAGTTACCGTCATTTCTAGCGAGTTCGAGAGAAGATGTGTTGAGACCGCAACCAGCGATTGTGCCTGCAACAGCGTCCTTGTATGCCTTTGTAGGATCTTCACCGTCGTTGTACTTCCATGTAATGGTGTCAACGTTGATGTTATCCTTGTTCCAGTACTTGTCGTTAGCAGAGAATACGATTGTATTGTTCTGTGTAAGGTTAGTTACTACGTAAGGACCGCAGTAAGCGATGTTATTGGGAGTTGTACCGTATGTGTAGTCATCAGCTGTAGGATCGTAATCGAGATCGAACTTACCGCCCTGAGATGTGTAATAGGTACGGCTCATAGGAGCAAATACACCGTAACCGAGCATTGTCATGAAGTAAGTAGGATCGCCTACGAGTGTGTACTGAAGTGTAGTGTCGTTAATAGCCTTAACACCAACTTCGGAGAATTCAACTTCACCGTTGAGGTATTCGGAAGCATTAGCAACAATGCCCTGTACGAGGTACTCAAGACCGCCAGCAGCGTCCATCATATGCTGGAAGCCTGCAACGAAGTCATCAGCCTTAACGTCCGCAACCTTTCTGCCCTGAGAGTCAACCCAAACCTGACCCTTACGGATTGTGAATGTGTAAACAGCGTTACCATCCTCATCCATTGTCTTTTCCCACTTTTCAGCGAGAGCAGGCTTAAGAGTACCTTCAACGTCGTACTCTACAAGACCGTCGTATGTGTTAACGATTGCCTCAGCGTCAGCAGATCTGGAAGAAGCAAGAACGTCCCAAGTCTGAGGGTCAGAGGAGTAGCCGAGAGCGTACTCGTCCTGAAGTGTGTAACCCTTATCCTTGAGGTAGTCCTTAGCCCAACCGATGTACTCGCCTGTACCCTTGAGCTCGTTCCACTTAGCCTTCATCTCGTTTCTGTGTTCAATCTTAATGAACTCAGTAGCAACGAGTGCCTGGTGATAACGGTAGTTGTCGTTACCCCAAAGTGTGTAGTTTACAGAGTAGGGAGCTACTCTGGAGATAGCGTAGTTACCGCCGTTAGAGGAAAGAGGAAGCATTACAGCGCTTTCCATAAGCTTAGCCTCTGCGATAGCCATCATAGCGTACTTCATGTCAACGTCTTCGATCTGGTTCTTAGCGTCAACATATGCCTTTGCGAAATCGCCAAGAGTATCCATGTAAATCTGCTTATACTCTTTGCCGAGTTCGTCGAGATCCTCATCAGCTGTAGCCCAGAGGTCCTCAAGCTTAAGGTTGCCAAGAGCAGCGCTGTTGCCCTCGCCTTCACCTTCACCCTCACCTTCACCTTCGCCTTCGCCTTCGTTAGGGAGAGTTTCTTTTGTTGCGGTTGTTTCCTTTGCATCGCCATCAGATCCGCAAGATGCGAGTGTGAAAAGCGCACTTGCACACATGATAACTGCAAGAATCAACGATAAAAGTTTCTTGCTCATAATATGAGCCTCCTTAAAAAAATTTGGGATTCACCCATGTATTTGCGGAACAGAGAAAATAAAAAACCTGCTGTCCGCAACAACTGTATTAATTATACCCTCGAAAGTGTACAATGTCAATACTTACTTTTCAAAAAAATCAAAAAATCCTGAATAATTTGAGATTTTCTTTGTTGTTTTACGATAAAACGGATGGTTATTAACGTATTTTTGCTGTTAATTTGGATAATTTTGTACCGAGTAGCACTTCGTGGAGATTCTTTCAACAGCATTTTTTCACCCTTAGGAGTATAATTATTATTCAAAGAAGGTTTACAGTACTTGACAAGATAAATCGTTTGTGATATACTAAATGGGTACGACGCTGGGATATCGTCAAGCGGTAAGACACAGCACTTTGACTGCTGCATTC
>JAZUBG010000218.1:0-9615 GCA_045638405.1 Eubacteriales bacterium | reverse complement strand
CTACGTCAACGGCAAGAAGGCTTACGACTACGTGAAGAACGTGTGGTACTACTTCTATCTTGTGTGCGATACCGCCACAGGTAAGGTACAGCTTAAGATAAACGGTATCGACAGATGTGAATTCATACTTGCGAAGACCGGTACAGCCTTTGACACCGTAAAGGTGACAAACTTGGGCTCTGCCGTGACCTACGACAGCTTCTACGTATATAATCAGGTAGAACACAGTGACTACGTTCCCACACCCGTAAAGCCTAAGGGTGAAGAGAGCTACACCGTAGGTATCAACGTATGCTCACTCTGGCAGAACGGATTCCACGGCGGCTGGGCGTGCATCACTCCCTACGACGACGTGCGTCCCGTACTCGGCTACTACGACGAGGGTTCTCCCGAGACCGCAGACTGGGAGATCAAATATTTAGTTGAGCACGGCGTGGATTTCCAGGCGTTCTGCTTCTACACCTGTCAGGAAACGGGTGCCATCACCACGGGTAACGGAATGCATCTCGAGGACGGTTTCAAGTACGCGAAGTACAGTAACATGATGAAGTACTGCCTCACGTGGGAGACCATGAACGCAACGAAGCCCCGTGATATGGATGCATGGAAAACTTATTTCGTTCCCTTCCTTATTGAGCATCACTTCAAGGATCCCCGTTATATGACCGTTGAAAATAAGCTTCTTTTCCCGTCCTTCGGTTCGTTTATGACGGGTAATTTCTGGGGTACTGAGGAGAGAATTGAAGCCTTTGAGTATCTCGAGGAGCAGGTGAAGCTTCTTGGCTTTGATGGAGTAACATACGTTGACGTAGACTGGTCACGAAATGAAAATTCTGCAGGCGTGGGTATCGACGGTATATTCTCCTACAACCACGGAGGTAGCGGTGCGAGCTTTGACGGAAACAAAGACAAGATCGAGTTTTTGAAGGCAGAATGTGAAAAGCTTGGACTTTATTACGTTCCTACAATATCCACAGGCTTCAACTGCATCGGTTGGATGAATCCGAGATCTCCCCTTATCAGCGTTGAAGAATTCAACGAGATAAACAAGTGGGTAAGAGACGAATATCTTCCCTCGTTAACGAACACTCCGGAGTGGGCGGAGAACCTTGTATGGCTCTCCACGTGGAACGAGTACGGCGAGGGAACCTACATGATGCCCGCCGAGGGACTTAACGGATTCGGATACCTTGACGTGATCCGTGAGACTTACACCTCAGAGAAGGCGGATCCTTCTCTCAATACGGTTCCCACAGCGGCTCAGCTTGAGAGAATAGGCAGACTCTATCCTCAGCACATGAAGCTCATCCGTGCAGAGGAGCTTGCGCCCTATACCAACGGAATCTACGAGCCGAAGCCCATGTACAACGTCGGAAACGAGACTGTACTGAAGGCGGACTTCTCAACAGACGTTATCGGAATTGCCGACAACCTTGCGGTATCGGGAAATACCGTTAGCAACACCTCCAACAAGAGCGGAAAGGTGATATTCAGTCTTGAAAGCGGTATTGACCTCACCCTCTGCAGCAAAATCGAGATCAAGGCGGATGTTCCCGAGGGTAAGGGTATGGCCGTGGGATACGGAGGCGGTGACCTTTCTAAGTTTACGTCTGTCGTATCAAAGGTAATAAAGGGTGAAAGCGGTACAAATGTATATGAGCTTGAGATCAGCGGGGCGGCGGCAGGAACTGCTGTTCAGATCAGCCTTCCCGCAGGCAGTAAGCTTTACGAGGTACGCGTTCTCGGAGCCGTAGATACGTTCTTCGCATATAACCTTACTATTGATGGCAAGACTATAGCTCCCAAGGTGCTTCCCGAGCTGTCTCCGAGAGGAGAGTATCTCTTTGGCTTTGACACCATCTTAATGGATCTTCATCCTTACGGACTGTTCGGTGAATGGGATGCGGATTCGGAGCAGCTTACCTTAAGCTTCCCCGGTGACGTCTACGAGTTCACTGTAGGAAGCGCATTCTATACGATCAACGGAGTGCGGTATTCCCTTGGATATAAAATGTATCTGAAGGACGGTGTACCGATGATACCGCTTAACCTTATAGCCGAACGCCTCGGATGTAAGGTGGACTACAGCAAAGTAAACAGAGCTGTATTTGAGTGATAATCTATTTATAAAAGGACCCGACTTTTTGGGTCCTTTTGTTGTTTCCACAACCTTTTATATTGACAATGTCACTCTATTTGTAGTATACTAAACTTACCAAGTAACTGCGAAACGTTTAAGAAAGGACGTACATTTTATGAAAAAACTAATTTCGCTGGTTTTAACTTTGAGCATGCTTCTTTCAGCGGCGGTATACCTCTTGCCCGTCGGTGCGGACGATTACGACTCGTCAAAGGTTTTCGTCGACGTACCCGCTGACGCATGGTTCAAAGAAGCCGTAGATTTCGTCGCCTCCCGCGGTATCATGGGAGGTGCGGGACAGGCTGATACCTTTAAGCCGTCTGACCTCTCAACGAGAAGCATGGTAGCCGTAATTCTCCACCGACTTGAAGGGGAGCCTGCGGTAAGTGCAAAATCTCCCTTTACCGACCTTACACAGGATTGGTACGTGGCGGCGGCTGACTGGGCGTATGAGTCAGGCGTTGTAAAGGGAAGCAGTGCCACCACATTTAATCCCGACGGCAAGGTCACCCGTCAGGAGATTGTGACCATGCTCTACCGCTATGCGGACTACTGCGGCGTTGACGTAAGTGACAAGAGCTCCGTTTCCGACTTTGAGGACGGCGCAAGCGTTGCTTCATGGGCGCTTGAGTCTGTTGAATGGGCTCTCGGCGCGGGACTTATCAACGGTCGTAACGACGGAGGAAAAGTTCTTCTCGCTCCCATGGGCAACACTCAGAGAAGCGAGATGGCGACCATCCTCTCCCGATTCATCACCAAGCTTGAAAGCGAAAAGAATCAGGTTGACCCCCTGTTTGCAAAGTCCGATGAACTGAAGGCGGCAAGCGTTTGTGATCCTCACAAAGCTCCTCTCCACCTCCAGCTCGGCTCTCCCGACAGTGTTACCGAGGCTGAGCTTGGCGTGGCTATCGTCTCCGCTTTCGGCTTTGACCCTGCAATTTACAGCGTAACTCATGCAAACGGCGGATTTGCTTCGTTCGTTAAGGCATATTCTAAGCTTAAGAACGGTGAGTATACTACCGTTCCCATGACTTTTGAAATCAACAACCTTCGTACGGTGGACGATGCGGTGAAGTTCACATCTCTCCCCGTTGCCTTCCGCCGTAACGATTGGTACTCCGGTGCACGCGCTATAGAGTGTACTACCGCGCCTATCGTTGACGAGGTGCTGAACCTTGAGCTTGCGGAGACAAAGTCTCTCTACGTATGCCGTGAGCACGAATACGTACATTTTGAGGCGGGAAGCCTTAGTGACACGGCACTTGGCGGCGCTATTCTTTCCCTTATGGGCAGAAGTACTGTCTCCTACAATGTAAAGCTTGACAGAGCTTCCTTTAATGCTCTGAAGAGTGAGTTTGACAAGCTCACCTCGGGCAAGTCTACCTCTGTTCGCGAGGTTAAATTTACAATAAGCAACGAAAACATCAAAAAAGAGTGCGGATATGACTCCGTAAGCGATGAGGTTACACTTAAAGTGTCCGTTATGAAGAGCGCGGGTGGCACCTGCAAGGCAGTTGAGTGCCCATATGACGCCGCATTAAAGGCAACCGAGCTTTTTATGGACAAATATGTTTGTAACGAACACAAACTGGCACATATTACGTTCAAGTCCGACGCGGAAAGCACACTTTCGGGTATTGAAGCGTTCATTAAGGATGCGCTTGATTTGGGTTCATCCTTCACGGTAAAAATCGACAGTGCAGCTTTTGGCAGCGGAAAAATCAAGGTGAAGCTCACCCATGCGAAGGGCTTTGAGCTGGACGGCCCCGAATTTACTCCGCTATACAATAACGACAGCACGTCCGACTCCGCGATAAAGTTTACCCTTTGTGAAAACGATCGCGACGCATACAAGCTTATCGTTCACGACGGATATAACGGAGCCACAGGATATGGCGCGTGGAACTACGGTCAGACCGAGTCCGGCTGGATCCTTGACAACAGAGCTGACGACGGAGTACGTCACGGCATGATCAACGACGTAAGCACCACAGAGGCGTCACAGGTGATCCGTGAGGTGAACACCACCACAAAGGGCGTAGTTAACCTCAGAACGGGCATTACTGTAAACAGCGGCTTTAACGGTGCGATGCTCGATTTCCGTAACGCAGACGGTGAGAGCGTAATGAGACTCCGGACCAAGGACGGTGCGTGGAAGCTTCTTCAGGCGGACGGCACCTTCGTTAAGGTCATGGATCCTGCAGGACAGACAAAGTTCGTATTTGACGTTACCGTTGACCTTTACGGTGAGACAGTTACCGTAGTTATCAACGACGTGAACTGCGGCACATATCCTCTCTCCGCTAAGGGAGTTGACGTAAATATTCAGTCCTTCCGTTTCGCATCCACCGATGAAGATAAGATAAGCTTCACCATGGACATCTGCGACGTGAGCGTAAACTACGCTCTTTGGGAGTACTTCGGTCAGCATCATTTCTACTCCGCACTTCCTCAGGGATGGAAGCATCAGGCTGCGGCGCTTTCTCCCAATACAGGCTTCCTTTCCGACGCGAAGCTCTTTGACCACTACCTCGCCATCGGTGCCGGCGGATACGCTGAAAGAAGTTTTGCACCTGCAAGCGGCAAGGTAATAGTTCAGTTCTCACTCCTCCCCGCAGTAAGCGGAAACAACACAACCTTCTTCGCTCTCGGCGGCGGCAGTGAGCTCGTCAAGGTAACTGCCGATGAGAATAGCTTCTACGTAAACGGCAAGAAGGCATACGACTATGCAAAGAACGTTTGGTACTACTTCTACCTCCTTTGCGATACCGCTACAGGCAAGATACAGCTTAAGATAAACGGTATCGATCGCGGCGAGTTTACGCTCATCAAGAAGAACACGGCATTTGACACCGTCAAGGTGACCTGCCCCGGCTCCGCCGTAACCTACGACCAGTTCATGGTATATAATGACGTTTACCACAGCGATTACGTGCCGAAGCCCGTAAAGCCCAAGGGTGAAGAAAACTACACCGTAGGTGCGCTTACCTGCTCCATGTGGCAGAACGGCTTCCACGGCGGTTGGGCGTGCATCACTCCCTACGACGACACCCGTCCCGTACTTGGCTACTACGACGAGGGTTCTCCCGAGACTGCCGACTGGGAGATCAAGTACATGGTTGAGCACGGCATTGACTTCCAGACCTTCGTAATGTTCGGAATTCAGGAGACAGGCCCCGTTACCACAGGTCTCGGAATGCACCTTGAGGACGGCTACAAGTACGCGAAGTACAGCGATATGCTTGATTACTGTCTCATCTGGTGCAGTGCATCTACCTCAAGTCCCAAGGACATGGACGCTTGGAAGAATTACTACGTACCATACTTCATCGAGTATCACTTCAAGGACCCCAGATACCTTGTACTGGACAACAAGATAGTGCTTCAGACATTCAACCTTATGGAAAGCAAGGATTGCCCGTACTGGACTCCCGAAAAGCGTAAGGAAGCATTCGATTACCTTGACAACGAGGTAAAGAAGCTGGGCTTTGACGGTATGCTCTACATTACCGAGGAGGTAAGCTCCCATACTCTCAAGGACGAGGGAATTGAAGGACTTTACTCCTACAGCCAGAGAGAGGAAGGCGAAACCTTCGAGGCTCTGCAGGCTGCTATCCTCAGACAGAACAATGACGCAGAGAAAGCGGGGCTCTACTACGTTCCTACGTCTGCTGTGGGCTTTAACTGCATCGGCTGGATGAACGAGAGAACTCCTCTCATGTCCGTTGATGAGTTCAGGCAGAGCAACGAGTGGATCCGCGACGAATACTTCACGACTTACGGCTCCGAAGCTCCCGATTGGGCGAAGAATCTGACTATAGTTGCTACGTGGAACGAGTACGGTGAGGGACATTACATCATGCCCTGCGACGATCTTGTGGGATTCGGTTACCTTGACGTGCTCAGAGAAACATTCACCTCCGAAAAGGCAGATTCTTCTCTCAATATCAAACCCACCGAGGCTCAGCTTGAGAGAATAAACCGACTCTATCCTCAGCATCAGAAGCTTGTGAGAGCACAGGAGAGACCCTCCTACACCAACGGAATTTACGATCCCGTTCAGCTTAAGGCAATTATGTACGAGTGGATAGAGACTGTTGACCTTGACACCGCTGTTCTCGGATACGCTGACAACATTACCTTTGAGAACGGTGTTGTTTCCAACAACTCCGAAAAGCGCGGTAACGTTACTCTCAAGGTGAACGGCAAGATGGATCTTGGAAAGTGTGCACAGGTTGAGCTGTGTATGTATATTCCCGAGGGAGACGGATGCCAGCTTAATGCAGGTACAGGTACTCACGACAGCTTCAAGAGCTCATTCTCAAAGATTGTCTCCGGTACGGGAGTCAAGGAATATTACGCTGTCGGAATTGTGGCATTCTCCGATCTGAGTGATGCGGTGATCCGTATAGGACTTCCCGCAGGAGCTAAGCTGTACGGCGTGAAGATCTCTGCAAGTACAAGAGATCTGTTCCCCCACACGTTGACGATAATGGGTAGTGATATTTCGTATAAGGTGCTTCCCGAAATGTCACCGAGAGGCGAATATCTCTTCGGATTTGACACTATCTTTACAGACCTCCACCTCTTCGGAATGTTCGCTGAGTGGGACGATGCTGCGGGAAGACTTCGTATCAGCTTCCCCGGCGGAGACGTGTTTGAATTCACCGTAGGCTCATCCGTTTATAAGCTGAACGGAGAGAATTGCTATCTTGGATACAAGCTTCACGAGACCGACGGCGTACCCATGATCCCGCTGAATATCTTCACCGAGAGATACGGTTATAAGCTCGACTACAGCGACTTTACCGCCGCTAAAGTGACGAAGTAAAATCAGAGCATCAAAATCCGCAAAAAAAGTAAATGATATGCGCCTCCAAATGTGTCTGACATTTGGAGGCGCAAGTTTTTACGGCAAAAAAGAAACAAAACAATAAAAATACATTTTCGATGGAAAATTATTTACTTGCAGATAACTATGTGATATAATTAAAACAGTAAAAAATGTTCGGTTATACCCCAAAGGAGGATAACAAAAATGAAGATGCGCCCACCCGCAACTCCGATAGTTAATATTGATCCCTATTTCTCCGTATGGACGGAGGAGACCGTTTTAAGAAATACAGTTCACTGGACGGGTAAGCCCAACACCATGACCGGTAGAGTATTCGTTGACGGAAAAGAGTACCACTTCCTCGGTCAGAACAAATGGCTCGGTGACGGCCGTGAATGTCCCGCCATGAACGTGGACGGCACCGAGATCGACGCTTATTCTACGGTATTTACCTATTCAAACGAGTCTATCAAGCTTAAGGTACACTTTACCTCCCCCACTCTCGTGACCGACCTTTACTTAAGCTCCCGCCCTGTAGCTTACGCTAAGGTATCTTATGAGAGCCTTGACGGAGCGGAGCACGACGTAAGAGTGAAATTCACCGTGACCGAGGAGCTTGTGCTTAACTTCAAGGCGGAGGGCCGCGCCATCGCCGACCCTGTTGCTGTAGAGGGCGTGAATGCCATCCGTATGGGTAACGGTAACCAGAGAGTTCTCAACCGCAGCGGTGACAACGTGCGCATTGACTGGGGATATTTTTATCTCGGTGTCAGAGGCGAGGGTGCCGTAAAGCACACCGTTTACGACGATATGTACGGCGTTTTGGCGGAAACAAAGCTCTCTCCCGACGCGCTTTTCCTTTTCGCGTACGATGACATTGAGAGTATTCAGTATTTCGGAGACAATCTCAAAGCGTACTGGAAAAAGGGCGGTAAGACCATCGAGGAGGCGCTTGCCGAGGCGGCTGCCGACTATGAGGAGACTCTTGAACGCTGCAACAGCTTCTCAGAGAAGCTGAAGACTGAGGCAACCGACAAGGGCGGTGAAAAGTATGCGGAGCTTCTCTTGCTCGCTACCCGTCAGGTCATGGCGGCACACAAGCTGGTCGTTGACAAAGACGGAAACAACCTCTTTATATCCAAGGAATGCTTTTCCAACGGTTGTGCAGCAACCGTTGACGTAACTTATCCCTCTGCTCCCATGTTCCTTCTTTACAATCCCGAGCTGCTGAAGGGAATGCTCCGTCCCGTTATGAGATATGCGGCAAGTGACGAGTGGACCTTTGACTTTGCTCCCCATGACGTGGGACAGTATCCTCTCGTTAACGGACAGGTTTACAGCGTTGACCGCTCAGGCGGTAAAGTAAAATTATACGCGGACAATCAGATGCCTGTTGAAGAGTGCGGAAATATGATCATCCTCTTTGCGGCTCTCGCCGACGTTGACGGCGACGCTTCCTTTGCGGCGCAGTATATGGATACTATCCGTCAATGGAGCAAGTATCTTATCAAGTACGGTCTTGACCCCGAAAATCAGCTTTGCACGGACGACTTTGCAGGTCACCTTGCTCACAACGTAAACCTTTCAATCAAGGCGATCATGGGTATCGCAGGTTTCTCCCGTATACTCCGGAAACTCGGTGATACCGAGGAGGCCGAGGCGATGATGGCGACAGCGCGTGAATATGCCGCGTCCCTTATCAGCCGTGCGAAGAATCCCGACGGAAGCTACCGCCTTGCCTATGACAAGGAGGGCACCTTCTCTCTGAAGTACAATTCTGTGTGGGACAAGCTTTGGGGTACAGGACTCTTCCCTGCGGAGTTCTACGAAGGAGAGATCACCCGTTATAAGAAAGAGCTTCGTCCCTACGGTGTTCCCCTTGATTCAAGAGAAATGTACACTAAGTCCGACTGGCTGGTATGGGCGGCGTGCCTTGCGGAGAAGAGAGAAGATTTCAACTGTCTCGTTGACACTCTGTGGGCGGCGTACAACACTATGCGCTCACTCGTACCCATGACCGACTGGTATTATACGGACACGTCTCACATGACGGGCTTCCGCCACAGAACGGTACAGGGCGGACTCTTTATAAAGCTTATGTTTGAATAAAAGCCAAAGCAAAAGGGCTGTCGCAAATCGGGAATTTTCCGACTTGTGACAGCCCTTTGTCTGTATACTGCGGTCTCCTTCGGCTTGCCGACGGAGACTTTCTTAAAACTCCATATATTCCATAAACAGATTTGAAAACTCAGCGTCTGCGGACAGGTCTACGTACTCGGCGGGGATGTCGGGAATGTTTTTTCCGTCACACATGGCATATTTTACCGCACCAAGCAGGCTTGAGTTGTCGATACCGCGGACTTTTTCGGTAAATTCTTCGGGAATCAGCCCGATGAACGCCGCATTTTTCACGTTAAGGGATGCGGAAAAGCCTCCCGCAACGTACACATCTTCAATATCGCCGTAGGAGATCCCCGCACGGCGTATGAGACACTCGGTCGCGGCACGAATGGCGGATTTGGCAAGCTGAAGCTCGCGCACGTCACGCTGGGTGAGTGTGACACCGTCGGTGACAGGCACCTCGTCGTCCTCGACAAAGCCGCTTTCGTCGATAAGCTCACATTAAGTCGGATCGTAGCCA
>JAZUBG010000217.1:0-3885 GCA_045638405.1 Eubacteriales bacterium | reverse complement strand
CGTCGGGAAACTTCAATCTTCGGTAGGGGTTGGCGCCCTCGACAACCCGTTTTAACACCTATCATTGTACGTTGTATCTGTAACCCTACGTTAAGAACCATCTCGCTCGCGAAGCGAGTAGTACGGCTGAAGTTTCTTCGGACTTCGTCCTCAACTCCTTACCTTATACCTTGAACGGTAGCGTTCGCTTTCACGCGTGGGGGAATTTAATCTTTGTTGGGTATACACTCCCATCACTTAACGTAATTCACCGTTTGGGCAGTTACATCGCCTTCCACGGTCTCACATTCGACACTTCCCTCTTTGCAGGTCACGTCACCTTCAACCGTACTGCAGACCACACTGCCATTTTCTACGGTCACGTCTCCTTCTACAGTGTCACAAGTTACACTTTCTGCCGTAACGTCACCTTCTACCGTACTGCAGGTAACGTTACCTCGGGTAGTTACGTCTCCGTCAATATCTTCGCAAATTACTTCTCCCTGTGAAGCTACGGCTCCGTCTATGTCTCCGCAAGTAACGCTTCCGTTTCTAACAACCACGTCTCCGTCAACATCTCCGCATTCAACGTCTCCTTCAGAGACCAAGTCTCCGCCAACGTCGCCGCAAGTCGCGTTACCCTTTGCATTAACGTTTCCTTCAACGTCTCCGCAATTCACTTCTCCTCCTGCATCAACGTTTCCGTTTACGTCTCCGCAAGTCAAGTGTCCGTTTGCATGGGCGTGTCCGTTTACCTCACCGCAGGTCACGTGTCCCTTTGCATCAACATTTCCGTTCACCTCGCTGCAGCTTACACCGCCGCCTGCATCAACGTGTCCGTTTACCTCTCCGCAGCTTACACCGCTGCCCGCATCAACGTTTCCGTTCACCGCTCCGCAGCTTACCGCACCGCCTGCTGTTAGAGGACCGTTTACGTCTCCGTCAACCTCAGCGTTTCCGTAAACTGTTAGCTCTAACTTCATCTGCGGCTCGAATTTTTTGGCCTTCTCCATCTTTATGAGAATCGGCTCTCTTTTCGCCGCTTCCTCGACACTGAGGACTCTTCTGCCTTCGCACATGACGATACGTACTACTCCGTCATCCGCAAGAATACCCTCATCATCCTCAATGTATTCCCCCGTGAGTTTCTCCGCACTCTGCTCTGTTTCGGGTACTTCGTCAGTCACTATCTCATTTTCGTCAATTGCCGAAGATATTTCTTTTGCAGTACCTACTCCGCGGAGAAGGTCATCTGCCGCGATACCGAAAAGCTCGGCAAGAGGAATAATAAGGGTAATATCGGGATATGACAGTCCGCATTCCCATTTTGACACCGCCTGAGGCGTGATACCCATACGGCTTGCCAGCTCGTCCTGGCTTATTTTCGCTTCTTTTCTGTATTTCTTAAGATTCTCTCCGAAATTTTGCATTTTCGTGATTTCCTTTCTTTTTACACAGTATTTTCATCGAAATGCCCTTCACCGGTGCGGCATCTGTGTGATTTCATCATAGCATTTGGAGAAACAAATAGCAACAAACCATTGGTTGATGCAAGAAAAACTCAACCAATGGTTGTTTTTAATTAGAGATTATAGTAACTGTCAAGGCCCCTGACATCTTCCGAGGTGAGCGCACCGCGGAAAATAACAAAATCGTCAACAAACACGTTCATATAGTCGTTCTCTTTGCCGGAAGCGTCGTTTCCTACTGTAAAGGGAAGGCTGTCAAAGTCCACTGCTCTCACGTCTTCAGGCAGAGCACGAGTCACGGGCATATCAAAGTCTACGTACTGTGTCACGGTGTTAGAGTCTCTGTCCACTACGAGCGTAAAATTAGTCCAACCGTCACCAAAGTACACGGGAATATCAAGCTCTGTACTGAACACAGTACTTTCGTCTGCCATCTCAAGTACGGTTTTGTAATTGGCAAAGCAATAAGCAAAGCCTCTGCCGCGGGACACTCTGTCTCTCGTTGCAAATATGGTGGGGAAACGTCCCTCGGGAACGGAAAAATCGCGATTTATCCACACAGACACAGAGAAGCTTTCACGACCTAGCTTCAGCGTAGGAATCTTAACGTATCCGCGGCTTCCAAGCTCTGCGCACTCGCTGTAGTACCCTGCCGAATAGAATTTAAGTCTTCCGCAAACGCTCGTTTCAATGCCGCCTACCGAATCCTCAGCACTTCCGTCAAAGAACAGAGCCGACATGATTGCCCCTTTGTCAACGTACTGATCAAGCTCATCAGAAGGTGTATCTCTATGGGTATGTATAAAGCTTCGTCTTCCAACCAGCTTTCTTTCTGCGGGAACGTAATCTGTGAAAAGCCCTGCGGGAATCTGTCCCACGAATCCGTCAAAGTCAAATTCGGGAATATCAAGTCCCGTCACGTGCATAATTATTGCGGGAATATCCCACACACACATTTCTCCGACCCTACCGTTCTTCTCAACTGTTTTTCCGATCGCACCAAAGAATATTTTCAGCTCCGCATCACTGTCTCCGCCGTGGCCTCCCTCGGGAGTACCGCCATGGTCAGCCGTCACTATAAACAGCGCATCCTCAAGAAGTCCCCTTGCCTCAAGTGCGTCATAAATTCTGCCAACCTGAGAATCTGCCTGCTTTATAGCGTCAAGATGTCCCTTAGTACCGTATCCGTGATCGTGTCCCGCCCCGTCTACGTTGTCAAGCTGAACGAACATAAAGTCAGGTTCTTCGCTCTGGAGATATTTTATGATATTATCAGTAAGTTCTTCGTCATTGCCGGAGTCAAGATAAACTCCCGCGTTCCCCTCAATTATACCCGAATTTATAGGATTCCAGTTTGAAAAGGAAGCAAGTACACATTCGGGATAAGTCTCTCTCATACGTCTGAACAGAGTAGGATATGGAGAATCAACGGGATATGGCAGCGTCTCTGCTTTACCGTTTGTAAGACCGTGAGTTACAGGTGTGGTGCCGATCAGCATAGATCCCCAGCACTGCGCACTGATACTGGGTACCGCAGTCACTGCCGAGTACGTTACTGCGCCACATTCAAAGATTCGGTCGACATTCGGTGTTTCTGTATTCTTAAAAAACGCCCCTGCGCCGTCTATTCCTATGAGAAATACTCTCTTATATAGTCTTTTTGAATTTTCCATAATTACCTCCGCGCTGTATATACTGAACGAGCTACTTCGTTAAGGATATTATACATTGGCAAGCATTTTTTTGCAAGTGAATAATGAAATTTCATTCGCTATGCAATTTCCCCCGCCAACAAGCAAAACAACTCCCGTCTGTGACCACGTCACAAACGGGAGGTGTGTTATTCGGTTAAATCTGCGCTTTACTTATCAAAGTCAATATCCCAGACAAGTCTGCCGTTTCTCTCAATGATCGGGAGAAGCGTCAGCTTGGAGCCGTTTCCTGCCCAGTCATTGGGAGCGTGCAAGCTTACGTACATCTGACCGTCAACGTCAGTGAAGATCATGCCGTGACCGCCGTCGATTCCGATATTCTGTAACGTAAAGAGCATAGGCTCGTCGTGAGTCCATTTGCCGTCAAGTCTGCCGCTTGAGCTTCTTGCAACACCAATGGAGTATCCCTCAATGTCGTTATTGGACCAAATCATGAGAAGCTCGCCGTCCTCAGTAGTGTACATAAAGCATCCGTCGGTGATACCGCCGTATGACCACCATGCATCTCTCGCACGGAAGAGCTCGATAGGCTCAGAAATAAACTGAGTAAAGTCCTCTGACAGCTTTGCCGCCGCGAATGCACCGTTTCCTTCAAGGGAGGTGTGCTCGTGAACGAATACCATCCAGGGCTGACCGTCGGGATCAACGTAGAGCGTACCGTCGATGCAATCCCATTCCTTTGGCGTGATCCAGCCGTCGGTTATCATCTTGAAGGGGCCTTCGGG
>JAZUBG010000216.1:0-4431 GCA_045638405.1 Eubacteriales bacterium | reverse complement strand
AAGACTCCCATTCCCGCAGAGGCTCGCGACATGATCGTTATGGACAGCAACGACATCGAGGCTGTAGGTAAGGTATGCGACTTCGTATTCTGCGCAGTTGACATGAAAAAGGATCAGATCCTCGCTCTCGAGGAAGCTTATGCAAAGGCTGAGATCCCCGTAATTTCCAACAACTCCGCTAACCGCTGGACAAGTGACGTTCCCATGGTTATTCCCGAGATCAACGACGGTCACCTTGAGGTTATCGCTTCTCAGAGAGAGCGTCTCGGCACAAAGCGCGGCTTTATCGCAGTTAAGCCCAACTGCTCCATCCAGAGCTACGTTCCGATCCTCACTCCCCTTCTCAAGTTCGGTATCAAGGAAGTAGTTGCCACAACTTATCAGGCGATCTCCGGTGCAGGTAAGAACTTTGAGTCCTGGCCTGAGATGGTTGACAACATCATCCCCTACATCGGCGGTGAAGAGGAAAAGAGCGAAAAGGAACCCCTCAAAATCTGGGGTAACGTTCAGAACGGTGTTATCGTACCCGCTAAGGCTCCCCTTATCACAACACAGTGCATCCGTGTTCCCGTTACCGACGGTCATACAGCGGCTGTGTTCGTAAACTTTGATAATAAGCCTCCTAAGGAAGCTATTATTGAAGCTTGGAAGAGCTTCCGCGGTGCTCCTCAGCTCCTCGGTCTTCCCTCCGCCCCCGATCAGTTCGTAACCTATTTTGAGGAAGAGAACCGTCCTCAGATCGGTATCGACCGTGACCTTTACCGCGGTATGGGTATTTCTGTTGGTCGTCTCAGAGAAGACACCATGTTCGACTACAAGTTCGTTGGTATGTCTCACAACACCCTCAGAGGTGCTGCAGGCGGAGCTGTGCTTATTGCAGAGCTTCTCTACAGACAGGGTTACCTCGCGTAAAATATCAAGGCAGAGTTTCCACGCGGAAGCTCTGCCTTTCATGCTTATTTGATAATAAAAAATGCCGCTTTATGCGGCGGAATGGAGAATAAATATGTCAGTAAAAATCACAGGAATTCATCACATCGCGCTGAAGGCGTGCGGTCTTGAGGATTTTGACAAGATGGTCACCTTCTACCGTGACATTCTCGGTCTTCCCGTTGTACGTTCATGGGGCGAGGGTGAAGGCATCGGAATGATGCTTGACACAGGTGCAGGTCTTCTCGAAATCTTCGCAAACGGTGAAAATTATCCCGGTCAGGGTGCACTCCGTCACCTTGCATTTGACGTAGAGGACACAGATGCTTGCATCGAAGCTGTCCGCGCGGCAGGATACAAGATCACAATGGAGCCTACCGACATCGTTATCGCGTCCGAGATCCCCTACCCCGCAAGAATCGGCTTCTGCATCGGCCCCGTAGGCGAAGAGGTTGAATTTTTCCAGGTGAAGTGAGAAGCACCTCGTAAAGTTCATAATCTGTCAAACAAAAATTTCGTTTACCTTTGAACTGTTGTTATTGACGGAGGATTTTCCAACACAAAAGTTTCGGGCGCATTAGTTTTCTCTGCCGATTTGCGTTATAGTGGGTGTACTAAGATTTTGGAGGGGGAGGTATGTCGCTTGATTATAACCATAGGAATATTATTCTTGCCAAAAATCTACGCAAAAACGCGACGCCGCAAGAAAATCATTTGTGGTACGACTTTTTGTCAAAATACGAAGTAAGATTTCAACGTCAAAAAGCAATCGACAATTTTATCGCGGATTTTTATTGCCACAAGGTAAAATTGATAATAGAAATTGATGGCTCGCAACACTATACAGAAGAAGGCAGACAAAAAGACGAATTCCGTACCGAGATTCTTGAAGGCTATGATTTGAAAGTCATACGGTTTACAAACCGACAAATCAACACAAACTTTCGGGGGGGGGTCTGTGCGTATATTGATCCCGTTGTAAAAGCCTTCCTCCGGGAGGAAGGGGGACCGCGTTAGCGGTGGAAGGAGCCTGCGTGACTTTGAGTTTAGACTAACTTTATGAACACGCGTTCTCCCTCAGTCAGCTTCGCTGACAGCTCCCTCCCTGAAGGAGCCTATATACGCTCTCGTGTATCTTTAGGGAAAGTGGCTTTGTCCTGTGTATTTGTAGTACAAAAACGAAAGTGTCACGATAAAACCTAAACTATAAAATATAATTTTGAGGAGATAACAGTGTATATTATAGAAACTGAAACTTTAGGACTAAGAGAATACACTCATGATGACGATTATGATTGGTATCTGTGTTGGCAAGATATCGATACTCAAAAAGGATATAATGGGATATTTGATGAACCATTTGATGATTTTTGTAAATCAATTAATATCAATCGGTTCAAATTTTGGGTAACAGTAATTGATAAAATCACAAATGAAAGTGTAGGCACTCTTCGCCTTGGACTCGATGAAAAATGTCCGGATTTAGCTATTTGGATTTATCCTAAATATAGAAATATGGGTTATGGAACAAAATCTTATAAATTGGCTTTGAAATATTTATTCGACAACTTTAATTATAAAGAATTGTCCGCAGGTTGTTTTCAAGATAATACATACAGTCGTAAAATTCTTGAAAAAATCGGGTTCGTACACCATCCCAATTATGATGAAATTGAAGTCAATTGTTTTACTGGAGAAGAAACTACACAACAAGAATTCCGCTTAATGAAAAAGGATTTCAAATACACAACGTAATTTCAAATTCTTATTTATCGAACAGAGCCAAACACCCCGACAGACTTTCATACAAAGGTCTGTCGGGGTAAATCATTTGTTTACCGCTGATCAAATCTGCACCACATAATCGAACAGATTTCGATTTCTCCGAAAAGAACATCTCGGCTTGTGCGGATATTTTTATGTACACTTCACCAGTGCGGTGTTATTTTATTTAATTAACGCCTCAAAAGTATACTTAGGATTTACACAGAAAAGCTTTACTCACTTTTCCCATCTATGAAGCATTTCCATGTACTTCGGATTCTCTCTAAGAGATGCAAATTGAGGATGTGGTGAATTTAATAACCGATTCAGTAACCAAACAGTCATATCGCCGTTTTTATATGTGGCTTCAATTTGTTCCTTCAATACTTCATCTTTTTCTGCAAGCTTCATCATTCTTTCCATTGAATCGTACTGTTTTTCTCTTATACGTATTACGTCGTCAATAGGAGCATTATCTGCCGTATACATTCCCGCTAAAATCGCATAAATGGATTCCTCACCTATACAGAAAAATTCAAGGTCTTTTTTCTCACTCATCTCCCTAAATACCTCAGCCATAGTCTCAAGACGATCGGTCTTCTCATTCACTGAAAGTGTAGGATCAAAGCGGATTATCCTCGCAAGCTTTATTGACATTACGTCCATAAGGCCGTAGCAATTCCTTTTATTCCAGTATCGGTATTCGGAAGTATCTTTCCCAAAAAGCTGTTCCTTTACCATTGGTGCATGCCACGAAGGAAGCTCTGACAGAATTTCAAGAGCCGCTTCGGTGTCACCTGCGGCGTGAAGAAGCTTTGCTTTCATATTTATGGCATTAGCGCGCAGACTGTCAACGGTACAGCCGTCCAAAATGCAATCGCATATCTGAGTCAGCTCGTCTTTGTATAAAAGTAACGTTTCCCTATCGTTACCTGCACTTCCTCCCGCCATGTGCCACATATATTCATTCATAACACGGTAGTCATGAGGGTATTTCTTACGTGCGCCCTTGATAAGTTCACTACCCTCAGCAAAATTACCGTCCACGTACAATCTACGGTATTCGGAAAGTATTTTGTCTATGTCAGCCTTGGCTTTTGCTTCATCATACCCTAAAAGCTCGTCAACGGTAACGCCGAATATCTCGGCAAGAGGAAAAAGCATTGTAATATCGGGATACGTATTTTTTGCTTCCCATTTGCTTACTGCCGCAGTTGAGACGGTCAAAAGCTCTGCAAGCTGTTCCTGTGTTAAGCCTTTCGCAAGACGTAAACGCTTTATGTTCATTCCAATATTAAGTTCCATATTATTCTCCGAAAATATAAAGTAAACGGCCGTTTCTGATTATATTATATCATAGAATCTACTATATACAAGCGAAGCTCAGGTAACAGGAGTTTAACCTGCGGTTAAATTATTTTACCCTACATAAAAGGTTCCGCACATACAGTACGGAACCTTTCTATAATTATTTAGTTACTCAATCTATACAGCTATACACAACGTTTCTGAATCTGGGGGCGAAATATTCCTCAGCGCTATTGAGCATATGCTGGCAGTAGAATGCCGCGAGATTACGGTCGGGGTCGATAAGCACGTGCGCACCTGCCGCACCTGCCCAGCCGAACTCACCAACGCTTCCGTTGGAGCCCGCATCAGCAAGGTCTACCATAGTACGTACACCGAGACCGTAGCTGTAGCCGTAAAGGTGCATCCAGTCGAAATACTTCATGATCT
>JAZUBG010000215.1:0-8066 GCA_045638405.1 Eubacteriales bacterium | reverse complement strand
TCACAGAACGACATGGCTACGATCCGACTTTGTTAAGGCAGGAATGGGACTTGTTAAAAGCCTTGTATCGTTTTTTGCCGCCTATGCTTTTGCTCCCACTTTAGGGAAATGGATAAGTGACGAGTTTTTGCTCAAGCGTATTTCTTCGGGAATAGCAGGCACTGTCAGATCTCTTTCAGAGACACCTGACGGATGTTACGATCTCGACGGAATGGTAGATAGAATGGATTCTGCTCTGAAGAGTATAATAAATAAATACAGTGTTGACGGTAAAGAACTCGGTGATATATGTGACGGTGTTGTGAATGGTACAGAGTCTCACGTTGAAAAAGTTTCCGATTTCATAGCTTGCGGTATTTCGGAGAAGATTTCATACTGTATTGCATTCATTGCTTTGTTTATTGTTACTTTTGTTTTACTTACTGTTCTTACTGTGGTTGTGGATAAAATATTTACCCTTCCCGTTTTGAAATCGGTAAATAAAGTATTCGGTTTGCTTCTCGGAATAGCTCAGGCTTTGGCATTTGCATTCGTATTCTGCACTGTTGCCGTATGTCTTCTCAAATTTCTCGGAAGTATTGATAATGAGCTTTTCGGAAACGCCGCTGTTGAGCGAAGTGTGATTCTAAGACTGTATACGGCGATATTTGCCGGAGAAAGTCTGTTCGGTCTTATATAAAATTATAGTGATAGTCCGAAAGGTCGGACTTGTGATCAAAGAAAGGTATTGTCCAAATGGTTATGTGTTCCAGATGCCGGAAGAGAATGGCAGTTGTGTTTTTGACAAAAATAGAAAACGGAGAATCGAAACAGGAAGGACTCTGTATCCGTTGTGCAAAAGAGCTTGGCATCAAGCCGATAAACGATATACTGTCTCAGACGGGACTTGACGATGAAGCTATCGACCGCCTCGGAAGTGAGATGGAGGAATTTCTTGGTAACCCCGATATGAATTCTCTTATCGAGAGTTCGGATGACGGAGAGTCAGACGGCAGAGCGCCTATTCTGGATTTTCAGAAGATTATGAATGAAGGTCTTTTCAAAAACGGAGGAGATAATCTTCCCGTGAAAGGGGAAAAGAACTCAGATAAAGATAAAAAAGACAAAAAAGGTGATAAGAAAAAGTCTAAGGAATCAAAATTCCTCGGAACGTATACTCAGAATCTTACCGAGAAGGCAAGAGAGGGGAAACTTGACGCAATTGTCGGCCGTGACCGCGAACTTCAGAGAATGATGCAGATACTATGTCGCCGTCAAAAGAACAATCCCTGTCTCATCGGTGAGCCCGCTGTAGGTAAGACTGCGATTGCCGAGGCACTTGCCATAAAGATCGCTGACGGAGACGTTCCTTTCAAGCTTCGCGATCATGACGTGTGCCTTCTTGACCTTACCGCCCTTGTTGCAGGTACTCAGTTCAGAGGTCAGTTTGAGTCGAGAGTTCTCGGCCTTCTTAACGAAGTCAAGGAAAGAGGCAACGTTATCCTCGTAATCGATGAGGTGCACAATATCGTCGGTGCGGGGGATGCTGAGGGTAGTATGAATGCGGCAAACATTCTTAAACCTGCGCTTTCCCGCGGTGAGATTCAGATCATCGGTGCTACCACCATGACAGAGTACCGCAAGCATATTGAAAAGGATTCTGCACTTGAGAGAAGATTCCAACCCATAGTTGTAAATGAACCTAATGTAAGTGAAACCGTTGAAATCCTTCGCGGGATCAAACATTATTACGAAAAGTATCACGGTGTCGGCATCTCCGATGCCATTGCCCACAGTGCTGCACGTCTCAGCGAAAGATATATTACCGACAGATACCTTCCCGATAAAGCCATAGACCTTATTGACGAGGCGGCGTCCCACGTTTCAATGAATTCTCCCTCTATCAACGAGAGACATGAAATAGTTGTCCGCCAGAAGGAAATAGTTGAGGAAAGAGAACGTCTTGAGGCTGAAGTTCCCTCAGAGGGAGACGATTCTGCCAGATACTGCAGAATTACTGAGCTCCGCGCCGAGGAACTGAGAATCGAACAGCGTATTGCGATACTCGATGAGGAATGCGGTAAGATAGTTCTGAAGGAGTCCGATCTTGCAGATGTTATCGAGATATGGACGGGTATTCCGGCATCGGATATTTCCGAGAACGATTATGAGCGCCTTGAAAAGCTGGAAGAGAGAATTTCCCGCAGAATCGTCGGTCAGAGCGAGGCTGTAAAGGCAGTTTCGCGTGCAGTCAGACGCGGCAGAGCAGGGGTTTCGTACAAGAGAAAACCCATATCTTTTATTTTTGCAGGTCCCACCGGTGTTGGTAAGACCGAGCTTGTAAAAGTGCTTTCAGAAGATCTCTTCTCCTCCCCGGAAACTCTTATCAGACTTGATATGAGTGAATTCATGGACAAGTTCTCCGTTTCAAGAATTATCGGAGCGCCTCCCGGATACGTCGGATATGACGACGCGGGTCAGCTTACCGAAAAGATCCCCCGCCGTCCCTATTCGGTCGTTCTTTTCGATGAGATCGAAAAGGCACATCCCGACGTTATGAATATACTTCTCCAGATTCTTGACGACGGCAGAATTACAGATGCTCACGGTAAGGAAGTAAGCTTTGAAAATACAGTTATTGTTATGACCACCAACGCGGGAAGTACCAATTTCACTGCTCCCGTCGGTTTCGGCGGAGCAAGTGAGACAGTTTCAAGTGAAAAGACTATGAAAGCTCTCTCCGAATTCCTTCGCCCCGAGTTTATCAACCGTGTTGACGAAATTATCACATTCCGCAGTCTTACTCCGAATGACTTTGCCGAGATCGCCCGCATTATGACGGGAGATCTTATCCGTCTTCTTGATGAGAAGGGAATAAAGCTCAGCGTGAGCGACGGTATGATCGGATATATCGCGGAAAAATCCTACTCTGCAAAATACGGTGCGCGTAATATGCGCAGGTTTATCCAAACCGAGCTTGAAGACAGAATCGCTGAACTCATCATTTCTTCAAGAGGTAATCTGTCTGCAGTATTCGCAGACGTTGTAAACGGCGAATGTGTTATAAAGTCCGTTTGATAATAGATGGATATATTAGAATATCAATAAAAACTATGAAAGGAGATAAAAGTGGCATACAGAAGCAATGAGTGGCATCTCAGAGACCCGGATGCGGTTATGTCCCAGCTTAAGACAGATGTAAACCGCGGACTTGAGGGTGCAGAAGTCAATAAACGCCGTCGTCGAGACGGAAGAAACAATGTATGGCATATAACCCGTGCTTCCGCTGCGGAATACGCAGTAAGATGCCTTGGCGACCTTACCTCAGCGGTGCTTATTATTGCAGCTCTTACAGCGGCAATATTTGAAAAAAGCACAATATCTGCGGCTGTATGTACGCTTGTGGCTTTGGGTGTTGTTCTCAGAGTTGTAACCTATGTTAAATCGAGACGTATACTTGAAGTGATCTCCGATGAATCTATCCCCAATGCAACGGTTATACGTGGAGGAGAGTTTGCCATAGTCCGAGCTGACGAGCTGGTGCAGGGGGATATTGTGGTACTTGGTCCCGGCGATATCGTTCCGTGTGACGGACGAATCGTTATGGGGGACGAGGTAAGAGTAGCGGAACAGGGAATTACCGATAACAAAACTTCGGTAATTAAAGGAGATACCGTTATTCTCACCGATACTGCGGGAACTGAAATTCCCTGCGAGTATCGCGTCAATATGCTTTTTGCGGGGTCGACTGTCCTTTCAGGTAATTGCCGTATGGCAGTTACCGCATGCGGAGATGATACTCTTGTTTCCATGAGACACGGAGGACTTGTGATTCCGTGCGGTGAAAACGTTCCGATTATCGGACGTATGGATATGTGGTGCAGAAAATGCAGTGTACTGATGCTTATCGCTGTTCTTGCGGTGAGTGGACTTTCAATGCTTCTGCATATTCTGCGCGGTGCGCAGTTCAGCCTGGCGGAAGCGTTTATTGATGCCATGGCACTTGCTGCAGCATCTGTCAGCAGTTATCTTGTAACTGTCGGTTATATTACACTATCTCTTCCTTTGAGACGGCTTAGTACAGGTAAAAACCGTGCGGTAATTAAGGATATAGCCGATATTGAGAAAATTTCCGATGTTAAAACTATGATTTCATCAGACGTTTCATATTTTAAATCGGGAAGAGTGTCTTTTTCTGCTTGCTTTGCGGACGGAAAATTAAAAAACATAAAAGGTATAGATAAACAAATTTTCGAGCTTATATCCGATATTCACTTTACCGTAGTCAGATCGGATTCATCATCATCGCTTTCTTCGGGTGCGGTGAAACTCTCTGAGTCAGAGGTTCTGTTTTCAAAAGCTGTTAAAACGGCAGAACACGAAAATTTATTTGCTGTTTCGGATTTTTCAAACAGCGGTGCCGTTCCTGTTGATTATAAGTATGACAAAAGTGATTCCGGGTATCTGCATAACGTAATATTCAGACGCGGCTCGGAACATGAAATACGTGTTTGCGGCGGAATAAAAGAGGTTCTTATCTGTTGCGATAAGCTTAAGGTCGGCTCAGCGGAAGTGAAAATGACTGATGACCACCGAAGACAGATTCTGAAAGCCGCTTTTGATGCTGAAGCGATTGGTGGAAACGTTATTGCACTTGCTCACCGAGATTCGATGTATACGTCTCTTAAGCGTATGTCGGTTCTCAGAAGCAATATGTGTTTTGACGGATTTGTTGTCATCGGCGAAGAATATGCTGCGGGAGTTAAGGAGCTTGGGACCTCCTTTGCAAAATCTGCCCTTTCGCTGGTACTTTTGTCATCAAACTCTGAACTTGACAGAGGTTATCTGGCTGAGGCGGGAATAATCGGTAAAAATACTCCCATTGTTTCTTGCCGTGACGTGCTTGAGGGAAAAGATGTTCCGAAAGGAAACTTTATCGTGGCATTACCCGCAAGAGGTGAAGAAGGCGGAAAAATCGATGCCGCAGGTAAAATACGTCTTGCGACCGTACGAAAACTTGTGTCGCAGATCCCTAATTCTCTCGTTATGACATCTGTCCCGTCAGAATCAGGTATGATAACCGATGATTCTGTGGGCGTTGCCATAAGTGCTTCGAATATGAGACCGATTCCTCAGTCTCTCAAGAGGAAATCCGAGGTGTCTGTATATCCTGCAGGAGATGCGGGTTTCGGCGGCTTTGCTGAAACTGTAAAAGCTGTAACCTCATCGATCTGTTCACTTGAAAATCTCAGAAAAACTGTGCTTTATACAGTGGCTTCACAAACTGCACGTCTTGTTTGTACACTTCTTGCGATTCTTATTGACGTGCCGCTTATGAATGCCGCAAATATTTTACTTCTCGGTATGATATTTGACTTTTTGGCTATTCTTGTCCTTGCTTTTACCCCGGAGAAGTGTACTGCTCCAGACGGAGCAGATGAAAGAAAACAAATACCTTCGGCAAAAGTTCTCTCAAAACAAGTACTTATAGGTCTTGTGACCGGAATTGCCGTGTTTGTGTCTGTCACGGTGTCTTCTCATTTTACCGGAGTAGATATTGGGTTAGGACAAGGTATGATAAGTGCTTCAACCATTGCGCTTATCCTCGGTCAACTTGTGCTTCTCAGTGAGATTATCATTGACGGTACGGCACTTTTCCGTGCAGGTAATTCAAATGTGGCGTATTTTGTGTATGCTGTGCTTTCACTGTTTGCCGTGCTTTTACTTACATTTTCCGGTGGAGTATCGCTTTTTGTAGGTGATGTTAATCCTTCGTGGATCGTTAGTACAGTGGCGGCGTCATCTTCATTTGTGATACTCGGTGCGTATGAATTAGTCAAGATGGTGGTACGCAGAAAAACGGATGAAAAATAAAAATTAAAAACTTAAATGATGACATTCACAAAAAACAGTGTATGTCATCATTTTTTTTTTTTGCAATAATACTTGAAATTGGTAAATAGTTGTGTTATTATGAGACTGGAAAGTTTGTTAACTTAGAAAGGTGTGCTTTATGAAAAGAATTATAGCATTCATTTTCGCGTTGCTGATCAGTTTGGCAACTCTTACCTCCTGTGGCAGTAACGCCAAAGGTAACGCAGCTACCGTTGTACAATTAGCCGGAGCTGAAACCGAAAATACGGGAGATGTGGCAGAGATAGACTCGTACATTGACGGTCTCGCCAAAAAACACGACTTTTCAGGGGAATCCTTTACTTGGATAGGCGGCGGGTCGCAGGCACCTACCGAAGAAGAGGAGACCGGTGACATTATGAGTGATGCGCTGTATTACAGGCAAAGAGAGATTGAAGAAAAGTTCCATATTACATGGTCAAACTTCAGTCCGCCGGAACAACAGGATCAGTCTACACATCCGGTAGTGGAAGCGGTCAGACAGGATGTTCTCGCGGGTGGCGGTGCGTATGATGCAGGGTATGGAACTGCTGTTGCTGTATGTCAGCCTTTGTTTATCAATGATTGTTTGCTTGATACCAGTCAGTTCGACGTTCTCGATCTCAGCGGCGAGTGGTGGACGCAGAGTCTTATTGACACCTACTCCATCGGCGGTTCGGTTTATTTCCTTAACGGTGCCATAGTTACATCAAACTATATGGATGCTTACGGTATTCTTTTCAGTAAGCAGGCAGTGCTCGACTATAGTATCGGAGATCTTTACGAGCTCGTACACAACAATGAGTGGACGTTTGACAAGATGTTCGAGGTTGCAAGTGTTGTCCCGATTAACACAAACGGTTCCGGTACTTACAGATATTCTTCTCCCAACGGTTTTGCTGTAATGTTTGGTAACGGAATGACAATTACCAAGTATGATGCGCTGAGCAGACCGTATGTTCCCGAACTTCTTCCGGAAGAGTTTTTGAATCTTGCCAACAAATTCTCATACTATTTTGGAAACTACAGTACAACGGCACCGTATGCAAGTTCGGAAATGATTGGTGACGGACGAGTTCTTTTTTCGTTTGCTACTATGCAGACCGCTGCTGAAATGCGTCAGCTTGAAGACACGGAATTCGGAATTCTTCCGATTCCCAAGGGGGATGTGAATCAGAAGGACTATGTGTCCTATGCAGAACCTTGGATAGCTTTCCATGTGTTTGTCCCCAAAACAACAAAAAAACTTGAGGTTACTGACGTTATTATTGAGGCAATGGGGGCTCTGGGAATTAAACATATCAAGCCTACATACTACGATAATATATTAAAGAGCCGCAGTGTATACGATACACAGTCAAAGGAAATGATTGACATAATTTTCCGAACCAAGATATATGATCTTCTTGATATCTTGGCTATGGGCGGCGGAAATAACGGAGACAGCCAACTTGTTGCTGCACTTAAGCACGCGATTGTACGCAGTACCGAAGGACTTGCATCAAAGTACAAAATGGAAGCAAGGACAGTCAATCGGAATATTGAAAAGATATTGAAAAGTATCGAAAAAGATAACAGCTAAAAAATTAAGCTAAACGGTTCTTTGCAACATGCGGCTCACGTTCTTCATATAGAGATACACGATGTGGTGATTGATTAAGTTAATCTTTAGCTAAAACTCCGCACTTCTTAACGAGGTGCGGAGTTTTAGAATATATATCTTAGATAGACTTGTAAAAAAGTGACTTTGTTGACAATCTCCATGTAACTGTGATATACTGTACTTGCCAAGATTTTATAAAATTAAATAGGAAATCATTATGAAATTAGTTTTTTTAATTGTAACGAGTATACTTCTATCTGTAACTGAGTTTATAATGCTTTGTATAGTTCCCAAAAGAACTCACAAAATTGTATTTAGCATTATTGCACTCATAGTATTTTTAGTTGTTATTTATATACATTCCCAATTTATTTATAATTTAGGTGTATTATGGGGCTTACAAATTCAATCAAAGGTTATTCTGGGAATTAGTTACGGATTAACTCTAATTGCTTCTGTTATATATAAATAAGTTAAATTGCTCCGTACCTCATTAAAAGCGTGGATTTTCTCATTTCGATCTGCACTATCCATTCAAAACAAGAAGATTATTATCTTATTATTGGAGAATATTATGTTCTATAATAGTCTA
>JAZUBG010000214.1:0-5875 GCA_045638405.1 Eubacteriales bacterium | reverse complement strand
CACTGCAGAGCTATGGCCTCTCATGTCACTCGGTGACGAGATATTCTCGATAGACGGTGACTTCCGTATTGCCGACTATTTCGTGAAGGACGGCGATAAGGTAGACGAGCGTCCCGACGGCGGCGCGTGGCTCGTTGAGCATCTTGTGGAAGGTTTTACTCCCGCATGGCATCAGTATCTGCAGGACGGAGAATTTGACTGCGCCATCAAAACTCAAATGAAGTCCCGTTGGCACAACTATTACTTAAAGGGCCTTGACTGGCTTATCCGAGTGGTAGGTATCGACGGTATTTACCTTGACGGAATCGGTTACGACAGACATATCACGCGCCGTGTGAGAAGAATAATGAATGCAGCAAAGCCGAGCGGATGCGACATTGACATCCACTGCGGCAACGAGCATAATCCCATTTACGGCGGCGGCATATCCGCATGCATTTATATGGAGCATTTCGCTTATGCCGACAGTATATGGAACGGCGAAGGCTTTGACTGTCAAAATTCACCTCCCGACAACTTCCTCACCGAAATGTGCGGTATTCCCTTCGGACTTATGGGCGAGATGCTTGAAGGCGGCGGAAACGCTTTCCGCGGTATGCTTTACGGTATGAGCGCACGCTGCGGCTGGTCGCAAGGTGGCGTCAGTACTACTCTTTGGAGAAGCGTTTGGGAGTCCTTCGGTATCGGAGACGCTAAGATGTACGGATACTGGCATCCCGAGTGTCCCGTGGCTGTTGAGAATGATCAGGTAAAGGCTACGGTGTACGTAAAAGATAGCGGCGACGTGCTGATCTGTCTTGCATCATGGTTCCCGTATACGAGAGATTTCAGGCTGAGCATCGACACCGATGCCCTCGGTATCACGGGAGAGTGGGAACTTTACGCACCGCAGATCGAGAATATGCGTCCGACGGACAGACGTATTCCTCTTGAGGGAGTTGATATGAACTCCCCCGTAGGTAATCTGCAGGAAGAAGCGGTATTCCCCGCAAACGCACCCATTCCCATATGTCCCGCCAAGGGTTGGATGCTGTTCTTAAGAAAGAAATAAGGCACTCAAATTGCAAGAAGCATCTGCAGGAACAAGTGTCCCGGACAATACGCAAAAAATATCGCCTGTACAAAAAAGTGCAGGCGATACTTTTTACCCGTGTCTTATTTTAAAAAGTGAATTCATAACGAGCCACAGCGACGGGAAGTATTTCATTATATTCCACACCGATGCGCCGCTGAGTCCGTATTCTCTGACAAGCCGAAGCATCGCGTCAACGCTTCGCGCATTTTCAAACCACACGATATGCTCAACAGCATCGTCGTAAGTCTGAGGACGGTCGTAGTATGTGAAAAACGGCGCTTCGGCTTCGCTGTCGTACTGAATCTTCGCACCTCTCGACCTTGCAAGCTCCACGGCTTCAACGTTAGAAAGGCTCTTTGCCCTGCTCTCCCCTCTCACGTAAGGAAGCGCCCAATCGTATCCGTAGTTCGGTACTCCAAGCTGAATTTTCATTGGGTCTATAACAGACGTACCGTAATCAAGTACCCGCCTTACCTGATCAATGGGAGACACCGCAAGAGGCGGTCCGAAGGTGTACCCCCACTCATACGTCATAAGCAGTACGTAATCGGAAACCCGTCCGAGAGTGGGGTAATCGTGTCCCTCATACAGCAGTCCTCTCTGCTCGGGCGAGTTTTTAGGCGCGAGAGACACGAACACTACGAAATCTTCTCCAAGCTCAGCTTGAAGTTTTTCGATAAACCTGCCATAGCCTTCCTTAACTTCGGGACGTACGTACTCAAAATCCACGTCAACTCCGCCGTAACCCTTTTCTCTCATCACTTTTGCCGTGTTCTCGATGACTTTTCTCTGAAGCTCCTCGTCGCCGAGAATGCGCGCGGCAAGCTCGTTTGAAAAATATCCTTCGGAGTTAAGGCTCGTGAGCATCATCAGCGGTACCGTACCGTATTCCTTCGCAATCCGTATAAGCTCGCTGTCCCCGCCCTGCGGTTCGATAAGTTCTCCGTCGTCCGTGATACCGTAAGTAAATATGGACAGGTAAGTAAGATACGGCAGAGTTCTTCTGAGGACGGTCTCATCGATGAACGGGTAAGCATATCCGAGGGACGTGATCTCACCAAGGGGTGGCGCTTCGTATGAAATATTCAGCACTTGCCCGGGGAATACAGCAGGTGAACCGTCAAGCATGGGGTTGTTACGGTACAAATCGTTAAGAGTTACGCCGAAATCTTCGGCAATCGAATAAAGTGTTTCTCCGCCTCTGACGGAGTGTGTTCTCGTAGGATAAAGGATAACGACGTCCTGACCGGGCATGAGGCTTCCCGGAAGGGTCAGCATATTATCCGTAATGATCCTTGATGGCGGAACGCCGAATGTACGGGAGATTGAATAAATGGAATCTCCCTCTTTTACCGTATAGATAGTCAAAATTTTATCTCCTCTCAAAATCACTGCTTTGTTCTTGGCTTAATTTCATCATATGCAAAATTTACCGCTTTGTTACGGGAATAACTGAAGGAACACTGCATATAACTATTACTGCTCAGATATTATATGCGAAGGTGAGTAAAAAATATGCTATGCGGAAATAAAATCGCACAGGTAAAAGCGAGAGAAATTCTTGATTCAAGAGGAAATCCCACTGTTGAAGCAACGGTAGTACTGGAAGACGGTTCATGCGGCGTTGCCGCTGCTCCGTCGGGAGCATCCACGGGAAAATACGAAGCGCACGAACTTCGTGACGGTGACAAAGAACGTTACGGCGGTAAAGGTGTTCTGAAAGCCGTAGAGAATATAAACGGTAAGATCGCACGGAGCCTTATCGGAACTATGTGCAATCAGGGAATGGTGGACTGCATTATGATTCGCGAGGACGATACACCTAACAAGTCACGTCTCGGCGCAAACGCCACACTTGCGGTGTCCCTTGCTGCCGCTAAAGCGGGCGCGATGCACGCGAAGCTTCCCCTTTACCGTTACGTGGGAGGTGTAGGTGCCCAGCGTATTCCTACTCCCATGATGAATATTCTGAACGGCGGCGCTCACGCATCCAACAGTCTTGATTTTCAGGAATTTATGATCGTTCCTGTCGGTTTCGGCACGTTTTACGAGGCTCTCAGAGCGGGAAGTGAGATATATCACACCCTCGGAAGTATCTTAAAGTGTGACGGAAAGACAGCGACAGTAGGTGACGAGGGCGGATTTGCCCCCGATCTTAAGGACGAGTGTGAGGCACTTGACTATATGGTCACGGCAATAGAGAAAGCGGGTTACAACACTCATGACGTGAAGATCGCACTTGACTGTGCGGCAAGTGAGTGGGCAGACGGCGAGGGATATACCCTGCCTAAAGCGAGACTACACGCCACAAGCGACGAGCTGATCTCAAAGATTGAGTCACTTGCGGAAAAATACCCCATCGTTTCCGTTGAAGACGGACTTGGTGAGGATGACGTCAGCGGTTGGCGGCACATGACCGACCGCCTCGGTCATAAGCTGATGCTTGTGGGAGACGATCTGTTTGTGACGAATCCGAAAAAGCTTCGCGAGGGCATCAGAGAAGGTCTCGGTAACAGCGTTCTTGTGAAGCCGAATCAGATCGGTACGCTGAGCGAGACCTTGCAGGTGACACATCTTGCAAGCCTTAACGGCTACCGTCAGATACTCTCTCACCGTTCGGGAGAGACCTGCGACACGTCAATTGCGGATATCGCCGTTGCGGTAAACTGCGGCTTTATCAAGACGGGAGCACCTTGCAGGAGCGAGAGAACGGCAAAGTACAACCGACTTCTGAAAATTGAAGCTGAGCTTGGCGGATACGCCGTCTTCGGCAGTAATATCTGAGTAAAAAACACCCGCTATCCAAATTCGGATAGCGGGTGAAGTTATATTTAACCAACTGTTACTTATCATGAAATTCTGGCAATCGAAGTAAACAACTGATATGTTGCAGATTCCCCGGCGTAAGTTATAGTCACTTCAGTCCACGCTCCACTTGCCTCTTCAAAATTAAACGGAAAAATCACCGAAGGGTTATCTATAGAATAACAGAAAGAATCCGTGTATGATCTATAAAATCTTAGATAACCTTTGTCACTTGCGTAATCGGTCCAAAGCTTTGTATATACCGTGAAATCCTCGGGGTTATAAGTATTTCCGTTAAGCTCTATAAGTACGTCAAATGACTGACTGTAGTGAGCACCGTAATTACCTTCCTCCCAAATCTGAGGTTCAGCTCTTATTGTAATGCCTAACTTTTCGAGAAATGAGAAATCCTGTACTGATGCCTTTTTTACGAAACGACTAATAATCGCCGCTGCTTCGGCTCTTGTTGCGCTCGCATGGGGGTCGAACTTGTTCCCGTCTTTTCCGTTTATGATCCCAGCACGACTGAGACATTTCACATCAAACTCGGCGAAATCATAGATTTTTTCAGCATCAGCGTAGTCGGGCGTTTCGATGTCCTGTGGAATCCTAAGAGTGTATTTCTTGACATATCTGAACAACATCACCGCAAGCTCCTGTCTCGTTATGTCGTCTGACGGATCATACGTTTTATTGTCACGTCCGTATACAATACCGTTTTCGTTTGCCCACAGAACTGCACTGGTATACCATTCATCAGCAGGAACATCGGTAAACTTGTTTTCAATTCCCGCTGCATCCGGTTCCCCTGCCATACGGTAGAGGATAGTAACAACCATCGCACGGGAGAGTGTCATATCGGGAGAAAAAGTATTCTCCGAAGTTCCTTTCATGAGTCCGTTTTCGGTAACGTAGTTAACGTTGTCAGCATACCATGCGGACTTTGATACGTCAGTAAATCTCTTCGGTTGCGGCGGCGTTGTGGCGGAGACGGATAAAGCGGTACTCATGAGCATGAGTAATGCGAAAAGTAATGCGGTTATTTTTTTCATATCGTTTTCCTTTCTGAGTTAAAACATCACGTAATTTTTCATTTTCACCTATTAGACTGATAAAATTAGGAAAATCTCACGCAAAAAGAGAATTTTTTTGTTTTTTTCCTTAAGTAAGAGCACAAGAGTTCGTCTACAATTAGTGTTTTTCTTCGATTTTGTATAAACTATAGTTGATTTTCTACGATAATTATACCACTTGACCATTTCGGTTGTCAACACCCTTGTGTTTTTTTGCCATCTTGCACGAAATATTTACCACAAATTGTGCAATATTAAAGTCAGACTTCCGCATTTGTTTTTTATAAAATCATATATTACTTCCGTTACAAATCCACCAAAACTTTTTCCGCATATCCTCTTGCAAAACGGAAGATAATATGTTATAATACCCTTTAGTGAAATAATGATCTACGGATAACCCGTGGAATAAGGCCATACCAGCCGGGGAGTCAGCGGTGCCCTGCACCTGCAATCCGCTACAGCAGGGGTGGTATCCCGAAACGAGGGTCGGACTTCTGTGGTCTGCGGTCTGTTTTTCTGTGTTGAGGAATGGGTCCTGCGCGATCGGCGGCTGTGAACCATGTCAGGTGGGGAACCAAGCAGCATTAAGCAGTTTAGTCGTTGTGCCGCAGGGATGCCTGTTCTGAGCAGAAATCAGATTGGCGCGCGGAAGTTTCTTCTCGACTTTCGGGTGTATGGTCTTATTCTGCGGGTTATTTTTAGTTAAGAATGATATTACGAAAGGAATTCTGCCAAATGGAGCATCAGGCACTTTACAGAAAATACCGCCCGCGTACCTTTGAGGACGTTTGCGGTCAGGAGCATATTACATCTATTCTCCGTTACGAGTCCGCTCGCGGCAGACTCTCCCACGCTTATCTTTTCTGCGGTCCCCGCGGTACGGGTAAGACAACTTGTGCGAAGATCCTTTAAGTCGGAT
>JAZUBG010000213.1:0-5003 GCA_045638405.1 Eubacteriales bacterium | reverse complement strand
CCTCTCAATATATGCAAGAACAATTATTCATTCGGCAAGGTAAGCAATCAGTATGAGGAAAACTGGATCAAGTACAGTATCCACGAGAACAACCCCGAACTTCCCGTTACTGAAAATCCCCTCTTCGTAAATCCCACACTTGGTGATTATTCCATTACAGACACTACGAAGATCATGGATAACCACTTCAGCAAGATCGGCAGATATTGATAACTAAACTACACTTTAACACATTTCCGTCGGCTGCAAAACAACCGACGGAAAGTTTCTTATAGGTAATTTATAACAAAAATCGGAGATTTTTATCATGAGAAAATACAAGACCGAACTTCACTGTCACTCATCGGAAATAAGCGAATGTGCAGAGGTAAATATCAACGATATTATTGAAAAGTACACGGAGTACGGTTACAGTTCCGTAGTACTCACCAACCATCTGTGGTCATGGGATTGCAAAGACGATTTCTGCAAGTACCAAAAGAAGGTTGAGGATCTTTTTGACGTATGTGACAAGGCGAGAGAGGTTGCAGGCGACAGACTTAACTTCATTAACGGTGTTGAGCTCGCACTGAACGACGGTAACGATTATCTGCTATACGGAGTAACAAAGGAGTTTCTCCTTTCCGAAAAAAACATATCGTCCCTTATTACTCAGGAACTGAAGGACAGAGCAAATGCGGCGGGAATAATCGTCGTCCACGCACACCCGCTCAGATTCGGTCAGTGGCATCTGCCGCCTTATGAGATAGACGGATACGAGATATATAACGCTCATCCAGAAGCGCAGTCCAACAACGATGCCGCAGAGATCATCTTCACAAGACTTCAGGGAAAAATACTCACGTCAGGTTCTGATTTTCATTATCATCACCACATTCCACGCGCGGGTATCGCAACAGAAAATCCTATAACAAGCATGGATGAACTGATGACTACCCTCAGAAGCGGAGATTATTCCATAATCAAAGACGGTGTTATAACGGATATCCCTCAAACCAGATAAATCAAAAGTACTTTAAGACTGCTGCAGATTCGTAAAAAAAAGCTGTGGCAGTCCTCTTTTATCCTTAAGGTCAGTATTGTACCTTTATATACAGTATTTTTTGTAGGTTTTCCCACTTTACAACAGTGGAAGAAATAATGTATAATATTATCGTTTAATGTCTAAAAATTCAACGTAAGGAAAAATGCTATGACCAAAGAAAACAAGATGGGCACGATGCCTGTAACAAGGCTTCTTGTCACCATGTCTCTCCCCATGATCCTTTCAATGCTCGTTCAGGCTCTCTACAACGTAGTTGACAGTATATTCATCGCGCGTTTCAGTCAGGACGCACTTGCCGCTGTATCCTACGCATTCCCCGCGCAGAATCTTATGATCGGTCTTTCAACAGGTATCGGTGTAGGTATGAACGCGCTTCTTTCAAAGAGTCTCGGCGAAAAGAACCGCGAAAAAGTAAAAAAAGCGGCAGAAAACGGTATTTTCCTCTCTCTTATCGGATTTATCATCTTCCTTCTCTTCGGTCTTTTCCTTGCAGGTCCCTTTATCGCATTCCAGACCAATACAACTTCCGTTATCAATTACGGTAAGACTTATCTTATGATCTGTTGCTGTGCATCCTTCGGTATCTTCGGAGAGATCATATTCGAGCGTCTGATGCAGTCAACCGGAAGAACTGTATTTACTCTCGCAACTCAGGGTGTGGGTGCCGTTGTAAACATTATCCTTGACCCCATTCTTATTTTCGGCTATCTCGGTTGTCCCCGCATGGGTATCGCAGGTGCGGCACTCGCTACCGTAATCGGTCAGATCATAGCGTTTATCATCGCGGTGATCCTCAACCATAAATACAACAAGGAAGTTCCCGTTTCCCTCCGCGGTTTCCGTCCCGACAAATTCTCCATCGGCAGAATCTGTTCGGTAGGTATCCCCTCAGTTATCATGATGGGTATCGGTTCTATCATGACCACTACCATGAACATGATCCTCGGTGGATTCTCCGACCTTGCAACCTCCGTTTTCGGCGTATATTTCAAGCTTCAGAGCTTTATATTCATGCCTATTTTCGGACTTAACAACGGTCTTATTCCCATCGTTGCCTTTAACTACGGCGCGGGTAAGAGAAAGAGACTGCTCTCAACGGTCAAGGTTGGTGCAGTTATAGCGGCAGGTATTATGGTAGTGGGAATACTCATAATGCAGCTACTTCCAGATCAGCTTCTCATGCTCTTTGACGCTGAAGAAGAAATGCTTTCCATGGGACGTGTTGCGCTCCGTACCATCAGCCTGAGCTTCGTTTTTGCCGGAGTATGCATCGTGCTCGGCTCCACATTCCAGGCGCTCGGTCGCGGAACATATTCCATGTTCGTGTCTATGGCACGTCAGCTCGTAGTGCTTATCCCTGCGGCGTATCTCTTCTCTCTCACGGGTAACGTAAACATGGTTTGGTGGGCTTTCCCCCTTGCCGAGATCATGTCGCTAACCGTTACCGTTATTCTCTTCGTGAGAATATATAAAAAGGTAATCTCAAAGATTCCTGAGTAAAAATTTATTTTTCACTTGACAAATCAGTTACCCGGTAGTATAATCAGATAAAATCATCTGAAAGGAAAATCAGACAATGTTTATCCATTTTGTATTCAATAATAATACAAACAAGTCCGAAGCAGCTAATTTTTGGTGCGCTGACGGGCTTACATTGTCGTACCTTTTTCCTAAAAGATGATTTCAGTCAGATAGGTATGTTTACAGTGTAAGCTGAACGGTTCTGTTTCCGCTTACACTGTTTTATTTTATTATTCAAATAAAGGCAAACACCGAGCGTGAAACTTCCAAGATAAAGCTATAAGCATACTATGTGATATTTCGCAGTCAATGACTAAACGGAGGTATACTAATGAACACGCTTGACTATCTGAAAAACTATTACTCAACTCACGACGAGAATTCGAGACTCCTCTCACGCCATGGCTCAGTTGAATTTCTTACCACAATGCGATACGTCTTAAAGTATCTAAAAGAAGGTGACACTGTTTTAGAAATCGGGGCAGGCACAGGACGGTACAGCCATGCTATAGCATCAATGGGGTATAAAGTTGATGCGGTTGAGCTGATTCCACACAACATCGAGATATTCAAAAAGAACACTCTCCCCTGTGAAAACGTATCAATCAGTGAAGGTAACGCTACAGAACTGTCCGATTTTAATGACAACACCTATGACATCACTTTGCTGCTCGGTCCCATGTATCATCTTTACACTGTGGAAGAACAGAAAAAGGCGCTGTCCGAAGCAATCAGAGTAACAAAAGAAAACGGTATCATATTCGCGGCGTACTGTAATAACGATGCTACCATACTATCATTTTATTTCGGAAAACGCGGACGTTGTGACGAACATTACAGAAACCTTATCGACCCCATAACTTTTAAAGCATCATCAAACCCGGAAGATATTTTCGTACTGTACCGCAAAGAAGATATAGATGATTTAATGAAAGATTTTAATGTTACACGTCTACACTATGTCGGTGTTGATCTCGCAACAAATTTCATGCGTGATACAGTTGACGCTATGAATGATGAAGACTTTGCCGAATATCTGAATTATCATTTCGCTGTGTGCGAAAGAGAAGATATGATCGGCGCAACCCATCATATGCTTGACATATTCAGAAAAGGTTGATGTAAGCCGAGACAACATAGATTTCACATTAAACGTTGTTTTCATCAGTAAAGGAACAAAGTTTCTTTCACTATTTTAATAAAAATCGCAATCCTCGGTTTACAAATGTAAAAAAATGTGATAGAATAATATTATTAAGTATTTTTGCATTAACGTATGCATTATTTATAAGGAGAATCCACTATGGAGTTAACTTCAATCAGAACTCTCTGGCGTGAAATGGACATCGTCGATAAAGACAACATTACTGTCGGCGGTTGGGTAAGAAGCATCAGAGACTCAAAAACATTCGGCTTTATTTCTCTTGCTGACGGTACCTTCATCGAACCCGTTCAAATAGTTTACGATAACACTCTTCCCAACTTCGCAGAGATCTGCAAGTTCAACGTAGGTTCCGCTATCGTCGTTAAGGGTAGAGTTATCCTCACACCCGAGGCTAAGCAGCCTTTTGAAATTCACGCTGACGAGGTTATCCTCGAGGGTGCTTCCACCCCCGCCTACCCCCTCCAGAAAAAGCGTCACAGTCCTGAATATCTCAGAACTATTCCTCACCTTCGTCCCAGAACAAACCTCTTCCAGGCAGTGTTCAGAATAAGAAGCCTTGCCGCTTACGCTATCCACAAGTTCTTCCAGGGCAGAAACTTCATTTACGTTCATACCCCCATTATCACAGGAAGTGACTGTGAGGGAGCAGGTGAAATGTTCCGTGTTACAACCATGGATCTTGACAACCTCCCCGTAGGTGAAGACGGTAAGGTAGATTTCTCCGAAGACTTCTTCGGCAAGAGCACCAACCTCACCGTATCAGGTCAGCTTAACGGCGAGACCTACGCTATGGCGTTCAGAAATATCTACACCTTCGGTCCCACATTCCGTGCAGAGAATTCCAACACAACACGTCATGCGGCAGAGTTCTGGATGATCGAGCCTGAGATCGCTTTCGCTGATCTTAACGATGACATGAAACTTGCCGAGGATATGATCAAATACATCATTCGCTACGTTATGGCGTATGCTCCCGAGGAAATGCGTTTCTTGAACAACTTCGTTGACAAGGGACTTATCGATCGTCTTACTCACGTAGCTACCTCCGATTTCGGCAGAGTTACCTACACAGAGGCTATTAAGCTTCTTGAAGAAAACAACGACAAGTTTGACTACAAGGTATATTGGGGTTGCGATCTCCAGACAGAACATGAGAGATACCTCACAGAAGAAATCTTCAAGCGTCCCGTATTCGTAACGGATTACCCCAAGGAGATCAAGGCGTTCTACATGAAGCTGAACGAAGACGGCAAGACCGTTGCAGCTATGGAC
>JAZUBG010000212.1:0-2714 GCA_045638405.1 Eubacteriales bacterium | reverse complement strand
TTAATATCTGTGTTGTAAAGATTCTTGTAAAGGATCTGCAGCTGTTCGGGAGTACCTGTTCTGTTACCGATACCGAATATACCTCCCTTACCGTCGGCAAAAAGGTTAAAGTATTCGAATCTGTTTGCACCCTGAGGAACTTCGCCGTTGTAGTTCTTGTTTTCCCATGTGTGTGTTTCGATGTCATAGTTGAACCATGAAACGTAACCTGTACCGAAGTTTCCGCCTGCACCGAAGCATGCGTGGATAGTGTTATTTACGTTATCGATAACGGGATGCTGCTTATCTGCATTCATAACGCCTACTCTCGGAACACCGTCGATCTGAAAAGCATCGGGATCGGGGTTTTCGAAAGGAACAACAGCTTCATACTTACCGCGGCTTGTGTTTGTCTTGGTGTCAAACTCATGTACAGCAAGATATGCGTTGTATTCAAGAAGATCGGAATGGAAATAGCTTACGTCATCGATCATAATATTAACAACGTAAATCATACCGTCGTTTCCGCACAGAATGTTGGGGGCACAGTTACCGGACATATTAAAATGACCTTCGTAAACAGCCTTGAAACCGTCGTCAGTTACCTGAACGATCATGAAGTTGGATCTTGTAATCGCGTAGGTAAACTGATTCAAATACGTACCGGTTTCTAAAACATCTTCGTCCTGTGTAATTACGATATATGTTCCGTATTCAGTACGAACAATGCGATTTTCGTGCCAGCCGTGAGTACTGGTACCGGTTACTGTAAGTAAATTACCGGGTCCTTCGTCATCCATTACAATTCCCTGAGAAAGCTTGAAATCCTCAACAAGATTCACACCGGTAGTGGGAAGCAATCCGAGATTTGAGGGAGTAGGGTCATTTTTATCCTGGCTGGATTTCTGGAGATCGGGGAAAATCACACCCTGGCTGCTTGCCTCAGGGAGACAAGCGAGCATCTTAGCCGCCGCGATACGAACGGTCTTACCTGTAGGATCGAAGTTACCGTTACCGTCACCGTTGATGATACCGGCAGCGATACATCTTTCAACGTAAGGAAGTGCCCACTCACCAACCTTATCCATATCCTTAAGGTTTGCTACGTTATCTGTGGGAGCTTCAAGATTCATGTAGTCGATGAAGGTAATAAAAAATTTAGCAGCTTCCTGACGGGTTACGTCGTTCTTGGGCTTAAAGCAAAGATCGTCACCCTGCTTTACGCCCGCAGTGATACCTTCCTTGCTTGCCCACTCAACAGCGTTGTATGCCCAGTCGCTGATGTCAGCGGCATCGGCAAACGTTGCCTTCAGAGAATCGAGAGTTCCTGTAATAGTGGAACCTGAGATTCTGTAAAGAGTAACAACGAGCTGTTCTCTTGTGAGTGTTTGATTAGAGCCGAAGTTTGTACCGCCGGTTCCGTTCATGATTCCCTTTTCGTATACTTCGTTTACAAATTCCGTTGCCCAGTCAGGAACGTCTGTGAAGGGATGCGCTGCAGCTGTATCTACTGCAGTGATCGCCAGCATGCTGACGAGCATGGACATTACGAGAAGCATACTTAAAATGCGTCTTTTCATTTTTGTCCTCCAAAAATTTTCGAAATTAGAGATTGCTCTCTGTCAAATATTATTCTATCAGATTTTTTTATAAAAATCAATAGTTTTATAGCAAAATTAGTATAATACATTTTTTGATTTATATCCCAAACTATGAATTTTTATCAAAAAGTTTAAGACACGTAACATTTGTAAAATTATTATATTTTCTTCCCCCAAAAAAGCGAGGAGCATCTTCCGAAAGGAAAATGCTCCTCTAATAACGCTGTGTTAATTTAATGAGGTAATTCTACTGAATAGAAAATATAGTTTTCAGTACCTCCGCCGGTTGACTGGAATGCATCAATTTCAACACCGTTGATTACGGGATTAGAGTGATTACCGCTGACTATTTTGTCAAGTGTAGTTGAACGGTTATCACCAAGATTCATATAAGTAACTATGCAAAGAACGTTATCCTGAATTGAAAGGCTTCTGGAAGTCGTTGCGGAAAGTCTGCCATGGCTGAATTTTACGGGGTTATTTTTAATCTTCATCGGAATTGAAGCAGCTTTACCGTTAGAATCAACCGACATAGGCACCAAAATATTGGACTTGGTTACGTCTATCTTATAAAGCTCGATTTCTGCATTGGTAAGAGATGCATCAATCGCCACCAAATACACGTCTCCATTGGTATTTTCGGCAATGGCAACCTGATATTGACTGCTTGGCACGCTGGTATTCTTAAAATTCAGCTTTTTGGACATTCTTACCTGCTTGAAATTATTCTGAGTATCATAAATTGCGTAATAGTTATCTCCCTGAGCTGAATAGAAGACGTAGAAATATCCGTTGGATGCCATGTAGGTACATCCACCATCATAGGTACATGCATCAGCCGGGGTTATCATACCAGCGGGATTTCTTGGGAAATCTTTTTCATTGGTATAATCGGGCTCATAAACTTTGTCAATGATTATAACTTCTTCTTTATGCATATCGGGAATTGCGAAGAGGTAGATAGCATCCCACATGTATCCTTTAAGGTTGAACTTAATATCTGTGTTGTAAAGATTCTTGTAAAGGATCTGCAGCTGTTCGGGAGTACCTGTTCTGTTACCGATACCGAATATACCTCCCTTACCGTCGGCAAAAAGGTTAAAGTATTCGAATCTGTTTGCACCCTGAGGAACT
>JAZUBG010000211.1:0-2611 GCA_045638405.1 Eubacteriales bacterium | reverse complement strand
TCGATTTTCATCGATTATTTTATGATGCTTGTTGTTCAATTTTCAATGAGCTTTCTGCGCTTCTCAGCCGTTCTTTCGACCAGCTCTCCGCGACAGCTTGTATATTATATCACCTTCTTCCCCTTTTGTCAACACCTTTTTTCAACTTTTTTGCGATTTTTTTCACTTTGAAACCTTTTAACAAGTAAATCTATTTTTATTGACATTGTTTTGATCATATGTTATAATATCTGTGTATAATTAACATATTACATCGGAGGTTCCCAATGATTACTTTACTTTCGCCGTCTGACAATGTCGAACTTTCACTTTTGAGCGGTATCCAAAAGGAATTCATCCGGAGAAGCGCTTTACTCACTCCCGAAGAAGCTCATAAGATCGACGGCAGACCTTATTCGTGGCTAGATCCCAATATCGACAATGACGATGACGCTCACAAACCCGCATCCATAACTTTAATGTGGAAAAACTCGTCTCCTCTTGTCGTAACTAAAGTTCATATTTCAACTGAACCCGATTTTTCGGTCACTAATCACATTGGTACTATTGCACCGATTCACTACTGTTCTGAAAACGAAATGTATTTCTGTGTACTTAACAATCTTCTCAGCGGACAGAAGTATTATTGGAAGATAACCTGCGGAGACGAAGTAAGCGAGACCCGTACTTTTTCAACAGTTTACGGTGAAATGCGCACCATCCGTGCTGACGGTGTAGGAAACGTTCGTGACATTGGCGGACGCGTGAACAAAAACGGACGTCGCATCAAGCAGGGTCTTATCTACCGCGGTGCGATGCTCAATAATCTCACAAAACCCGAATGTTCCTCCATGAACGGTCTCGGAGTGCTCAGAGATGACATAGGAATCAAAACCGACATCGACCTTCGCTGGGAAGCAATCGGTAAATACGAATACTGTCAGCTTGGCGACCACATCAACTACAACCTGATTCCTGCAGGAGCGTACGAAGAACTTTTGAACGGTTATCAGGGTGACATTTTTATTAGGATCTTCGACATATTAGCTGACGAAAATTCCTATCCTATATATTTTCACTGTGTATCAGGCGCTGACCGCACGGGCTGTATCGGCGCAATGCTCGACGCCATCCTCGGAATGAGTGACGAAGACATTATACTAAATTACAATATAACGTCTCTTTCAACCGTCAGATGTTGGTACACCAACGCTGCCGCATTTATTGATAAAATGAACGAGCGCTTCCCCGGACGTCCTCTCGCAAAACAGCTTATGGCTACCGTAAAGTTCCTCGGCATTTCTGACGATACTATTGAAAAGCTCAGAAACAACCTCTTAGAATAAACTAACAATCCACATCCAAAGAATCAGGAGACTCTACATATGATCACACTTATATCACCCAAGCTTAATTCTGAAATTTCAATTCTCACCCCCGTTCAGAAAGAATTTATCCGCAGAGAACGCCCTATGAAAACTCCCCCCAAGACACGCGACGAAGATAATGCTTATCCGTGGCTTCCCCGCGACACTGTTAAATGCTTTAACCAATCGGCATCTGCGTCCGTCGTTTTCAAATGGATGGTTTCTGACATCTTCTCTCCAATGGATTTCGAGATCTCCGTTAACGAAGACTTTTCTCCCGACGGTCTCCCCGGTTCTGCCGCAACCGTTGGTCTGATATTCGCTGATGCTTCAGAAGAATTCGTTTACTGTGTAAAGGTTGATAATCTTTTAAGCGGTACCAAATATTATTGGAGAGTTACCGTTGGTGATGAATCAGCGGTCAGCAGCTTCTCCACGGTATACGGCGAGTTCCGTCCCATGAGAGCAGGTGACATGATCAACGTTCGCGACATGGGTGGACGTGTGAATGCCGAAGGGCACCGTATCAAGCAAGGACTCGTTTACAGAGGCGGAGAATTTGACGAAATAAACAATCCCGAACATGTTTCATTCGGTGCTGCAAAGGTCATTAAGGAAGATATGAGGATCAAGACTGATATTGACCTCAGAATAGAAGCGGAACAAAATAAATTCACAAAATCCTTTGCTGGTGACGACGTAAACTATCAGCTTATCCCCTTTGACGCTTACGGTGCAACGCTCAATAACGTAGGTCGTGCAAATCTGAGAAAAATTCTTGAGATCTTCGCCGACGAGGCAAATTATCCGGTTTACTTCCACTGTGCTGTCGGTGCCGACAGAACAGGTACCATCGGTATGTATCTTGATGCGATCCTCGGTATGTCAAGTGAAGACATAGTTCTCAACTACAATTTCACTTCTCTTGCAGGCGAACTTATCAGAAGTTGGTATCATACGAGTGACTGTATCGGACTTTGGGAGTATCTTGAAGAGATCATGCCTGATAAGACTATTGCCGAAAGACTCATGGCGAACCTTAGAAAATCCGGTATCACAGACGAAACACTCGATAAGATCCGCGATATTCTTCTTGAAAAGTAAAAAAAGGATCCCGACAGATATTATGATATAATCCCCTTAGAGTAGACACTTGAAAAAACGAAAAGTTTTCAAGACTACTCTAAGGGGAATATTTTTATGCAAAAGTTGAAGAAGTACACTGTAGAACTAAAATTAAAAGCAGTGAAAGCATATCTCAGCGG
>JAZUBG010000210.1:0-10498 GCA_045638405.1 Eubacteriales bacterium | reverse complement strand
TCACCTGCTCCACTGAAGCTGAGGGACTCAGATTCTACCACTACATGGATGATGCTACTCATATGTATATGCTCACAAACGAAGGTGTTGGTTGTGACATGAAGAGTTCCATCTCTTTTGACGCATACAAGGGCGGTAAGTACGTTGTTTACTATCCTATGGAAAATAAGGCTTACGTTGCCGAGAGCGACAAGAACCGTCTCCGCATCCGTCTTGAGCCTTACGAATCCGTTATTCTGTTCTTCGGTGAAACTCCCGCGGGACTTCCCGAATACGTAAAATATGCTCCCGACACTGAAACGGTAATCGAACCGAAGTTCGACCTTTCCATATATTATGCGGAAAACTATCCCGAAAAGCCTGAAGCAACACTAAAACTTGATACTCTCAAGAACGTTACGGCTCCCGATATGTATCCTCACTTTGGCGGATATATGGTATACGAAGGTAAGTTTGAATACGGTGACGTTGACAACACACGTTATCTTCTCGACCTCGGCAAAGTCGGTGAGACCGCTGAGCTGTGGATCAACGGTGAGTTTGCAGGAACAAAGATCGCTCCTCCCTACCGTTTCGACGTATCAAAGCTCCTTAAGTGCGGTGAAAATACCATGAAGGTCGTTGTAACAAACAATCTTGCTTACGAGCAGAGAGATCTTTGCTCCAAATTCCTTGTACTTGAACCGTCCGGACTTCTCGGTCCCATTGAAATCAGAAAAACAGTTAAGGTAACAAAGTAAATTGAAGCACGGCGGCGTTTTACCGTTTGGTGAGCGCTGCCGTAAGACTAATTCCGACTGACACATATAATATGAAAGGACAAACTATGAAAAAACTGAAACTCGGAATGATCGGATCTAACTTCGTCTCCGATTGGCTTGCAGACAGTGCCAACGCATCAAGCTACGTTGAGCTTTACGCCATATATTCACGTACCCGTGAAAAAGGAGAAGAATTTGCTTCCCGCCACAGTATACCTAACGTTTACTGCGACATGGAGGAGTTTCTCGCAAGCGAAATTGACGCCGTATATATTGCAAGTCCCAACTGTCTCCACTGCGAACAGACTCTTAAGGCTATCTCTCACGGTAAGCACGTGCTTTGTGAAAAGCCTATCGCATCCAACTCGGATGAGTATGCCGTGATGCGCCGTGCTGCCGAAGACCGTGGTGTTATTCTCCTTGAAGCAATGCGCCCTGCATTTGACCCCGCACTTGAAGCGGTAAAAACAGCTCTTCCCAGACTTGGCAAGGTTCGCCGTGCTTCACTTGAATTCTGTCAGTATTCGTCACGATACGATAAATTCCGTGCAGGTGAGATCCTTCAGGCGTTCCGTCCCGAATTTTCAAATTCAAGCCTTATGGACATCGGTGTCTATCCCGTCCACTTCGCTCTCCGTCTCTTCGGAGAGCCGACGGGTGAGATAAAATCAAACTCTGTGATCCTCTCTAACGGCTTTGAAGGATCAGGCGAGATCATCATGCCCTACGGAGACATGAATGTAACTGTTTCCTACTCAAAGATATTTGATTCCGTCACTCCGTCAGTAATCATCGGTGAGGACGGTGCTATAACAATTGACAAGATGTCCTGTCCGTCAAAACTCACCTTTATCCCGAGAAAAGGAGAGCCCGAGAATATCCCCTTCAACTACAGTGAAACCAACATGGACTTTGAAATTGCTGAATTTGCCCGTCTCATATGTGATGGTGAAGTTATTAACGACCATGTAAAGTATTCCGAACTTGAAATGAAGGTACTTGACACCGTAAGGGCTCAGAACGGGGTAATTTTCCCTGCTGACAAGTAATATGGACTATTTTTCTGAAAGAACGGTTATAACTATGAAACATTGGATAGACAAATTCAAGACACCTGAAACAGAATACCGTGCACTCCCCTTCTGGTCATGGAATGGAAAGCTTACAGACGAAGAACTGAGACGCCAGATACGTATGATGAAGGACGTTGGCGAGGGCGGCTTCTTTATGCACGCAAGAGGCGGCCTTGAAACTCCCTATCTTGAGGAGGAGTGGTTTGATGCGGTACGTTCATGTATAGACGAGGCTAAAAAAATGGGTCTTCACGCATGGTGTTACGATGAGATGGACTGGCCAAGCGGAAGTGCAGGAGGCGCTGTTCCCGCATTGGGTGAGGAATACTGCGTTCGTTGGCTGAGACTTCGTGAATGCAATAACGGTGAGACCGCAGGAGACGTTATCGCTTTCTATGGAATTGATGCCGATAACAACTACAGATATCTCTCAGATTGTCTCGACGAAGCCGAGTTACTCGTGGCTGACGGCGAAAAGCTTACGTATGCTACGTCATTCACCGACGACATTTACCTTGACATACTGAATCCCAAGGCAGTACGTGCATTTATTGACAGCACCTATGAAAAATACTATGAAAAATTCCCGTCTGATTTCAAGGACGGTACTTTGAAGGGATTTTTCACCGATGAGCCTCAATATGCGCTGTGCAAGACGCCTTGGTCAACGATAACTCTTGAGGAATTCGAAAAAACATACGGATATTCTCTCAAGGAGCATATACCTGCACTTCTTCTCGGCCGTGACGGTCACGAAAAGGTAAGATTCGATTTCTGGAAGATGGTAAACCGTCTCTACACCGAATCCTTCGCAAAGCAGATATACGAATGGTGCTGTGAGCATGACTGTCTGCTGACAGGTCACGTTATGATGGAGGACAATCTAATATGTCAGATACACTGCACTGCGGGATGTATGCCTACATACGAATATATGCACATACCGGGTGTTGACTGGCTGGGTAGCAGTATCGCATATGACCGTATCAGCGGAAAAGACGGTGTACCGGTAATTCCCCTTCAGTTATCCTCAGTTGCCGCACAAACAGGTAAAAAGCACGTTATCTCCGAAACATATGCTATGTCGGGATGGGATATTAGCTTTGAAAAAATGCGTCGACTCATGGAGTGGCAATTTGTAAACGGTGTCAATCTCATATGTCAGCATCTGCAAGCATATACGCTCCGCGGACACAGAAAGAACGATTACCCTCCGTCAATGTTCTATCAGTCTCCCTGGTGGGATGAATACAAATCGTTTATCGAGACGGAAGCACGAATCGGCAAGATCCTCGCTGACGGTAAATTCTCACCCGACGTTCTCATGATACATCCTATGCACTCAATTTGGATGAAATACACCAATGACGACATGAACGCTGAAAGTGATATTGACAATAAATTTGTAAACACCTCTCTTCTTGTCGCACAGGCGCACATTCCCTATCACTACGGTGACGAGACGATAATTGCGCGTCACGGACGTGTGGAAAAAAATAAGTTCATTATAGGTGAGTGTGAGTATACAACGGTTCTTCTACCCGAAATCTGGGGACTTGACCGAAACACGTTTGAACTACTTTCTGCATTTGCAGAAAGCGGAGGTAAGGTCATACTTCTCGGATGCGAACCCACATTTATTGACGGTGTTACCGCAGAAGATGAACTTTCCGTGCTTCTTTCCCGTTGCGACAAAGTCAAGCTGTATGAAAGCGACTGCGGATTCGAAAATCTCGTTACTTATGCAAAGCAGAACGGACTTCAGTCAGTCAGCATCGTTTCAAATGACGGTGAAGAAAAGAATATTCAGGTATGCTGCCGCGAATATGAGAGTGACGGAATCAAGATCTACTTCTTTGTAAACCTTGATACTGATAATACACATAACGTAAAAATCACATTTAGAGAATCCGATATTGCAGAGCTTTGTGCCGATACAATGACCCTGAAAAATGTGGCAAAACGCTGCACCGAAGACAGTATCACAGCAAGTCTCAGCTTTGCCCCCAGCGAATCTAAGCTTATTGTTGCCGGCGAGGGAATCTCACTTGAAGCCGAACCCATACAGAATCAAGGATCGGCTCCTCTTGATATTGGAAGCGTAACGGAACTTTGGAAAGTCCGCGCAGACGACGGAAACTGTTTCCTTTTGGAATTTGCTGAAGTCAGTGATGGAGAAATTTGGTCAGAAAAGCTTCACGCAATGAGCCTCAGATCAAAGATAAATAAGCTGTTTGAGAGTGGAAAATGTCCTTCCGTCAAGTATCGGTTTACTGTCGGAAAAGAAACAGACCTTGATGCTCTTGGTGACGTCAGATTCGTGACCGAAGCTCCGTTGCCCCTTGTAGTAAAAGTGAACGGTGAGGTAGCCACTCTCAGAGAAGGTGAGTGGTGGCTTGACCACGAGTTCAGCGTGTTTGACATCGGAGCATATCTGAAGCACGGTAATAATGAAGTTATAATCAGCGGTTTCTGCGACAGTGAAAACTCTAAACTTCGTGCAGATTTTACCTTCGGGTATCTTGTAGGCAACTTTGGCGTATTCTCACGTGATCCGTTTGTAACGGTAGACAATGGTGCTCTCGTTACGGGAAGCGAATTTTATCTCGGAAACATTCCTGATAAGATTTACCCCGACGAGATCGTAACTCAGGGTTTCCCATTCTTCAGAGGAAAGCTTACTTTCAGCCGTGAATTTGATATTAACTCACTTTCATGTTCCCGTCACGTTGACCTTAACGGTATGAATGCGGCTTGTGCAAGAGTAATAGTTAACGAAAAGTGCGGTAAGCTCATCGCCTGGGGAGACAAATGTGATGACATCACAGATCGACTACGTAAAGGTAAAAACACAGTGGAAATTACCATTACCGTAGGTAACAGAAACCTCCTCGGTCCTCATCACAAGCCAAAAGCAGGCAGGATCGACCCCGGACCTTCCGAATTTGAACCGTCTATATACGAAGAGAAATTCAAAAAGCGTTACAGCTTCGGCAAAGCGGGACTTGGCTGCTAAATTTTCAGGTTAATGTCAGTAAAGCATCGGAACGTATATTTCCGATGCTTTACTGAAAAATTCACCAAAGGAAATTTGCAAAAAAGCAGAAGATTTGGCAAAATATTTTCTTCTAAACTATTGCATTTTTCAGCACAGTATGATATAATATCATGCGTATGCGAAATCGAGTGAGTGCACCCTCTCAGGCACGAGCTCTTTACCCCGTCGGACTCCGACAGGTCGGGGGACGACATATAAGTGGGCTTGCTGTGGTCGTGCCTCAGAGCCCCGATTCATAATTTATTTTATATTTTGAAAGGGATTTTGAAAATGCCGAATATTAAGTCTGCTAAGAAGCGCGTAAAGGTTATTGAAACAAAGACACTCCAGAACAAGATGTTCAAGTCTCAGATGAAGACAATCATCAAGAAGTACTATGCAGCTCTCGAGTCCGGTGACAAGGCTGTTGCTACCGAGGCTTACAAGAACGCTGTTAAGATCATCGACCAGGCTGCGGCTCGTGGTACAATCCACCCCAACAAAGCTGCTCGTCACAAGAGCCAGTTCACTCTCGCTCTCAACAAGATGTAATTTAAGTCTTACTTTAATACACCTCCGAAGAGTACCTTCGGAGGTGTATTTTTTCATTGCTCCGCAAAAAAAGCCAAGGAGGTGAGCCGCTTGTATAAGCGGCGAGGAAACTTCGGCGTCTGAGATGGTTCCACGTAAAAGAAAAATAATATTTCTGTAAGCTTAACAAATGTTTTTTGACTTAAAGCGTTCTTTACAGAGATAACGTTCTGCCATAGACGTTAGATGGCGGAACCATCCGTTTGGCGCAGCCAAACAGTAGCGCCGAAGTTTACCTGTTTGCGGAACGCAAACAGTCCTCCTTGGCTTACTTTTAACCTTTTGCAAGCAAAAGGTTAAAGGAGAAACTTCGTATGTTTGGCTTATGGACATTTTGTTCAGCCTTGGACTACCAAAATGATTCAGTTAACTAATATTTCAATACGAAACATTATATATACAAATCAAGATTTTTTTCCCGAGTCAAATTGTAATATTTACACAATGTTAATATATTTTTTCTCAATAATACAACAAATCACACATATTTATGATATAATATAAGTGAACAAGATTATCATTTTTCAGAAGGGGAGTCCAATGAACTGTGATGTTTGGACAGCTCCTCATCAAATGGTATATCATCAACTTATACCTTTAGAACAAGAATGTTCCCAACATCATATTCTTATTATGGGCAATACCCATTGCAAGGGTTTAACACCAATAATCTTACCAATTATGGTTGGATAAATTCCGACGGAATTTATTGTTCACTTGAAGATTTAATAACTGATGCCGGATGTTTTATGTGTTCTTTTGCCATGGTTTTAGATAACATGTCAAAACAGACTACTACTCAACGCTATGACTATAGAACAAATACATCAGGTTATCTCTTACCTGACCCGTATACTGTTACTTTAGCGAATGTTAATTTTACTTCCCCAATCTATAATTCTACTTATAACAAATACTGTTATCCAACGTCAAATCCGGTTTCTTATAATTCATTACCTCAGTTAACCGGTCATTTTGGTGCCACGGCATCAGTGTTGTATCTTTCACAGTATTCTGCAGAACAAAAAGCCGAAATATTAACATATTATCTTTCCGAAAATCCGGAGGGAATTATAGCCGGTTATTCTACTTCCAGCAATACTCACGCTATAGTATTTGCTTCGACTACATATGAAATCCCATCTAATTATTCTCCACCGGTAGCACAACCTGCAAGCTCAGTTCACGAAGATGGTTTGTTGATGGGCTCCTATATCTCCGAAGAAAGCATTGCACATTCGGAGAGTATTATCCGCAACAGAGCATTATCACCGTTTTCAAATACCACTGTTTATGGTTCTCAGTTTATTGTTTACGATCCTGTCAATGGTGCTGCAGGAGTATCCTTTGACCGAACTTGGACTGGTACTGAAATGGGCTGGGATGCACTTCAAAGAATCATTATTTTCGATTAAAGAAAGGAGACCTAGTTATGAAAAAACTTCTATGCTTAACCCTACTTTTATCGTTCCTTCTGTGTAGCTGTGCGTCAAACTCACAGACCTCCGATATCACAAACGCGGGCGGAAACACGACGGCTGATGTTCAGCTTCCCGACGAGCCTAAGGCAACTACTGCCGGAAATGAAGATACTTCTGAAACAAATGATCCCGAAGAAAGCTACAGTACCGAGGAGGTAAACACGCCTCCCGAGGAAAACAGCACCGAGGAAGTAAACACACCTCCCGAGGAAAGCGGTAATACCGAGGAAGAATTGATACTTCCCGAGGAAATTAACGTTAAAATTAACGATTACGTAACCGAGTACCTAAATATTTCAAAACTCAAGGAAAGAGCTCCCATCGATCCATTATTTTTCAGCATTTTTGACTATGAATATGCGGTAGCCTTACCCAGAATCGAAGGGGACAGCACCGCTGCTGCAGAAATAAACAGTAAGATAACCGAGCTTTTCTATGAAGACGTGATTGATGTGTTTAATGCAGATTTTCACTCCCATCCTCGAATAGGCTACGAGACTTCAATTCACGGAGATATTCTTTCCGTTGCCGTAATACGTTTTAAAGGCTTCTATGTAACAAATTACTCGGCTTACACCGCGTGTATGAGCATTTCGGAAGGCAGATTATTAACCTTGAAAGAAGTGTGTGACAAGCTCGGATATGATTATGACGCTATAATTGCTTCTTTGGATGATCCGCAGGAGGATTTATTCTTCATAAATCAAGACGGTAAGCTCGCTGTCTTTGATTACGTATGCGTCAACCCCAATGCTGACGACTATATGCTCCAAATTTATTATCCCGATTCAAATAAAAAAACAGACCCCTACATTCCGATTTGGGAAAGCAGACAAGTCTCCGAATAATGTATAAAAACAAAGCTGCAGCGAAATGATCTCGAGTATCACTTCGTTGCAGCTTTTTTATTTTACGTTTTTTCTGAAGTCACACCGTCTTTTTACCGCGGCACCAAACGGATTTGACGTTAATGTTACCGTCAAACATTACAAGATCGGCATCATATCCTACTTCTACTTTACCCTTGTGATCAGCCACACCCACTTCTCTTGCAGGGTTTTCAGTGATCATGGCAATAGCCTCGGTAAGAGGTACGCCCGCCTGGGTAGTCATAACCCTCACAAGTCTGTCTGCAGTCGCAACGCTTCCCGCAAAGGAGATTCCGTCGGGCATATGGGCGATACCGTCAAATACTGATACAAGCTGACCTCTCTTCAAGCTTCCGAGGAGATATTCTCCGTCGGGCATACCTGCGCCTCGCATAGCATCGGTTACGAGCACCATGCGATCGTATCCCTTGGTCTTGCAGATAAGCTTAAGGAGTGAGGGAGGAAGGTGTAGTCCGTCTGCGATAACCTCAGCACATATCTCATCGTGCAAGAGGGACGCTTCAAGCACACCCGGCACTCTGTAGCCGTTTTCGCGGATAATGGTGGACATACTGCTGTATAGATGTGTCGCCATGGTGTAACCGGCGTTAATTGCACGTACGCAGTCGTCGTACTTTGCCGCGCTGTGACCTGCAGAGAAGATGATACCGCTGCCGCGGAGAGCTTCAGCCATCTCGTCGGCACCATCAAGCTCGGGAGCCACTGTCCAAATAAGGAGATCTCCGTCAGCCGCCTCAACAATTCCCTTCCATGATAGGTCGGAGGGAACTTTTATGTATTTAGGGTCCTGTGCCCCTGCCATAGAAGGCTCAACGTAGGGACCTTCAAGATGAAGTCCGAGAATCTCGGGGAGATTTTCAGCGTCCTCAGAGTTTTTTACACGCCTTGCGACGGCAAATACCTCTCGAAGCTCCTCGTCTTCAGCAGTAAGAGTAGTGGGAACGATTGATGTTGTTCCGTGAGCCATGTGCGAAGCCATAGCACCGCGGAAAGCTTCCTCAGTACCGTCCATGAAGTCGTGACCGCCGCCACCGTGAACGTGAATATCAATAAATCCTGCGGAAAGGTACGCGCCCTCTCCGTCATAAGACTCATCAACGGCGGGAAGGATCATCGCACCGTCACGGCTGACGTACTCGATCTTACCGTCACGGATAAGAACTGCCGCTCCGTCGGTAATACCGCTCTTTTCAACAAGCTTTACGTTATAAATAAGTGTTCTCATATCGTTTTACAGAGTTACTCCGTCCTTGAAGATGGAGATACCCTTCATTCCGAACTCCTCGTTCTTTGTCTTAACCTCGCCTGAAGCAAGAGCGATAACGTAGTCGAAGAGGTCAGATCCGCATGCTTCAATGTCACCGGTCTCGCAAACTACACCTGCGTTGAAATCGATCCAAGCGTGCTTCTTCTCAGCGAGAGGAGTATTGGAGGAGATCTTTACTGTAGGAACGGGACAACCGAAGGGAGTACCGCGTCCTGTAGTGAAGAGAACGAGATGAGCGCCGGATACCGCGAGAGCTGTGGAAGCAACAAGGTCGTTTCCGGGAGCGGAAAGAAGATTAAGCCCCTTAGTCTTAACGGGGTCACCGTAGCTGATGACGTCTTTTACTGCCGCTGCACCGCACTTCTGTGTGCATCCGAGAGACTTGTCCTCAAGAGTAGTGATACCACCCTTCTTGTTTCCGGGAGAGGGGTTCTCGTATACAGTCTGACCGTAACGGATAAAATATTCCTTAAAATCGTTGATAAGACTTACGGTCTTGTCGAAAAGCTCAACGTTTTCACAGCGGTCCATGAGAAGAGTCTCGGCACCGAACATTTCGGGAACCTCTGTAAGGATCGCAGAGCCTCCGCCGTAAACGAGCATATCGGAGAATACACCAACGGTGGGGTTAGCGGTAATACCGGAAAATCCGTCAGAACCGCCGCACTTGAGACCAACGATAAGCTCGGAGGAGGGGACGTCCGCTCTCTCGTCCTTAGATGCGATCTCAATAAGCTCGGAAAGGATCTTTACACCATCTTCAACCTCGTCTTCAACATCCTGACAGTTTAGGAAGCGCACTCTCTCAGGATCAACATCACCGAGGATCTTCTTGAACTCATCAAGGTTGTTGTTCTCACATCCGAGACCGAGCACGAGAACACCGCCTGCATTAGGATGGTGAACGAGACCTGCGAGAGCCTTCTGAGTGTTCAGATGGTCGCCGCCGAGCTGTGAGCAGCCGAAGGGATGAGTAAGTGCGAATACGCCGTCGATGGAGCCCTTCACAAGCTTTTCAGCTTCCTTGACCATTACCTCAGCGGGAGAATTTACGCATCCGACGGTGGGAACTACCCAGATTTCGTTACGGATACCAACCTTGCCGTTCTTTCTGCGGAATCCCTTGAAGTTTACGGTCTTGCCGGCTTTTTCGGGGATCGGGACGGGATTGTAGGTGTACTCAAGGATACCGTCAAGGTTAGTCTTAGTGTTGTGAGTATGTACCCAAGCACCTGTCTTTACAGGAGAGGTCGCTCTGCCGATAGGAGCAGAGTACTTGATAATGTTTTCGCCCTCAGCGATGTCGCGGAGTGCAAATTTATGACCTGCGGGAATATCCTCGGCAAGAGTTACACCGAGAGCCTCCTCACCGCAGGAAAGAGCGGTGAGAGCAACACC
>JAZUBG010000209.1:0-9578 GCA_045638405.1 Eubacteriales bacterium | reverse complement strand
ACCTGTAACGAGCACGGCAATAACGTCTCCTCTTTCGGGACGTGCGATCTTCACACCTTCTGCAAGAAGGTCTCCGCTTTCACAGCATCTGCCTGCAAGAGTACATTCAAAATCACTCTCTTCATCCATCTTAGATGCATTAAGAACGGTGTACTGAGACTGATAGAGAGTATATCTGGGATTATCAGTCATACCTCCGTCAACGGAAACGTAGTTTCTGAAACCTTCAAGCTCTTTTACCGATCCGCAGGTATAAAGAGTTGCTCCTGCAGCAGCAACGATGCTTCTGCCGGGCTCCATGTGAATGTGAGGACACTTGATATTAAGCTTCTCACACATAGTTTTAACTTCAATCGCAAGCTCTCTGATATTGGCTTCGTAGTCGATTTCAGGATCGTCTTCTGTATATCTTACGCCGAAACCTCCGCCGAGGTTAAGGATCTCTGCAGTATAACCGCACATATCCTGCATATCGCGGATAAACTTAAGCATAATATCAGCCGCATCACGGAAGGGATCAATGTCAAATATCTGTGAACCTACATGACAGTGGAAGCCGCAAAGCTTTACGTTTTCAAGCTCAACTGCAAGACGGACGATGCGTTCAGCATCACCCGTAATTATAGCGGAACCGAATTTCGAATCAACATTACCGGTCATGATCTTCTTGTGAGTATGAGGATCGATACCGGGAGTGATTCTGAGAAGGATCTTCTGACATACACCTGCATTCTCAGCAATCTCGTCAAGCGCCATAAGCTCGTCAAAGCTGTCTACAACAATGTGACCTACACCAAGCTTTACAGCATATTCAAGATCGAAATCCGTTTTATTATTACCGTGAAAGAAAGCATTTTCCATAGGGAATCCTGCAGCGTTTGCAGTTGCAAGCTCGCCCGAGGAGACACAGTCAGCTTTCATATTCTCTTCAGCCATGATCTCGTAAAGTCTCTTGAAGCAGAGAGCCTTACCGGCATAAATGGGGGACGCTCCCTCTCCAAAATATTTTGCGAAAGCATCACGGTACATTCTGCACATACCGCGTATAGAATCTTCGGAAATAAATATCGCGGGAGTACCGAATTCTTTCGCCAGTTCAACGGCATCAAGACCGTCGATAGTGAGGTGACCGTTTGTCTTGTCAAATGATTTATGAAGTATCATAATGAATTAACCTTTCTTAATGAAGGAATCAAAGACCACAGTGAGAAGTGATCTCATTCCATAGGTCTTCCTTTCCGAGTCCACTTACCGATGAATAAAGAATCACCGCATCAGCATAACTGCAAACCTCGGTGTTTTCGAGAATCTCAAATATCTTGCGTTTCTCGGTAGCATTGAGCTTATCTGCCTTTGTAGCTACGATAATGAATGGTTGTTCAGCCGCTACGAGATATTCCATCATCGCAACGTCGTCCTTCGTAGGACCGATACGGCTGTCAACGAGACAGATTGTAAGCTTCAAAAGGTCAATATTTTTATTGTTAGTAAAATATCCGTCTGTGAGTGCAGACCAGCGCTTCTTATCTTCAAGCGTGCGCTTTGCATATCCATAGCCTGGCATATCCACGAGGTAAAGCGCAGAATCGACCTTATAGAAGTTTACGGTTATGGTCTTACCGGGCGATCCGCTGACACGTGCAAGGGATTTTCTGCCGATAAGAGAATTTATAAGCGAGCTTTTACCCACGTTTGATCTGCCCGCAAAGGCAACCTGAGGTACAAGCTCTCCCGGGAACTGCTTAGGCAGTCCCGCGGAAATCTTAAGCTCTGTTTTATTTAAATTAAGTTTCATAACTCTGTATCCTGACTAAAGTTTAGTTTTAAGCTTCCGCTCTTATCCAGTGTGAGCCGTTTTCACCTACGGAAGTTTTACCGCAGGGCTTTGTGCATTCCTTTTCAGCGGATACGGGCTTATCAAGAGGAGCGAGAACGTGAGAAAGTACCTCAGATACGTGGCGGCAAGGGATAAATTCGAGCTTTTCTCTTACCTCCGGATCGATCTTTTCAAGGTCGGAGATGTTTCCATAGGGAATTATTACCTTCTTGATACCCGAAATATACGCGGCTGTTGTTTTCTCTCTGAGACCGCCGATGGGAAGTACTCTTCCCGTAAGGGTTACTTCACCTGTCATTGCGATGTCGTAACGCGCTGCTCTGCCGGAAAGTGCACTTGTAATTGCTGAGACCATAGTTACGCCTGCTGATGGACCGTCCTTCGGAACAGCGCCTTCGGGAACGTGGATATGTACGTCGCGCGTCTTGTAGAAATCAGACGGTACACCAAGCTCAGCAGCATGAGCTCTTACGTAGCTCACAGCAATGCGGGCTGATTCCTTCATTACGTCACCAAGAGTACCCGTAAGTTCAAGCTTACCAGAGCCTTCCATATCGGTAACCTCGATTTTCAGAACGTCACCGCCTACTTCAGTATAAGCGAGACCGTTTACGATGCCGACCTGATCACATGAATACATATCGTCGTCATTAAAGCGACGGGGACCGAGGAAGGTAGCAAGGCGTTCCTTAGAAACGCTGATGCTTGCGGTACCGTTGTCGATCATGTATTTTGCGGCTTTTCTGCAGAGAGATGCAATCTCTCTATCAAGATTTCTTACACCTGATTCACGGGTATATCCGCTGATAAGCTCACGGAGTGCTTCGTCAGAGACCTTCATTGTACTCTTCTTAAGTCCGTGACGGGAAAGCTGCTTGGGAATGAGATGATTTTTAGCGATTGCAAACTTCTCACGGGGAGTGTATGTATGAAGCTCGATTATTTCCATTCTGTCGATAAGAGGAGTGGGAACAGTATCAAGGGTATTCGCACTTGCGAGGAATACACATTCGGAGAGATCCACGGGAAGCTCTACGAAGTGATCTCTGAACTCACGGTTCTGCTCGGAATCAAGCACCTCAAGGAGAGCTGACGCGGGGTCACCGTGAGAATCACGGGAAAGCTTGTCAACCTCGTCAAGCTGAATTACGGGGTTCATTGTGCCGGCTTCAATAAGTGCATTGATGATACGTCCGGGCATTGAACCGATGTAGGTCTTTCTGTGTCCTCTGATGTCGGACTCGTCTCTTACACCACCGAGAGATACTCTAGCATACTTTCTGCCCATAGCACGTGCGATAGACTTACCGAGTGAGGTCTTACCTACTCCGGGAGGGCCGACGAAGCAAATTATCTGATTCTTAAGTTCGGGAGCCATCTGCTTAACAGCAAGATACTCAAGGATTCTTTCCTTGATCTTTTCAAGTCCCTCGTGATCGTCGTTAAGAACACTTTCAGCGAAAGGCAGAGACATCTCATCCTTTGAATACTTGCCCCACGGAATATCAAGACAGGTTTCAATATAATTTCTGGAAACAGTTGCCTCGGGAGAGCCGAAGGGAGTCTTTGAGAGGCGGTTGACCTCTTTCATCAGCTTATCTTCTATCTTCTTGTCGAGTTTAGCTGTTTTGATTCGCTCCATAAACTCGGCAACCTCGTCACCCGAGTCGATACCAAGCTCACCCTGAATGACCTTCATCTGCTCACGGAGGTAATATTCCTTCTGATGATCGTCAAGCTGAGCTTTTACTTTTTTATGTATGGTACTTTCCATGCGGATAAGCTTGATTTCGTTTTCTATGATAACGCAAAGAAGTTCAAGACGGCGCATAGCATCGGTACAGTCAAGAATCTCCTGCTTATCCTGGTAACGGACAAAAACGCTTGAAGCAATGAAATCTGCAAGAGTTCCGGGAGATTTGATACTTCTCGCGGAGGCTACAAGATCCGGAGAAGCAGAGGGCATGAACATAAGCATATCTTCAAGTCCGTTTATAGCCTCACGCATCATAGCCTCGGTTTTGACATCGGATACATCACCGTCACCTGAAACTCTAACGGAGAGAACGTCAGCGGTGTAATAACCGAGTTTGTCGTTATATGACACTGCTGTGCCGCGACAAACACCCTCGACGATAACTCTTATGGTGTCCTCAGGTGTTTTGAGTGAATGTTTAATTCTTGCAACACAGCCTGTCTTACTAAGGTCAGAGGGTACGGGATTCTCAACGCCGATATCCTTCTGTGTTACGAGGTAAATGTACATATCTTTTGCAAGGGATGCTTCGCATGCCTTGATGGAAATCTCTCTCTGAAGCTCAAAGCTGAGCGGCATCGACGGAAAAGCCACTATTCCGCGAAGAGGTATTACAGGGAGTGTAAGTTTTTCAACTTTTTCTATAGTTACGGGCATCTGGGGTTCCTTTCAAATCAACCTGAATCTAATAAAATACATATAAAATGAATATAGCTATTCCATATTAGTATATCATAAAAACGACGTAAAATCTATAGTAAAAATCATATTTAACAGGAAAACTTGCTTTTTTTCACCGTTTATTCATGTTTTTCCAAGTCTTTCGGACAATCGTTTATCTTCACTTGACAAGATAAGCTTAAACTGTTACAATATAGTTTAGAATTTAGGGATTTTCATGCCTTAAAACCGTTATGCAGTTGACTAATCTGCATCTGTCGATAAATCGCTTTGCTTTTTAGGCAAGATAGGAGTTAATTTTGGCTTTTGACGCAGGTATACTCAGAGCCGTCATCCGTGAGATCGAATATCTCGCAAAAGACGGTAGGATAGATAAAATTTATCAGCCGGAGCGCGACGAGGTAGTATTCGTAATCCGCGCCGGAGGCACCGAAAGACGCCTTCTTATAAACGCGGGGTCATCTTGTCCCCGTATGAACATAACCACACTTAAGCCCGAGAATCCCACGACCCCGCCTATGTTCTGTATGATGCTCAGAAAGCATTTTGCGGGAGCGAGACTTACAGCTGTTTCTCAGCCGGGCTTTGAGAGAGTCGCACGTCTCACATTTGAATGTCACGACGACCTCGGCTTTAAGACAAATAAGCACGTGATCTGCGAGATCATGGGTAAATACAGCAATATCATAGTTACAGACTGTGATGACAAGATCATCGGTATTCTGAAGCCTATCGACTTTGCGGCAAGCACGGTTAGACAGCTTCTTCCCGGTATGCGATATTCCCTTCCCGAGCCTCAGAAAAAGCTTGAGCCTATCGGTCTTACCCGCGAGGACTTCAACGCTGCCGCAAGAGAAGCCGATCCTACTAGAAGCGCTGTGAAGTTCATCACAGCGAACATTGTAGGTCTTGCTGCCGTTACGGCACGTGAGATCGTTTACCGTGCGGGAGGAAGCATTGACGCCACGCTCGAGCAATGCGCTGATACGTTATATAATGCAGTGATCGAGGTTACCTCATGCGCTGACACTTACGGCGGAGAGGTATCCATGGCTAAGGGAGCTGACGGTGTACCGATAGAATACCTATACACCCGTCTAACACAGTACGAAGGTGCTTGTGAGGTCGTTAGCTTTAGCTCCGTAGGTGAGCTGATCGACGAATACTACATGAAGCGTGCGGGTGAAGAGAGACTTCGCCGTAAGGCTTCGGATATTTTCAGAATACTCGCCGCCGCTGAGACGAGAATTACTAAAAAGATTGCCCTCCAGACCGCTGAACTTGAAAAATGTGAGATGGGTGAGACCTATAAAAAATACGGTGACCTTATCACCGGATCAATTTACATGATGAAGCGCGGAATGGAAAAGGTTACCCTTTGCGACTGGTATTCCGAGGGTGAGATGATCGAGATACCTCTTTCAGAAAGACTTTCCCCTGCGCAGAACGCTCAGGCGTACTACAAGAAGTACAACAAATCAAAAAGCGCAAAGGTTCACCTTGCCGCACAGCTTGAGAGTGCCAAAAGTGAGCTTGAGTACATCGGCACTGTATTTGATTCTCTTACACGTGCTACGACCGAGCGCGAGCTTTCGGAGATAAGAGCCGAGCTTTACCACAGCGGTTATGCCTCCAAGATGAAGAACTACACTGAGAAAAAGCGACAGGCGCCCCTTATCATGAAGTTTGAGACAAGCGACGGTCACACAGTGCTTTGCGGCAAGAACAACACGGCAAACGACTATCTTACCACGAAGCTTGCAAACCGACGCGACTGGTGGTTCCACGTGAAGGATCAGCCCGGTTCTCACGTTGTACTTGAGTGCTTTGACGGAGAGGATGATCCCTCAGAAGAAGCATTCACCGAGGCGGCGATGATAGCGGCGTATCACTCAGCGGCGAAGGAATCCGCCGGAGTTGCCGTTGACTACACGAGGGTGCGCGAGGTGAAAAAGCCTACGGGATCAAAACCGGGTTACGTTATCTACCACACCAACTGGACAGCCTATGTGACACCTGATGAAGTAAAAGTTAAAGCGATGGAGAGAAAATAATGGAAGTTTCTATTGAAATGCTTGAGAAGTATCTTTACGCTAATTACGGCGAGCGAGGAAATGAACAAGGTCTCTTCATGAAACTTGTCGAGGAAATGGGAGAGGTCGCCGAAATCCTCAATATGCGTACAGGTAGAAAAAGAGCAGATGAATTGGACCTCACACATGAACTCGGAGTGGAACTTGCGGATATGATACACTACACTGTGGCTATCGCGGCGATAAACAATATTGACCTTGCTTCAATTATTCTTGAAAAGGACAAAAAAGCCGCAATAAAATACAATCACGAAATAAATCTTGAGGATTTTATCGCAAAACAAGAAAACATTTAAATAGCAAAACATCCCAACTTACGTAACAGAAGTTGGGATGTACTTTTTATATTCAGATAACCTTTGTAGCGGGAACGTACTCAAGCTCAAGGCTATGGAGATATGAATTGATACAATCACGTCAAAGGCAGCGTTTGGCTGTCATAGACGGTTTGGTAGTAGACGTTTCTAAAAAAATATGATAAAATTATAAAAAAACTTGTCATCAAATCTAAAAACGCCACACTATATGAGTGAAAGGAGGCGAAGAGATGCAAAAAGCGAACCCAATGCGTGACAGACTATCACGTGAATTTGCCGAAAACTATATGGAAAAGCTGTTTTATTTCTGTCTGAAGAAGACCGGAAGTCATGTTGAAGCGGAAGATTTGACACAGGATATTGCGCTTCAAATAATTACAGCTTTGAACAAAGGAACGATTCCAACGAGTTTTTCGGCGTGGATTTGGCAGATAGCACGCAACCGTTATTCGGTATGGGCAAAAGCAAAACATAATCGAAATGAGTCGGTAACCGGTTCCGCCGTAGGAGAGTATGATATTCCCGATGAGAGTGGTAGTATACTTGATGAAATGATATTTGCAGAGCAACTGGCACAGCTCAGACGTGAGCTTGCGTTCATCAAAAGTGATTACCGAGACATCATCGTTGCCTATTACTTAGAAAACAAAAACGTTCGAGATATAGCGTCGTCACGTTTCCTTTCAACAAGTGCGGTACAGCAGAGACTTCACCGCGCAAGAATCATTTTGAAAGAAGGTATGGATATGGCAAGAGAATTTGGAATCAGAAGTTATAGGCCCGAAGAAATCAAATTTTTAAACAGTTGCTCCTCGTTGGGAGAGCATGGTCAGCCTTGGAGTATTCTTAACCACAGGATGTACACGAATATTTTCTTAGAGGCTTACGGTAACCCATCTACTGCAGAGGAGTTATCTATTGAGCTTGGCATCGCGCTTCCCTACATGGAGGACGAGCTGAAATATTTGACAGAACAAACCTTTCTCATCAAGAGAGAAAACAAATACGAGACTTCCTTCCCTATCATCGACAAGGACGTACAGGAAAAGATATGGGGATATAACACATATATTACCGAAAAACTCACGTCCCTTCTTGAAAAGCTGGTTGACTGTTATTCGGCGGCTTGCGAAAAGCACGGTATCAGCTTCTACGGTAAGCACGTAACTTATGAAGATGCAAAGTGGACCCTTTTAATGATGGCATTTGACGAACTTTCCGAGGTACGATACAAAGGAAATTTCGAATACACCAAGCGTCCTAACAACGGAAACTGGGATATTGTAGGTTATCAGAATTCATCCGTACCGTTTACCCCATCTATCGGACTTCACGGTTCGGGCAAAGGTTTCTTTCAATACAGATATGAATACGAAAACATATGGGCCAATACACCTGCTTGGCTAAGCAGTGATGAATCAAAAACACTCAGGGCGGTGGCGGAAGGAGATATATCTGCCTGTGATAAGGCTATCCTTGAAAAGCTTGAAAAATACGGATATATCAGAAAAAGCCATGATACGTATGAACCTGCGATAGTCGTACTTGATGAGAAACTTAATAAAGAAACCATTCTCAGCTTTACCGAAACGGAAAGAAACCTCATTAAGCATACTGCAGATGAGATAAAGAGTATTACCGGAACGGCTAATGAATTTGCATTCAGACTTACCGCAGAGTCTCTCCCTCCTCTGTTCAAAAACGATGAAAGAATGTGTTATTTTGCATGCCGTAACTGTACCATGTCAAGGAATATCGTTTTAATGCAGGCTATAAAGGACGGCTATATCAAGTATGATGAAGGCACAGGCAAAGCCGTAGGTGCGTACATTTATATTTGAGTATCCACCGAAGTTATACATCCGAGGATACCCTAAGGTCATCCTCGGATGTACTATTTTTAATGAGAGATAATATAATGAAAAACATAAAAAACATTTTAAACCACATAAAATTTATGTTTCAATATTCTTGGAAAATTGGACCAACAAATCTATTATGTGCACTTTTTGAAATAACAATTGAAACCGCAGAACCTTTTTTATTGCTTATAATTCCGAAATACATAATTGACGCACTTATTTATGGTGAACCCTGGAACATAGTATTGTTTTATACGTTACTATATATTGGAGTTTTTGCGTTGATCAAAATTGTACGTTTGATATACGATGGTGTTTCCGCACACATTATTAACGGTTGTGATGTAAAAAGTGGCTTGAATTATCGTGTGGATTTCCTCAATATGGATTATGAAAACTTGGAAAATGACGAGTTGAGAAACATCAATAAAAGAGTGGAAAGAAATATTCGGGCAAATACATTTGTTTACGAAGTGTTTGTACCGACAATCAGTAATTTTCTAAAGTTTTTCGGGTACTCGTATATTATCGCAACATTGCACCCGTTATTGATTTTATTTCTCCTCGGCCTTGTGTTTATAAATTCTTTGATTTCAAAAAGATTAGAGAAAATAGGTTATGAATTCGAACCAATTACTGCAAGATTTTCGAGAAAACAATCATACCTTTGGGACACGATGATCGGCTTCGATTTTGCAAAGGAAGTCAGAATCAACAAAGCTGAAAAATGGCTTCATGAAAAGTACAGAGATGTATGCGAAGAGTATCTCACTGAAAATGTAAAATTACAGAAAAAGTACTTGCCACTTAATCTTGTTAAATCCGTAGTTTCTTTTTCGGAAACGTTTGTAACGTATGTCTACTGTGCACTGATGGCAATTACGGGAAGCATTACCTTGGGCTCGTTCAGTGTTTACGTTGGCGCTATAACAAACTTTTCTTCATCACTTAATTCTATGGTTGGTTCATGCATTCATAATTCGTATATTATAAAGAGAATAGATGAATACCACGAATACCGCAAACGCATTG
>JAZUBG010000208.1:0-5247 GCA_045638405.1 Eubacteriales bacterium | reverse complement strand
AGCAAACTGAGCTATAACCTTGCCGCTTGTGGGTACAAATGTCTTTTTCGCGCTGCCGCCATTACCGACAGACAGGTACTGGTCATATACTCTTGAGTCACCCGTAATACCGGTGTTCGGTATAATGGATGCGCCCTGACTCTCCCACTCTGCGGGAAGTGCGGAGAAGTGGTTGTCACTTGTGAACGTCTCTACGAGAGAATAGTTCACGTAAGCCTCGCAAAGACCGAGGGTGAAGTATATCTTTCCTTCCTCGGTGGAGGCGAAGCGGAAATTCTGAATGTTACTGTTTACGCCTGCAGTCGCAAGAGGGAACGTACCGCAGTTTACGTCGTTGATAATGAGACGGACGGTGTTTTCGTAAAGGTCGATCTTAAAGTCAAATACGAAGCGTGTGTTTCCCGCGCTCTCGTATACGGTCACGTAGGTACCGTCAGACTTCAGCATCTTCCAATTGCCGTCGATGGTCTGTACTCTTACAACACTGTCATCATTCGCGTTACGGAAATCAAGTACAGCGCCGTCAAATCCGCTGTGAATGGTAATAGCGCATCTGTGAGTGATGACACCCTTTACGGTATTGTTGATCTCTCTGATGACCTGAGAGGAATTAAAGATGGATACGTCATTGACGGCACCGTGGCGTACGCCGTCGTCACCTCTCGTGTCAATGATCCATCCGGATTCAGGCTGACCGCCATTCCATGCACCGTAGCCGGTATTACCTGCATAGTTATCGTGAACGATGAGCTTATAAGCATCGCGGTCATTTTCGCAAAGAGTAAACTTAGCCGCCTTGTCGGATGAAGCATCGGTAGTGTAAAGGGGAATGAACTCGGGTCCCGTCATCTCATATCCCTTTACGTGAGTGAGCTTCACCTTGACTTTACCGCTTGCAAACGCCGCGCTGTCAAGCTTTACAGTAAATGCACCACCAAGATCAAGAGCCTCTTTTACGAGAGCTTCCATCTGTGAAAGCGTAGCCTTCGTGCCTGATTTTACCGTAACGTGAGCCTTGCCGTGCTCACCGCATACGTATTTTCTGATAAATGTCTCCGTCGCCTTGCGTGCAGACTCATAGGGACATTCTACCGCCTGACAAATGGTCTCCTCAGCCTTGGTCACGGAGAATTTTACTGTAATACTGTCGGTGACTGACTCGTATCCAAGCTCCTTCTTTATCAGCTCATTGCTGATGGCAAAGGACACATCTGCGGTGGCAGATTTGCCGACAGAGAGCTTGTCAAAGTTACTCTTAAGAGAAGCAAAGCCGCCGCCCGAAAGCTGAGCCTTATAAACTGCGGCTCCGCGGCTCATAAGACCGATAATGGCCTCCTTAAAGGACTCTTCGGTGAGAGTTTCAGCTTCAATATGTACGACACCGTGCTCACGGCACACGTATAGGGAGTCAAACTCCGCGATCTCTGCGGCGATCTCCTCATCGGTTATCTTACTGTAAGAGCAGTCAACGGCACGGGGTACTGAGTACCAATCGTTTCGCAATACCCAAAGAGGAAGGCTTTCAAGGCGAGCGTCCTCGCCAAGCGCACGGTTATTTGTAATGGTAAAGGAAACGGGGATAAGTGCACCTTCACCGTTTTTCACCTTGGAATACTTCTCGCTGAAGCTTTCGATCTCGCCTTCATTAAGGCTCAGAGTGTAGATGGAGGTGTCAAGTCCCATATAGGTCAGTATAAACGCACCGAGTGTACCTTCAGTTACAGTGCCTACGGGACCAAGCTGAAGGTGGAGAGCGGCCTTATGCACAGAGCAAAGTTCAGTCTTACCGAGAGCTTCCACGTTAGCATACATAGGATCCACAGGATTTACCTCGCTTTCAAGCTTCGTGATAAAACGGGAAAGGATAGTAGCCATCTCGCTTCGCTGGGTGTTTCCCATGGGAGCAAGGAGGACCTTTCCTCCGTCATTGCGTCCGTTGATGAGTCCTGCGCCGAGAGCCCAGGCTACTGCGTCATATGCCCATGAAGCAACGTCGGCTTTGTCTTCAAAGCTGTCAACGTCGCCTACAGTGCTCATGTCAAAGCCTTTTTGACCTGCGTAACGGTAGAGCATTGTCACAAGCTCCTGACGGGTGACGTTGCCGTCGGGATTGAAGGTGGTCTCACTGCTTCCCTTTACTACGCCCGATTCGTACGCCCATTCAGCGGCGGCACGGTACCAGTCCTGAGTAAGATCGGTAAAGGGAGATTTGGTATTTGCCGAGGGCTCCCCCTCAAGTCGGTGAAGGATAACGGCAAGCATTGATCTCGTTGAGAGATCAGATGGCTTAAAGGTGTCAGCCTGACCCGCACCGCCCATGATGCCGCGGGAGGCGACGAAATCCACCGCCGTCTTGAACCACGCATCAGCGGGTACGTCAACGAACACCTTTGACGAGTCGTACTCCTCGGCACCGACGGGCAAGAGATACGCCGCAGATGAGATAAGCATGGAAAAAGTTAAAATCAGTGAAATAAGTTTTTTCATAGAATGTATCCTTTCTTAGAATTTTACGCATTTTCCGTAAATTCAGTATACAATAAAAACGTAAGATTGTCAATATAATTGAAAGTCGGGGGACAAGTATACTTTCCCTCTCTTTACTATCTCTCCTTGACAAGCGCCCACGCTTATGGTACAATTTTCATTGACAGAAAACTATACTGATTTATCCATAAGTTGAATGGAGACTGATATGACCAAAGGTTTTATATTTGATATGGACGGCACGCTTATTGATTCCATGGGAATCATCTGCGAGCTTGATAAACTCATACTTCACGAGCTCGGGCTTGACGGCAGAGACGACCTTCTTGAGGCGATGAGATACCTCCCTCTCGGTGACTCAGCCGCATACGTGGTGGAGCACTCTGACGTGCCCTACACCGCCGAGGAGCTTGCTGAAATTATGATCCGCAACACGATCGAGGGATACAAAAACGTAGAAGTCAAGGAAGGCGTATTTGATTTTCTCGACGATTGCAGAAGTGCGGGCATCCGAATGGCTATCGCCACCGCGACGGAGCCCGACATTGCCGCTGAGGTTGCGGGAAGGCTTGGACTTCTCGCCTACATGGACACTCTTGTGTCCTGCACCGACGTTGGCAAGACCAAGGAGCATCCCGACGTATTTCTGAAGGCGGCGGAGAATATGTGGCTCTCCCCTGAGGAGTGCGCTGTGTTTGAGGACGGTCTGCCCGGTGCCCTCAGCGCGAAGAAGGCACACTTTACCGTTGTTGGAGTGTACGACGCAAGCTCTGCCGATGACGAGAGCGTCATGAGAGAGCTTTGCGACAGATACGCCACGTCGTTTAGCTGTCTTGGGTGTGACGAGATATAATTTAATGATAAAAATCCGCAAAAAGCAAAGGGGATATGAATAATGAAAGAAATTGCAAAGATCACAAGCTTCACCGTTGATCACAGGAAAATAGTGCCCGGAATTTACACCTCCCGCGTGGACGGTGACATCACCACATACGACCTTCGTACCCGCCGTCCCAACGCAGGCGACTATATGAGCGACCTCACCATGCACTCCGTTGAGCATATGTTTGCGACATATGTGAGAAACTCCGAGATCGCAGACAGAGTTATCTACTTCGGACCCATGGGTTGCCAGACGGGATTTTACCTTCTCGTCCGCGACGTAGCAAAGGAAAAGGTGCTTGAAGTGACCCTCGACGTGCTCCGCAAGATAGTCTCTCATGAGGGAGATATGTTCGGTGCATCCGAGATCGAGTGCGGAAACTACAGAAATCTATCCGTTGAGGCGGCAAAAGAGGAAGCCGCACGCTACCTTGCGGCTCTTGAAAGTACCGAAGTTACCTTCAACTATCCCGCGTAAGCCGTAAATACAGATAAGGAGATAAAAATATGCTTGGAATAATCGCTGCTATGCAGAAAGAAATGGAAAATATCGTATCAAAAATGGAAGATGCCGCACGTGAAAAGGTAAGCGGTATCGAATTTGTCCGCGGAAAAGTGAACGGATGCGACGTGGTATGTGCCGTTTGCGGTATCGGTAAGGTGTTCGCGGCTATGTGTACCGAAGCGATGATCATCAAATACGCTCCCGATCTCATCATAAACACAGGCGTAGGCGGAACTCTCACGAGAGAGCTTGGTATCGGTGACGTTGCTGTCTCCTCCGCAGTTTGCCAGCACGACATGGACACAACTGCTCTTGGCGACGAGCCCGGACTTATTTCGGGCATCAACAAGGTATATTTCGATGCTGATCTTGACGCGGCAGGTAAGATAGAGGCTCTTGCGGCAGAAATGGGAATTAAGACTTACCGCGGCACCATCGCAAGCGGTGACAGATTCGTTGCAAGTACGGCTGAAAAGGAGAGGATCACCTCCACATTCGGCGCCGTCTCATGCGAGATGGAGGGCGCGGCGGTAGGTCACGTGTGCTTTGTGAACGAAACGCCTTTCGTTATCATTCGTGCCATCTCTGACGACGCTGACGGCGGAGCCTGCGAGAATTACGGTGAATTTGCGGCGGCAAGCGCGGCAAAATCCGCAGCTATCGTTTGTGCATTTGCAGGTGAGCTTGCAAGGTGACGTCTATGAATATATCTGCAATTAAAGAATATGCATATAATTTGTTAATTACATCAATAAAGAATGATAAATTTGATGAATATGTTTTTTGTGTTCCTCCTTTTAGTGTTTTTGTTAAGGACGAATATGGAAATGAGGAAGAATGCGTTTTTGCAAAAATGGAAGCAATATATACTTATCATAGAAATAATCCAGATTTTAAGATAGATGAAAAATTTTATAATAATTTACGTAGTTCTATTTCTAAAGTAAAAGGTAGTTATTGTTTCTTATCACTGTTAAGAATTGTTGAATATCAAATAGTTTCTGAAAATGAACATAGAAGTCCATTTTCTCTTGATAATATAACTTTATTGGAGGATATAAAGAATAATTTATATAAAAATCAAGATTTATATAAAAGTGAGATTTATGAAAGAAAAAAATTTTGGAAGACTGTTGAACAGCATAATGAATCGTTGAATTCAAATTACGGTTATAAAATTTTATAATTTTTTAATGGTTATTAATTCAAAATAATTTGGATGATAACGACGTGGGATCACATCCACCTTCGGTGCTATCTCTTGCGAGATGGAGGGTGCGGCAGTAGGTCACGTGTGCTTTGTGAACGAAACGCCTTTCGTTATCATTCGTGCCATCTCTGACGACGCTGACGGCGGAGCCTGCGAGAATTAC
>JAZUBG010000207.1:0-6157 GCA_045638405.1 Eubacteriales bacterium | reverse complement strand
CTTGCCTCACAGAACGACATGGCTACGATCCGACTTATACTTTCTCGCAAGAAAATAAGCGATTATCGAACCTGCACTTATACCGATATAGTTTACAAGAAATCCTACAACCGGTCCGTAAAGCATCGCCCCTACAACACATCCGAGAAAACCCGGAAGTACCGGAAGAATTACCTGCAGCATCTGAATTAAAGTAAGAACTAAAGGTCCCCATAACCCAAAAGATTCAACGTATTGCCTGAATGTGTCAGCAGAATCAAAATGTCCTCCTGTCCAGCCGAGTACCACAAATACTGCGGATATCGCCAGTAATACACCAAAACTTACCACAAATACATACTTGATAAAAGTTTCTTTTGACTTCACTTAACCCCTTCTTTCGGCACAAATTTAACATTATACTCAATTATTATACCAGATAAAACTGAAAAAGTGGTTATTCCAATTATGAAGAAATCTGAAATTTCGACAATATTTTTTCGGATAACATGTTTCAAAATTCTTTTTTCCATGATATAATCTAATCAAGATAATTTGGGAGTGGAAACTATGAAAAAAAAGAAAATTATGTTTGCTGATGATGATCCGGAAATACGTGAGGCACTTCGACTCCTTCTCGTAAGCGAAGGATACGATATTGTCGAAGCTTCCTGCGGTAAAGAAGTACTCGAAAAAATGGACAGTACCGTAGACCTCGTCATACTCGACGTTATGATGCCCGAAATGAACGGATTTTCCGTTTGTGCCGAAATCAGAAAACGATATACCGTACCGATACTGTTTCTGACCGCAAAATCTCAGGATTCCGATAAAACACTCGGATTTTCCGTAGGTGGAGACGATTACCTTGTAAAGCCTTTTTCCTATAACGAACTGATGAGCCGAGTGAAGGCGATACTTCGCAGATATTACGTTTACGGTGCCAAAAGTGCTGAACCAAGCACAAAAATTTACTGTTGCGGTAATATTGAGATTGATACCAGCCGTTGCCTTGTTAAGGTAGACGATGAGGAAGTTGTGCTTACAGATATTGAGTACAGAATTCTCCTGCTTCTCGCATCAAACCAGAAAATAACGTATTCTACACAGAATATTTACGAACAGATATGGAACGAGCCGTACACCTACTCGTCAAACAATAACGTAATGGTGCATATAAGGAACATCCGCCGTAAGTTGGGTGACGATCCGCAGAACAGCCACACAATCCGCACAGTATGGGGAAAGGGATATCGAATTGAATAAGAGAATAAAAAAGAGTCTCAGACTTCAGCTGTTCTTTGCGGCGATCATATCTGTAGTTCTTGCGGCTGTCACCTTTGGTCTTGCTTTTCTCATAGGAAACACACTCCTTGACCGAACTGTTTATGCAGACTCCTTCTCTGAAATGATGGCAGAAAAACAGTTTTATAAGCTAAAAGAATTCGTTGAAACTGAAAATATTGACTTAGATAACATAGATCGGCTAAACGATTGGTGCAGACGCGGGAAAAGAATATATATTGTTTTATATTCCGACAACACTTTAGTGTATGAGTTTCCCGCTTCGGGGAATATAAAAGTTTCAAATAGCAGTATCCGTCCCGATCCCGAGAAAGAAGACCTTAAAGACGCTATGGAGCTGACGCTGAGTGACGGAAAAACACTTAAATGCTATATATATTACTACGTTGGAAGCTCCTTTTATCTCGGCATGACCGTTATTGCGGGTCTTCTCGCATTTGCGACTTTTTCAACCTGTTTTATAGTATTTGTTAATAAAAAGGTTTCTTACATCACGCTTCTTCAGCATGAGCTTGAGATACTGTCAGGAGGTCAGCTGGAATATCCCGTAACTGTAAAAGGAAATGACGAGATAGGTGAACTTGCGCTTGGTATTGACGAAATGAGAAAATCAATTCTCAATCACCAAAAGATCGAAAATCAGATGCGCAGTGCCAACTCTGAACTGATAACGTCCATGTCCCACGACCTTCGCACTCCCCTTACTTCCCTTCTCGCATATCTTGAGCTCATTGAGCGAAAAAAGTATGCAGGTGAAGAGCAAATGAACAATCTCATTAAGAAAAGTGTCGGTCAAACAATGAGGATCCGAGACATGGCTGACCGTTTGTTCAGATATTTCTTCATATACGCAACTGAGTGGGAAAACGCTGAACTTGAGGAAACAGATGCGGATCAGCTGTTTGGTCAGATCATTGACGATTATTCTTATTCCCTTGAGAGCAAAGGAATGAATGTAAACGTAACGTTTACCGAAACGGGTGCTCTGATTAATGTCAATACGGAACTGTTTCGGCGTGTACTGGATAATCTGTATTCAAATCTGTTAAAATACGCTGATGCAGGGGCCCCCATTGAATTTTATTATGGCTGTGAATCAAATGAACTCAGCCTCACCATTAATAATACCGTAAGCGCCGACAGAGAAAAAAAGGACAGTACGTCAATCGGTCTTAACACTTGTAAACGTATAATGGAGTATCATAAAGGTAAATTCGTGTCCTCGGAAGAAGACGGGAAATTTACGGTAAAACTTACTATTCCACTAAGTAACACCCCGACAAAATACTAAAATTAAAACGAGTCGTATAAATTCTGCATCTGCGAATTTCGTACGGCTCGTTTTGATTATTCATTAAGATTTACTACTTGTTATTTGATTAAAACCACCATGTCACATTTTTCTTCAACATTAAAATGTGAAAAATACTTTTCTTCCAGCGGTATCCACTCGTTAAAAAAACGTTCTGCGAGGATGGGAGAGTTACGCTTTTTAATTCTTTCTCTTTGAAGATCCTTTGATACTTTCAAAAGAACTGTAAAATCATAATAATCTGAAAGCTCAGGATGCATCGAATATGCACCTTCAATCACGGTAAGTTTTTTCGGAACTGCTTTAACAGATTCGCCAAGTGTCATTGATGAACAATCGAAAACTCTGTAAGTAAAGGGTTTACCGCTTATAAGAGGCAAAAGGACTTCCTCCAAAAACCTCTCTCTGTCGACATTCCCTCCCGGCTCGGCAAACCTCTCGGCTGTTCTCTGCTCGGGGCGTAGGAAAAAGTCGTCCATATGGAACACATTACAGTCGTATATCTCACTGAGAAGCAGAGCAAGTGTAGACTTTCCGCTGGCACTTCCACCTTCCACGGCAAGCTTCACCGCTCCCTTTGAAAGACGGGTGTCAATCTCACAAAGTAGTGGCAGAAACGGAATATAAGCGTTTGAGATCACTCTGTAGGAAGGCTTGTACGTTTCTCTGAAATTCTCCGAATGGCGTACAGCGGGAAAACCGTCTGATCTCCACTTTTCCACTTCCGAGTCAAAGTCCACCATATCAAAGGGCAGAAGCTGTTCAGCTACAAGTTCACGCGCAACATTCAGCTTACAGATCAAGTCAGTGTGACTTCCCACCTGCTTTTTAGACGAAGCACAAAATATTTTTCCGAAAGTTGAAGATGAAAGTCCTTTTTCGAGAATAGACAACGGAACTCTTGAGTAGTCTCCGTCAAGTTTTTCGACAACGGCTTCACTTACGCTACCGATATCGGCAAATTCCTTTTCTATATATCCGGTTACGGCTTCCTCAGACGACACCATATGTTCACATCCGAAGGTGCTTTGGTAAAGAAATTTGAAAACGTCCCTCACTTCCAAACGGGGGTACTTCTTCAAATGCTCCAACAGCAAATTACGGGTTCCTGTACTTTGCTTCATGAATATCCTCTTAATACTTTGAATTTATTGTTACGCCACACGACAGGCTATAATATCTAAACGATATTATACCACAAATCAATGTAAATCGGAATACCGCCATAAACTTTTTATGGGAAATCTTTAACCGATATTTCAGTCGATGATCCTTCCGTCGGTTGAAATGGTAACAACTCTCAGAGAAACGGGCTTTCCGCTCATTTTGACAGCTCTCTTAACTGCATTTTCAATTCCTCCGCAGCAAGGCACTTCCATTCGTACGACCGTTACGCTTTTTACATTGTTCGCTGTAAGAATAGCAGTAAGTTTGTCCGTATAATCAACACTGTCAAGCTTAGGACAGCCAATAAGAGTAATACGACCCTTTATAAAGTCGTTATGAAAATTTCCGTAAGCATACGCCGAACAGTCAGCCGCAACAAGCAAGTCAGCTCCGTCAAAATAGGGTGCCATAACGGGTACAAGCTTGATCTGAACAGGCCACTGAGAAAGTCGGCTGACTGCGGGAGATGAGGGTGTGCTTAACTCGACGGTACTGCTCTTGATCGTTTTCGCAAGGCTTCCGGGACAACCGCAAGGCAACTTTTTCGGAGTTTTAGCCTTCTTTGATGCAAGCACTGCCGCTTCGTCGTATGCGGGTGCTTCCCTTTCCTCAAAGGTAATAGCTCCGGTCGGACAAGCGGGAAGACAGTCACCAAGACCGTCACAGTAATTCTCTCTGGTGAGGCGAGCTTTGCCGTTTATCATTTCAATAGCGCCTTCGTGGCAGGCGGTAGCGCAAGCTCCGCATCCGTTACATTTCTCTTCGTCTATCTTAATTATTTTTCTGATCATAATTTTAACTCCTTTATTGATTTTACGCTTTTATTATAGTATAATAATTAAAACAATTCCGTTGTATTTGCAACAAAAGCGAGATTTTTATGAAAAAATATATCAAAATTTTGAAAAAATCAAGGATTTTTACGGGAATCAGCGAAGACGAGATCGAAGCGATGCTTTCATGCCTCAATACCCGCGTACGTTCATATAAAAAGGGCGAATTCGTTCTGAGACAAGGTGAAGTTATAAGTGATATTCTCGTTCTCGTCGAGGGCACGCTTCACGTTCAGCGAGACGATTACTGGGGAAATCTCAGTATCCTCTCCCACGTAAGTGCAGGCGAAATGTTCGGAGAAGCATATATCGCGCCCGAAAGCGGTGCACTTATGAATGATGTAGTTGCAGTTGAGGACAGTAGCGTTATGCTCTTTGACGTGAGACGTTTAGTCACTACTTGTCCATCTGCTTGTCCTTTTCACTCTCTTGTGGTACAAAACATGTTCTTCGCCATATCCGACAAAAACAGGCGGCTTGTTGGAAAGCTTGGACATATGTCACGTCGCACCACAAGGGAGAAGCTTATCTCCTATTTATCCGAGGAATCGAAAAAGCAACGAAGTTCCACATTTACGATTCCCTTCACTCGTCAACAGCTTGCGGATTATCTGTCGGTGGACAGAAGTGCCATGTCAAACGAACTCTGCAAGATGCGGGATGACGGACTCATTGAATTTGAGCGAAGCAAATTTAGACTACTGTAAAAATAAATCCTATCTGATGTATAATGTCAGATAGGATCTGCTTTTTCATAGGCTGTTTATGTATTTGTCAAGCTCTTTTTGATTTTTGATAACTATAACCTTATCGCTATATTTCTTTGCAACTTCCATATATCTGTCACGGGCTTTTTTCGTTCTGCTTTCCCACAGTATCCATTTTGCGAACTCGCGGTCAAACTTCTCAGGACAACCTTCAGCCATATCGGGACGTGTCGTACCGGAATAGGTACGGTATCTGCGATATGCTCGGCAAAAGCTTGAGAAACGATTGAAGAGGAGCATAATAATGAGATCAGCTTCTTCAAGACGACGTTCATAGGAAAGCTTTGTGTAGTTACCGTCGATCACCCATGACGTGTGAGTATTAAGAAACTCTTCGGTAATGCGTTCTTTTTCTTCCTTTTCACGAATCTCCCACCCGGGAAGAAAATGTACCGCATCGAAATGCAGAACGTCGATGTTATATTTTTCCGCAAGAAGTCTTGAAAGGGTGGATTTACCCGACCCACTGTAGCCGAGAATTGCGATCTTCATACATTCCTCCTGTGATTATTTATCTGTCCCCGGAAAAACAAAATTAATCTGCATATGCGGTAAATGCGTAAAATCTTCCGATTTCCTTAAATCCCGCTTTTTCCGCCAGCTTGGCTGATGCGCGGTTATAGCGTGAGCAGACGTATCGTGCCGTCTCTCCGTTTTCGGCAAGAGCTCGTGAGAGTGCGGTCACGTTAGACGCACCGTAACCCTTACCGCGATATTCCACGGCTGTCTCCACGGTGATCTCTGGTGAGGAAACATCAGAGTCGTACAAGTCGGATCGTAGCCATGTCGTTCTG
>JAZUBG010000206.1:0-5108 GCA_045638405.1 Eubacteriales bacterium | reverse complement strand
GTCACCTACCCATGTGTCGTTATGACCACCGAGGTTATCATCTGCGGATACCATACCGATGTAGAGGTATTCGCTGTCCCAACGGAAGTATACGTCTGCACTTACGTCTTCTGCTGTTCCCTTGTAGTTGTGGAGAACTGCGTTTGCTGTGTTCTTATCGATTGTTGCTACGGGCTTACCCCATTCTTCTTCAGTAATCGCTTTACTGAAGTCGGGCGCTGTGTCTGTCCACATTGCTGTGAGCGCACCGCCATCGGCTGCTACCATCAATGACAGTCCCGGAACTGCGAGGGACATCATCATAACAACAGCCAAAAATGTTGCTAAAAAGCGTTTCATAAATTTCCTCCGAAAAGATTTTTTATTTGCGTAATGTTCGTAAGCCATACCGCGGCGACGGAGACTTCCCGAACGTATACACTTTAATTAAGTATAGCACAATTAACAAAATATGTCAAGGAATCACATAACGATTTTAATCTTTCGGGCATTTTTGTGCATTTTAACACATTTTATATTTTTTATACCAATCAGACCACATTTTATACCTCGAAAAATATCACAAACGTCAAGCTAATCGGCATAATAACCAAAGAGCCTTTACCAAACGGCAAAAGCTCTCTGATTTTAGTCTTTTATTCTTACTTTTTCATCACCTTCGAAATACAAAGCAAGCATTCCCGGACCCACGTGAGAGCCGGTTACGCATTCGTGAGGGACCACAATTACCTCTCTCGGCTCACAGATTTCGATCACCATATCACGAAGAGCGAGAGCCTCCTTCAGGCATCCGCCGTGAGAAATTCCAACGGTCTGTCCCGCAGGAATCACCGAATAATCACGGTATCTCTCTACGATAGCGCGCATGGCGTTACGTCTTCCGCGAACATTGGCGAAATTCACGATTTTCCCTTCCTCGTTCCCCTTGAGAAGAGGTTTTATTCCGAGAACTGTCCCCATCACGGCACCGACAGCGGAAAGTCTGCCGCTTCTCTTCAAATGCATAAGATCACCGACCGTGAATATCTGACACATTCTTCTGCGGTAGCGGAGTGCCTCTCTTACGGTTTCATCAAGAGTTTTACCCATTTCTCTTTGGCGAGCCGCATGAATAACCTGAAGGCCCTCTCCGAGAGATGCCCCCAGTGAATCAACTATCTCAAAGCGTACTCCGGGATATTTGTCCACCAGGTAAAGTGACGCAATATTAGCAGATGCGATCGACCCCGTAACTCCGCCCGAAAGACCAATGTACAGCACGTCCCTTCCTTCCTTCATGTGAGGTTCGATATAGTCGATGTACCGTTGGGGATTTATCTGCGAGGTGGTAATCCTGACGCCTGAACGCAACTCGTCATAGTACTCATCAAAATCAACTTCGTCAAGGCTTACGGGTGTGTATTCAACTCCGTCACGAAAGTAAGAAAAGGGTATAATGTTTATATCGTACTTTTCTACGATAGACGTGGGAAGATTTGCGGGGGTATCTGTGAATATGGAAAACGACATTTTCTTTTGTCCTTTCATTTTTTATGTAGTATGATTATTTGTCCCGCACACCATGCGGTATGCAGAAATTATATCCTTTCAAGCAAAAAATATCAACCTACTCTTAAAAATGCCGTGTAGAAGTCAAAAAAACCTTCGGTAGAGAAGAAAAACATCCTCTCTACCGAAGGTAGAATCAGCTTAAAATATACTTATTTTGCGGTGATAGCCGATATTTTCGGCAAAACGGGATACCCCGACGCCGCAAGCCTCTCTGCCGACTGATGTCCCGCAGAGATAAGCACCGCTTTACATCCGCACTCGCGTGCAACTTCAGCGTCGTGGAGAAGGTCGCCGATGAAGAGTATCTTCTCTCTTTCAACTCCGCAATTCTCAACAAAATTCACGGCAAGGCTGACTTTGCTCGAGCCGAGATTGTCTCCGGTTCCTATAACGTCGGTAAAATAACAGTCGATACCGTATTCTTTAACCTCACGGCGAAGTCTCTCACCCTCAGCGGCGGAGACTATCGCCTGACGGATCCCAAGTTCACGGAAATAAGACAGCACCGACACCGCATCTGCCGCCAACGAAGCTCCGCTCATCTTTTCCCCGTAAACTCTCACATATTCGTCGGCAATATCCGAAAACGCTTCCCTCTCGGTGTCAAAGCCGAGAGCTCTGTAATAGTCGATTATGGGAAACCCAAATCCTCCGCGGTATTCCGCCTCGCTATCGATGTTGCGGATCCCTCTCCGCGTGAGCAGAGCGTTTATAGTGTCGAGATTGACTCTTACGTCATCAAGCAAGGTCCCGTTCCAGTCCCAGACAACGAGAGAAATATCACCTACAGGCATAGTAGCTTCACCTGACATATCAACTGTTGTCAGAAATTCATTCCGTTCCAACCCCAGACAGAAACTTCTTCGTACTTCACGTAGATCCTGTCTGCGGGAACGGTGAGACTTGCCGAAAGCTTCTCGCAAAGAGAAGCGGTAAGGTCTGCGTACGCTTCGGCGGAAGCTTTGCCGAAGATGCTGACGGTAACGAACACGCAGGGCGCGTCGCTTCCCGCATGGGACATTCTCAGGTTGTCGGAGATTCCCGTCATAAGCCATTTTTCAGTTTTGCCGGGGATAAGCTCGATCTCCCTGCCGAACATCGCCTGAAGCTCCTTTACCGAAGCGTCGTCTATTTTCACGTTTGTTTTAAGATCAATATAAGGCATAGTGCCCTCCCATATAATAATGTAACTTTATTTTCTCTTTTTCGTTGTCTTTTTCTTCACGGAATATCCGAAGGAGCCGATCTTCTTGCCGAGGGCAAAGTAAGTGCCGTGAGCGTACGTTGCAAGGGAGCACTGCTCGATACGGAGCTTTCCTTTTTCATCAACGTATCTCTCGTCAACATTTACCGCCACGATGTCAGCCATGAACATATCGTGTGTTCCGAGGGGGATCACGTCAGTCACACGGCATTCGAGAGAGATGGGGCTTTCCGCAACCATGGGACAGTTTACCTCCGTCGCCTTTTCCTTCGTCAGACGACATTCCTTAAACTTATCAACTGTGCGTCCGCTTCTGCAGCCGCAGAAGTCGATGGAACGAATGATATGTGACGAGGGCACGTTGATCACGAATTCCCCCGTTTTCTTGATTATCTCGTAAGAATATCTCTCAGGACGGAGAGATATATAGGTTTTTGCGGGCTCGGAGCAGATGATACCCGTCCAGCCAACTGTAATAAGGTTGTCTTTTTCCCCATCGGAGCATGAAACCAGCGCGGGAGGCAGTGGAGCCAAAAGCGTACCCGAGCGCCATTTTATCTTAGCCATGGCAGAATCCTTTCTACTTAAAAGCTTCAATTATATTATATATAGATTATACCGCAAAGTAACTCCGTTTACAAGAGTTTTTTATTCGTGCATCCCGCTTTTCAGCCGCTTTTTAATAAAAAACTTGAAAATCCGTCCCTCTTGTGCTATAATCAAACCGAAAGTACAAAAAAGGAAACGTATATGCTGTTTTTATTAGCACTTGAACAACTTGAAAAAACCGAACGCAGTGAGATAGAGCGCCTGTACCGCAAATATTCCTCCCACGTAAAGAAGCTGACGGAGAATATTGTAAAGGAAAAAGCTGTCACCGACGACCTGGTAAACGAAACCTACGTAAAGGTCATCAGATACAAAGATAAATTTATCGGTATGTCCGAAAACGAGCAGCTCCGTATGCTTATAATTGTCACAAGAAGCATCTGCTTCAACTATTTGAAGCGAAAAAAGAAGTTTCGCTTTGAACCCGTCGGCGCTGTCTCATCCTGCTCGAGAGAGTACGGCGACGACTCCGTCACGTCCTCGGGGGTCGATATGCTCCAAACGCTTGTAAGCAAAGAAACCTCTGATATGCTGATGAACGCAATAAACAATTTAAAAACTCCTGCCAGAGACATTATGATCCTGAAATTCTATTACGAGATGAAGAACGTGGAGATCGCAAATTTTTACGGTATAAAGCCGTCTACAGTTGGTACTATAATCCACAGAAGCGTATGCCGCTTAAGAAAAGAACTCGGAGGGTATCTTAATGACAAAGATTAGTGATTTTGAACTGAGTATTGCTCTGAAGGTGGGGGCAAACAGTTGTCTTGAATCGGACGTAAATGAATTTCTCGCTCTCGATACCGACAGCTATGACGTTGCACCGTACGTTGAAAAGCGCGTTTTAAGGAAACTTAGCTTTGACGAGTGGAAAGCATTTCGCACAGCTTCCGCGAAAGTGCTGAAGGTTGCCGTGCTCGTCCTCGTTTGCGGGGTGAGCCTCTTCTTTGCCGCCGCTATGACCATCACTCCCGTCAGAGCCGCGTTTTTCGGAGCTATCATCACTTTGCACGACGAATACATTGAGGTAAAATACGAAAAAACGCCCGCCGAGGAAAAAGCGGAAGAATCCGCAGAGTTTACGGTGCAAAAGCCAACGTATATACCCGATGGGTTTAACGTCGTACACGAGTATATTGGTCGTTCACTGTATAGTTGTGACTATACGAACGGAGACTCAGGTTTCATTTCTTTTTCTCATCAAAAAGACTTTGAAGCCGGTATAGATATTGACAACGACATAATAGACTCAAAAATTATAGCGATAAAAAACGGCACCGTAGAAGCAAACGTATTTGTTTATGAAGACAACAAATACATTATGATATGGAAAGACCGATATATGTATGACATTATTTCCGAAGGAATAGAACTTGAGGAAGTAATAAAAATAGCCGAGAGTATATCTTAAAAAAGCATATTTCAAGAAAAATGTTGATTTTTCCAACATTTTTCTTTTTTTTGAAAAAAGCGAGACGGTTTTGTTTTTCGTTTGTTGTATATAAGTAGAAGTTAAAATTTAAGGATAAATTTGCAAAAAAATTGCAGAAAATCAAAATAATCTAAATTTTTTCAAAAAAAGTGAGACGGTTTTACGTTTTCGATTGTTGTATATAGTAGAAGTTAAAATTTAAGGATAAATTTGCAAAAAAAATTGCAGAAAATCAAAATAATCTAAATTTTTTCAAAAAAAGTGAGACGGTTTTACGTTTTCGATTGTTGTATATAGTAGAAGTTAAAA
>JAZUBG010000205.1:0-15737 GCA_045638405.1 Eubacteriales bacterium | reverse complement strand
TCTTCGTCACAGCCTTTGTTTTTGATGTTATAAAGTATACCACTTTGATTTTTATTTGTCAATAGCTTTCGCAGATTTTTTTGAGTTTCACCTTGTTTTTTAGGAAACAACCATTACACGCCCTGAGATAAAATCTTAAGTCCGATTGAATATATCTCCTTGACACCTACAAGCTTAAAACCGTATTCGGAATCGTTCTTTTCAACGGTATATCTGAAGATTTTTGCGGGAATAAGCGTCATGGGATCTGCATAGTAAGCCACATCATATGTGATAATGCTGTCATTTTCAGTGCGGGAGATTATATTGTAAAACGAAACTACACCGCCCATTGCGCGCACAGTATAGTACGGTTCCTCACCATTTTCACCATCGTGATATTCAAAGCACCAATCGTTTACCTCAAAGCCCTCTCCATATACTTCCAGAGCGATCTCGTCAAGCTGTGCGGGAGTCAGACGGGTGAGCCCGGGCACGGTTTCATCCACACCATATGCACGTTCATACAGATAAAACAGAACGAGAGATGACCAAAATCCGTTCCCTTTCGGATAATCGGTCACACCGTACCAACTGTCAAACATATGGTTTGCGAAAAATGCTTCGTTTTCATCACTGATATGCACTGTCCCTTCACGGTGCGTGAAGTAAATTGAAGGAGAAAACAGTCCATACCGGCTGATCGTCACGGAATAGTCACCTGACGGGAATATTTCGACGTTGCTTGCGACTATCTTAAAATCAAACTGCAAGTATTCATTTTTATACTCGTCTGTAATTTTTTCTACGCTGTAGTCAGCAACCGTTATGCCGTCAAAAAGTTTCCGCAGTTCCTCTGTCATGATTTCCAGAACCTTTTCTCTGTCCTCTATGACGTAAGGCTGAGCATCACAGCTCATGTTCGCGCAGGTCTCAGCGTCACCGTTAAGGAAAGCGACGATCCACTTATAACGCACGTCGGTTTCAGCAAGTTCGAGATGCTCGGCAGAAGGTTTTGCTGCCGTTACTTCAGAAGTATCCTTTTCACTTTGTTTATTTAATGCTTCGGTAATCTGCGTTGTCTCGTGTTTTGCTCCGATTTCGGAATCAGTTTCCTTACCGCATCCGCCGAGAAGTACCACCGTAACTGTGAGAAGCAAGATCAGTGATACCCGTAAGATACTCTTTTTTCGGCAAGCGTAGGTGATAAGTAAAATTGCAACGATTGATAATAAAGCAAATAGTGTAAACATAGTGATCTCCTTTCACAGTTGAATTTTTCAAAAAAGCGCGCACATCCCACACATATATTATACTATAAATTGGTGCAAATGTCCATATATATTTTTAATATAAAATCGTTTTCATTGCATTAGACAAAAATCCCCCTTCGGTTTTGTACGAAACACCAAAGGGGGATTTGTCAACATTCAGTATTCATTTTTTGTGTAACGGACAAAACTCAATCAATTCTTGAAACTCCAGTTATCGAAACCGTTATCGGCTATCTTTTCTATCTTAACAAGTACAACGCCGTAAACCGAAGCCACCGAAGCAAAGGAAAATCTCACGGTGAATGCGTTTCCGAATTCAGCTATATCGGCGTAATAAAGCACATCAACACTGAATTCATAAGCGCCGCCCTCTTCCATACGATATACATCTCCGACAAATCCGATAATATCATATGACGCTATAAAACCGCCGCCTCCGTATAAAACGTATTCTCCGTCTTTCACAGTGTATATGTCATCATTGAGCATATAATCTATTCTCTCTTCTCCGCGATAGCATGAATATATCCAAGATGCAACGACTTCGGGAGTAAAATTATTCTCAGCATCGAAAGTTTGAGGATATTTTCCTTCTTTTGCCTCATTGTACGTTCTGATAACGTGTCTTGTCATCTCTTCCCAGCCAACGGTATCACTATAGGGATCATCGGGATAATTAACGTTGTATGCAGTATGGAAAAGTACCTTTACCGGTTCCAGCTTTTCGGTTATTTTTTCATACTCCCAAGCATTGATTTTCTCCACTCCGTCAAATGAAGGCCGTTCTGTGAATTCCAGCTCAAAATTAAAGAGTGCGCTTGTGCTGACAACTGCCTTATAGTATCCGGGTGGGTACAGATCATATCCACTCTCGAGGATGGTAAATTCAAACTGCATACTGTCAAAGATTTTCTCATTCTCGTCATCTATATCGGTCACGCTGTATCTACCGAACGTAATGGTTTCGAGCGGAGCCATGGAATCAACGTATTCGTTTCCATCTTTAACCGATAAATTAGATCTCAAAACAGCTGCACAACCTTCAATATCACCACTGATAAAAGACGTTATCCACTTATAACGAAGGTCGGTCTTTGCAAGTTCAAGATGTTCGGCAGAGACCTCAAGCTCATTTTTGAATGTTGTAAACAATCCGTCAGGTTCTTCATGAGCAAGTTCCTTGACTGCAACAAGTCTGAAACCGTAGACAGAGTCGGTCTTTTCAATAACATACTGTACCACACGGGCGCTGCCGAGCTGGAGATGGTCACTGTAGTACCTTACAGTGTAGGTAACAGTATTGCCGTTTACATCACGTGAAATCACGTCATGGAATTGCACCGTTCCGCCAATTCCGCGTACCTTGTAATAATCGTCTCCACCATTCTCGCCTTTGAAGCAGGCAAAAGGCCATTTGTCTATCTCAAAATCGGGATCAGCATATACTTCGAGGGCAATCTCACGAAGTTCATCCATTGTCAGTTTGGCTTTACCGGCACCAACATCAAGTCCATTGGCTCTTTCGTAGAGATAGAACAGTGCAAGAGACGGTGCGAAATTCTGATTTGTGAAATCGGAATGAGACCAACTATCGATTATGTTTTCAATAAAGAATCGCTCGGCTTCATCAACCCTGTCCACATACAGCATGACTTTATCTATATATGTTACCCCTGCTCTTTCATCCATCACAACCATCGGCTCAAATATACCATGTGATAAATCCATTTCATAGCGACCGGGAGGAAGCGTATCAAATTCACTATAGCCTATAGTAAATCCAAATCTAAATTGTCCTTCATTGTCCATATCTTCGAATACGTGGTAACCGTTGAAAACTATTGTAGAAATATCGGCAAGTTTCTCTTCATAGGCTTTCTTTTGTGCCTCGTCATAATCAGTGTATAACGTAGCAAGTTCAGCAAGAGCGGAAACGTCTTTTGAAATCAGGCTGCAGATAAATTTGTACCTGATATCCGTTTTTGCCTTTTCAAGATGTTCTGCCTTCACTTCAGCCGATTTATCGGAAAGTGGCCTTGAATATCTCCAAAAGTATTCATCAATTATCAGTTTATCGAATGTATAAATAATATCTGCAGGGATCTCCTCGTAAAGTTCGTCCGTCGTACTTACACCGTATGACTTCAGAAGCGGAAGAATCTTCGCTCTGTATTCGTTCTGCGCCTCAATGAACTTATCCTTCGGTATCTCGAAATACTTGACGAATAAAACCGTATACATTTCATCGGTGACAACTCTGTTTACACGGTCGGCATATATTACCTTATCATACCATTCTCTTACCGCATCAACACCAACGAGCGGATATAAGAACGTAGGCTCGGCAAAATAGCTGTATCTGAAAGTCTTGAATCCGTCACCGTTAATGTATTCAGAGTCAAAACGAGATGATACCCAATCAGGAGGATTTACGAATATCTCGTCACTTGAGAATTTGGGCAGTTCTTCGGGAATTACCGCATTTTCTTTCGCAAAATCTTCCATGGCGGCAAGTTTTTCGGGACTGATTGAAGAAGTATAGTTTTCTTCGCCATCGAAACGTTCTCCGTCACATTTTTCTGCGGATCCCTTGCTGTCGAAGAATCCAATAAGAGCAGAGTCTGACGGATCGAGAACTGCATCAAGTCCCGTTTTTCCTCCCGTTACACCGAGAAGATCGTCACCACTAAGTAAATTACCGAATCTGTCTGCGTAATATACATCAACTACACTACAAGAGTCAGTTGCGAAGTCGTAAGCAAATCTTACTGCTACGGAAATCGAACCTCTCTCTCCAACAACCGTATAATACGGTGTTTTGTACTCGGGGTCATAGGGCGAGAGTTCAAGTCCCCACTTATAAACTCCGTTTGGGTCACCGCAGAAGCTTGAAATATTCTTTCTGTCATAACTTAAAACGTCGAACCAACCCTTTTCGATAAGCATATTTTCTACGCTTTCATTGGTGGTGTAAATCGCTTCGGGATATGCCTTCCAATTAGTATTATAATTACTCAGCTTACTGAATCCTACACTTTTTACGTGACCGCTCGAGCTTGTGCAGGTGAAGTTAAGACCTTCGTTAAAGAAAAACTGTCCATCAGCGACAACTTTAACGCCACCTTCACCGAAAACAAGTTTTCCGGTAATACCGCTGTCATCTCTGTTTCCGTAGTAATCACTAAAGCTCGTATACGGTGATATACCATGTCCGAATACATATTCACCGTCACGAAGGACCGCTATTGCAGAGTAATCAAAACCCTTGTATTGATCTATTGCAAAAGCAATCTCTCCATCAATCACCTTATAAATTGCCAAGTTGAATCCACCCTGAGACCAGCCTCCAATGTGTCTCTGATCGGCAGGTATCACAGGGAATATTGGGGAAAGAAGATTATCGCCTATCTCCACAAGGAGTGCTGAACCATCCATGCCGCTTGTTGCGGGGTAATAACGACAGGTCGTTCCGTCAATGGTGTAAGAGATACCAACGTAACCGATAATCTCAACGGAATCGGTGGTGATGAGCATCGACTCGCCTGCCTTAATGTCGCCTACTTCTTCAATTACCTCTTCGCTTTCAACGAGAAGCTCTTCGTCCCAATTAAGGCGGTTGATTCTGAAGCCTTTAACGTCTCTCGTGGAAACGATAATAAGGCTGAAATTATACTCACTTCCCGACACATCGAATTTTTTGGGAGCGTACTTTGCGATGTTTTCCTCCGTAGCCTCGTATACTTCAAAGGCTTCTTTCACGAGAGCAGGATCGTTTTCCGTATCAGTTTCGCTTTCCTTTTCCGTCTCTTTTCCCTTCTCCGTTTCCTTTTCAGTCGCAGTCGTTGTCTCACCGCCGTTGCCTTCTACGTAGTTCAAGCCAATGAACGTTGCCGCACAGCAAATGCCGATAACGAGAACGACTACCACAGCTACGATTATCTTATTTTTATGTTTTCTTGTCAATTTCAACACCCTTTCTTTAATAGGGCCGCCAGCGAAGCTTACTGCGTAATTCTTCTTTGCTGGTGTCATGTCCACGATCATTCGTGCGTATTCGAGCTTCGACTTATCCTCAAGCTTCAGTGCTACCGTCTCGTCGCAGGCAAATTCCGCGTCGCGCTTTGAAAGTATCGCCGCCACCCAGATGATAGGATTGTACCAGAACACCGACACTGCCGCGATACGAATCACGTTCCAGAGAACGTCTCCGTGAGACACGTGAACTCTCTCGTGAAGGATCACGGTAGAAAGATTCTCGCTGTCTCTCGCCTCGGGAGTAACGTATATCTTCGGTATTATGCCGCAAACGCAGGGGGACGCTATCCTGTCACTGACGTATACTTTTATTCTTCCCGACTTCGTGAGATACTTTCTGCTGCGTACAAGCTTTGTGCTGAACACAATCCATGAAAAAGCAAACACTGATGCGGTAACAAGTGCACCGACAAACCAAACGGTATCGAGTATTTCCTTTACGGATACGCTGACTTCCTTCGGTTCATCTGTCAGCGCTACGTGCGGTACGTTTGGCACCGCGGGAACAGGTTCAGATGAAGCTCCCGTTTCCGTTTTAACGGAAGGAATCGATGGAATCACGGGGGACGGAGTGTCGTTCGTTTCAATCTCTATGGGTTCACGATTCTCCCCAAGATTTTCACCGATACTGTCCGACTCTATAAATGCTCCGCTTCCCTCTTCAACCTTATCGGTGTTTATTTCGGGAATAAAGCTTTCACCGGTCTGAATACTGCCCGTATGAGCTTCTCCCGAATCCAAAGCTCCGATATTCGGGATGTTCGGGATAGGTTCTTTTTCTCCCGCGGGTTTACTGTTCACTGCGGGAGTACTTAACTCGGGTTTTGCCGCCTGCGGCTTTGTATTTTCAGTTTTCTCGCTTGCCGAGATCACTATCTCACGCTCCGCTGCGGATTCGATAGCGCTGAGGTAGTCAACACCCACGCGGTCAATGCTTATAAGGTCAAAAGGCAGTACCATACGGATAAGCACGGCAAGCCACAGTGCGTAAACAAGACGTGAGGACATTTTGTTTTTGAATACTGCTCTCACAATGATTACAGCAAGAGTCAATAGTGTGAGAGAAATCACGTAACTAAGCATAACGTCACCTCCTCTTAATCAGCGTTTCGTTCAGCCTCGTCTAAAATTCGGCGAAGCTCCGAGATCTCGTTTTTAGAAAGGCCTTTGTTACCTGCGAGAGAGGAAAGCATCATTCCCACGCTTCCGTTGTATACGCGCTTTAAGAAAGAATCCGTCTCTCTGAGACTTGCTTCGGTACGTTCAACAAGTGGATAGTAAAGTTTAGTCTTTCCGTCCTCGGTAATGCCTACGGCACCTTTTGAAACAAGTCGTTTAAGCATTACGAATACTGTGGATTTGGTCCATTCCACTTCCCCTTCAAGAGAAGCCACGAGAGTCGTAAGATTCATGGGGTTACCGTCCCACAGCACGTTCATAAGCTTCCACTCGCCGTCCGATAAGATAAGTTTATCCATTTCGCCACCTCCTTAGGTAGGTATGTATAAGTTTAACATTCAATCAGGTTGACATCTGTCAACCTCTTGGTACAAACATATGCGGTTGACATCTGTCAACTGTAGTATATCACATCGGTTGACATTTGTCAACTATAATTTGTGATTTTTTTAATCTTTCCGAAAAAATATCCTCCGCCACGGCAGTGACGGAGGATACTTGTAAGTTAATTATATTAATTATTGAACATGGAGTACTCCCCTAAAGACCTGTAGTAAGCGTTACCGTTACTATCTGAATATTTAATGTAAAACTCATACGCGGGATACATAGTTTGAAGGGCTGACCGTTCGATACGTGCGATGCATTTGAGATTTTCTTTCACGTATTCAAAGTCATTTCCGTAATCATATTTTGACAAAACGTGAGCTACCGCATCTTCATACGGAAAAACTTTTTTCTTCATTAATTCTTCCATATCAAAGGGGAACATAACCGCCATATGTGTGTGCATGACTTTTTCTCCGCTTGATACACTGAAAGAAAATGAAATCGAACCTTTTCTGGCTGAAGGATCCAAATAATTTGAAATATCCGATCGGTCACAGACACTAACATAATATTGATAACTATCCTTGTCTTCGCCATAAGTACGGTAACAATACTCCGTAACTTTCACCACCGGATCATTTATTCCGAGGAACTTCAGTGCTGCTTTATAATGGTCAATTTGTCCAATAAACAAAATCACATCATCATACAACATTCTATCAACTTCACCGTATCCGTTAACTTTCAGATACATGTTAATGGCATGACTTTCTCTGTTAAAACGTATAGGATGTTTTTGTACTGTTTGTATATTTCCCTGCATAACATTTTCGTCATACGATTCGTATACCGTGTTATCCGCTGAAAAATTATTTGGATAAAATCCGTTTCCGTAAACAAGCTTCAGATATTCTTTGAAACGCTGTACCCATGACGTATCAGTGTAGAAACTTTGGGACGGATTATAACCGCTTAACTCGGCAGGGATCTGAGACGGATCATCAAGAAAGAACGAATCATCAAAGTAATACACAAACAGCCCGTAATCCATAGAGTTTTTGTAATATTCAAGTCCTCCCTGGGATGGGCCATCAATTGGGGCTTCGGGCGTATCAGGTGAATGTGCCGGTGGCACAGGATCTTTATCCACGGGAACGTCAATTTCAGACGTTGACGATCCTTCCTCAGTTCCCGAATGAGGTTCGTCATCTTCAGAAGTAGTAGGTCTTTCGGTCGGTTCTTCAGTCAGCACCGAAGTCTGTAGCTCCGTAGGTTCCTCGGTGGGGACTTCAGTCGGTTCCCCGGTGGGGACTTCAGTCGGTACTTCGGTCGGCTCCTCAGTCGGTTCTGTAGTCTGCAACTCTGTAGGCTCGTCATTTGGAATCTCGGAAATCGGTTCGCTTTCGGTGTCACTTACCTCGGACTTTTCTGTCGTGTCCGTAACATCGGTTTGTGTTGTATCGGAGGTATCTGTTGTACCGGACGTGTCAACTGTTTCTGTTGTGAAGTCTTCTCTTTCCGAATTTTCAGTGTCTGACGTACTGTCAGTACCACTTCCGACAGTATAAGTCACTTTCGGCGGTTTGTTCGGTGCGTCTTTAGTATTAAGCCCGATCATAACCGAGGCGGTACCTACTACTGTAAACAGTAACAACACCGTTAATATCAAAGCGGCTTTCTTGATTTTTACACGTCGCAGCTTCAGATAAGCATTACGTCTGCGAATAGCTTCTTCTGCCACCTCTTTATAGCTTTTCATATCTATACCCCTCCTTCCTCAGTTCTTCACGTAATGAGGCTTTTGCTCTCGACAGTAAATTCTCGAAGGCATGTCGGGAGCGTTTCATGATCCTCGCGCAGTCCTTGTTTGAAAATTCCTCGAAATATTTAAGTCTCAATGCCTGAGCGTGATCGACACTCAGCTTTTTAATAGCTCGGTTTAGAATAGCTTTATCCTCATCCTTTATGTATTCCCTTTCAACCGATTCTTCCGCTTCCAATGTACCGTCTATTTCTGACATAGGAAGTGGGAAATTGCCATTTTGGCGCAACTCATCGACGGCAAGATTCCTTGCTATAGCATAAAGCCACGTTTTGAAGGAAGACCTGCCGAAAAATCGCGGTTTCTTGATTATTAACTTTGCAAATGTTTCCTGTACCACTTCTTCAGCGATGAAAATATTGCCGACAATCCCGTTTACGTACAGGAGCATACCGTCTCTGTAGTCTCTGACGATCTCAAACAGTCCTTCGTCATCGCCATCGAGGAAACGGCGGTAGCTACTCTCACCGTTTACCATAGGGATCTCCTTCCATTTGAACACGTTCATCTATTAGACGGAAGTCAGCTAAAAAACTCCCGTAAAAAATCAACTTTTATGATATTTTATTATAACATTTTTGAGAAAGTGTGTCAAACGGAAGAAGGACGGTAAAAACCGTCCTTCTTTGAAGTTGTTGTATCTGCTATCTTTTACGAACCGATGCAAGCCCAAGAGGGCCGAAAGCGCCGGGCTTACCGTTGGATGTGTAACCGTATTTCCGCATTTCACAGTAGACTATCTCACCGTTTTCGTCAAGAAACTTCAGATAGAATTGAAGGTCTGTACGTTCATAGTCCATTACACATACGAAATTCTTCTCGAAATATTCCCTGACACCAAACTCTTCAAACTTCGCTGCAACATCTTCAAACGCCTCTTCAAACGTCCTAAGATCAATTGTTTTATAAACTTCCCACGGGAGGTCTGCCGCACAAAAGTTGACGTTAGCTTTTGAAGGCTCTGCAGTACCGGGTGGCACTATGTCACCGGTAACCATAACGTACTTTGTTTCCCTATAAAGGCATGCCGTACTGTAATCATCGGTTTTCGGTATGAAGATAAATTCATAATGATACCGGTCGTCACTGTATCTTTCATACTTTCTCTCGACAGTGAACTCGTCAATGCCGGAATAAGCAAGCAAGGCACGAAAATGCGGAAGCGAGGTTATATACTCATATATCTCATCATAGGTAAAATCGCATCTGCGGTGGGTCTCCGTGTCCTTCAATGTTACGTAAGCCCTCGTCATAAACGTATTGATGCCACCTATCTCTCCTTGCTGTTTGAAATTTACGATAAATTCAGTTCCGTATGCGTCATTTTGGGGAATGTAGGAACCTGAATAGATACGGTCTATAGCGTACTTACTCTCTAAACCGTAATATTCTTTGACAAGGCGTTCCACGCAAAGCTTTTCATCCTGAAGGAATTTGCCGAGTATGGAATAGTTCGTAACAGTTGTCGGCATATTGTCCGAGGTTATAAAGTAATAATCGTCTGCAAAGAAACTGTACTTAACCGGCTCACCATTACCGTAAAACAAGCCCTCGTATCCGAGTTGATATTCGACCGTGGGATCACCACCCTCAAAACTGTCAAAACTCATTCCGCCACCGGACGGAGGATAATAATAATCAGGATTCACCTTGGGGTAAAACGGTTTAGACTCAAGCTTTCCTATCTGAACGAGTCCTTCAGTGGGATCGGTCACCGGCGGAAAACTCTCGCAAGAATCGGTTACGGGGGGATCTGTCGGCTCCGGTTCCGTTGGTTCAGGTTCCGTCGGCTCCGGTTCTGTGGGTTTAGGTTCCGTCGGCTCCGGCTCCGTCGGCTCCGGCTCCGTTGGTTTGGGTTCTGTCGGTTTAGGTTCTGTTGGTTTAGGTTCTGTCGGTACTTCGGTAGGCTCCTCAGTGATCTCGGGGGTAGGAATCTCGGTCGGTTCCTCAGTCGGAATCTCGGTAGGCTCAGATGTCTGCACCTCACTCGATTCCTCGGTAGGCACCTCACTTTCAGTGTCACTGACTTCAGACTTATCTTCACTGCTCTCGCCATTTATGCTTTCACTTGAAGAATCCGTAGTCTCCGTCGTGCCTGTCTCTTTTTCTTCGGTTGTATCCCCAGTACACAAAGTAACCTTCGGCGGTTTTGTCGGCGTATCTTTTCTCTGTACACCGATCATGACCGATGCACCGCCTATTACGGTGAACAGTAGTACAACGGACATTACGGTCAACGCTTTTTTTATTTTTTTGTTTCTGTTTTTTATGTAAATATCTTTTCTTTTAATTATCTCATCAACAATATCACGCGAATTCATCATAATTAAAACCTCCCTTCTCAAGCTCACGCCTTAATGCTTCCTTTGCTCTGTAAAGCAAGCTGTCAAACTGATGGCGAGACTTTTTCATAATTTTAGCCGCATCCGTGATCTCAATATTTTCAAAGAAAACGAGTATCAAAGCCTGCCTGTGTTCGCTTTTTAGCTTTCCCATGGCCCTATGTACCTCTCTCTTTCGTTCATCGAGCAATGCCTGTTCCAAGACACCGTCCGAGTCGGATACGTAATTTTCTATCTCGTCAAGAGGTACTGCGTGCTTTTGCTTTTTTAGGTAATCTATGGCAAGGTTGCGTCCGATTGCGTAAAGCCACGTCTTGAAGCCTGATTTTTCCAAATAACGGGGCTTTTTTATTATGAGCTTCGTAAAGGTATCAACCATAAGGTCCTCGGCTGTGTGAAAATCGTTGACTATACTGCTTAAGTACAAAACAAGTCCGTTTTTGTAGTTTTCAACAAGATCGTACAGTGCATCTTGGTCACCGTCGAGGTATTTTTGGTAGATGTTTTCGTTTACACTCATATCAGGACACTCCTTTCCTTAGATTTTTACGGCCGTTATCTATTAGACGGATATTTTCCCCGAAATCACACGGGTGATTTTGAAATTTTCTTGAGATTTTTGTTTATATCTTTTTCTTTTTTCCGTAACTTTATTATACACCTGTTTTACCGATATTTCCACTAAAAAAGCAACAACCCCGATTTCTCGGAGTTGTTACTTCATTATTCAGTTATTATGCGGTTAGTTTTCCGTCCAAAATCCTTCGCTTCTGCCGGGGGTGTCTCGGAGGGGTTTACCGGTTGTAAGATCACATTCGTACAGCGCAAAGTTTGCGAGAACTTCTTCGGCGACGGAACTCTTTACTCTCATACAAATGTATATATCGTCATAGGTAAAACGAATCGTGAGGTCAGAGTTTTCCTCATCCAAAGTATTTTCATACACTGCTGTCAATACAGTACGTCCGCCGATATTATACTCTTTTTCATATACAGATGCATTTTTGGCTATGTCTATTCCCTGCGCTGCATAATAAGTAACCCACTCATCATAAGTAACTGTAGTCGTAGCTTTTGGGAACATTACGGAGGTTGCCCACGTTCCGCCCTTGACCTCTGCCTCTTTTGCAATAGCAGGATCCATGTAAGTAGTATATATAGAAATCGGATATATTGCAGAAAGTTCAGGATGCTGTGCACTGAAAAAGATACTCGGCTTTCTTGAAGAATCGTTTGAAGACATCAGATTGATATGTGTAAATTCGTTGTATTCTCCAAGCAAAGATTTTCCATCAATATAGGGGATCATTATAGTGTTACTGTCAAGAATATTTTTTCGGAAATTACCGAAGATCCCGTATCTTATCTCGTCATCCGATACTGTTGTTTTACTTATTGTATCAAAGAGATATTTCTTTTCAGCCTCGGAAATATCGAACAGCGTTGCTTTATCGAAATTAACGAAAGCATCACGGAACTCTTCATACGAATAGTAGTTTGTTGATATATGGAAATTATCGTAATCGTACGTCGGGATAGACGGTCCTTCTGTGGGACGGACTACGTGATTATCCACGGTCCCTTCAGTGTCAGGTTTGATTTCCGGTTCAACGTATGGTGTTTCTACGGAATTATCCATGTCAAACATGGAAACGTTACCTAAAAACTTATAGTATTTATTACCGTTCGCGTCCAAATATTCAACGTAAAAATCGTAACGAGGTGCACAAGCGGCGTTTGTGGCTGCATTGAAACGTGGAATACATTTCAAATTTGTTTTAACGTACTCGAGATCATCACCAAGATAGTGTCTTGTCAGGATTTCGTTTACTGCCGAAGCGTATGACACTGTATCAGATTCTCTTTTAGAAACAATGTAATACGGCAGTTTCAAAAAATAGCGTACTGTGACTTTATCTTTAGAATCATCTTCGAAGTCTTCAAAATCAATTTCCACTTCAACGTATCCACCAAAATAGTCTTTTGCGTTAGTGTCCAGATACTCTTTTCTTTCGCAAATTAAGATATCATAAGAATGGTGGTGACTGCTACGAAGTTCCTCTTCAACCTTAAAATACGGATCTTCAATATCAAGATAGTCAACGGCTGCCTGATAATATTTCATATTCTTAACGTAGTCAATGACTTCGTCATGCTCAAGGTCAAAATAGCCGTCAACTTTTCCTACGTCAAGGGTAAAGCTGATTCCTCTAAAACCGCCCGTGATTCCTCTTCCGGTCATATACTTATCACCGGGATGATATGATAAACCGTTTAACTTATCATCGTCGAATTTTTTGAAATCGTACGCATCTCCGTAAAGACATACAACGTAATCTTTAATACGCTGTTTCTCTACAATGTCTTTTTCGTCACCTTGGTAAAGTTCATACTGTTGTGTTTTTGTCGGAAGCGGCGAAACTCCGTCATAAAACATACGGGTATCTTCAAAATAATAGGTATACTGGATGTATGAATAACTCTCGGTATACTTAGTTTCTTCCTCAGGTGACACGTCTTCAATATCGAGGGCTTCATCGGGAGTAACGACAGGATCATCCGTTTCTCCCGAACTTGTCGAGAAATCTTCATAATGTGCTCCGCCGGACCCTTCAGTTTGCGATGGTGTATCTACCTGATCCTCCGACAAATCTTCTTCGGGCGTCTTATCAGGCGTAATCGGGTCTATTTCCGTCGATATTTCAGTTGGAGTTTCAGGGTCCGTTTCAGGCTCACGCTCAGTCGTCTCCGGTTCACGCTCAGTTGTCTCAGGTTCGCTACCTGTCTCGGATTCGCTACCTGTCGCAGACTCACTATCGGTTGATTCGAGGTCACTTTCCGTCACAGATTCAGACGGAGCAGAATCACCATCTGTATCAGTCAGATTTGAAGTTTCGTCACCGATACTTTCAGTTTCACCGTTTGTGATAGGTGCTGCCGTCACCTTCGGAGGTTTGTTCGGCACGTCCTTACGGTCAAGACCGATAAAGATCGATGCTCCGCCTACCACCGTAAAGAGCAAAACTACAGACAGTACGGTAATCACTTTTTTTATCATATTCTTTTTATTTTGAATTAACGCATCGCGTCGTCTGCGGATCTCAGCCGCTGATTCTTCATAGCTCATCATGAGTAATTCCCTCCTTTTCAAGTTCTGCTTTCAGAGACGTTTTTGCTCTGAATATGAGGCTGTCAAACTGACGTTTTGTCTTTTTCATTACCCGCGCCGCATCTGCATAGGTGAAATTTTCAAAATACACCAGCCACAATGCCTGTGTATGCTCTGCTTTCAGGTTGTTCATGCAACGTCTGACAGCGGCATTCTTCTCGGTGCGCAGATATTCTTCTTCGATCAAAATATCCGTCGCACTGACACCCTCCACCTCATCAAGGGGTACGTGATCTTTACGTTTTCGCAGAGTATCTATGGCAAGATTTCTGCCGATAGCATACAGCCAGGTCTTAAAGCTTCCTTCTCCGCGGAAACGCGGTCTTTTTACAGTAAGCTTTGCAAATGTATCAAGTGCCACTTCTTCCGCAAGAGATATATTACCGACATGAGTGTTTATGTATAGTACCAGTCCGTCGCGGTATTCCCTTAAAATATCGAGAAGGGCATCTTCGTCACCTTCAAGATACTTTTCGTAATAAGTTTGGCCTTTATCCATCATGCTCCCCCTTTCGAGTGTATTTCACGGCCGTTCATCTATTAGACGGATGGAAATAGTAAAAACCTTCGGTGATTTTCTAATTTTTTGAATTTTTTATACGAAAAAACCCTGCCGAATATTCGGCAGGGTTGAAACCTCTGTATTACTTATACTTGCGCTTTCTTGCAGCTTCGGATTTCTTCTTTCTCTTTACGCTGGGCTTCTCATAGCACTCTCTCTTGCGAAGCTCTGCCTGAATACCTGAACGCTGACACTGTCTCTTGAAACGACGGAGCGCGCTGTCAAGTGATTCATTTTCCTTTACTCTAACTTCTGCCATCAACATTCCCTCCCTTCGCACTTGGAAACAGACAGTTTGCACTATCACTTAGACATTATACTTTACTTTTCACGATTTGTCAATACATTCCTGAAAAGTTTCTTAAGTATTTTTATTATTTTGCAACGATATTTACGATCTTGCCGGGGACGTAGATCTCCTTGATGATATTTTTACCTTCAAGAGCCGCAGCGATCTTCTCGTCAGCCTTAGCTGTAGCAATTGCCACGTCAGCCTTTGCGTCAGCGGGAATTACGATAGTTCCGCGGAGCTTACCCGAGATCTGTACTGCGATCTCGATCTCGCTGTCAACACACTTAGCCTCGTCGTAAGCGGGCCACTCAGCGAGAGAAGCGAAGCCTTCGCCGCCAAGTGTTTCCCACATTTCCTCACAGATGTGAGGAGCGAAGGGACAAAGCATCTTAACGAAGGTCATAAGCTCGTTCTTTGTAAGACCGCCTACCTCGTAGATCTTGTTTACAAGAGCCATCATTGCCGCGATCGCGGTGTTGAACTTCATTTCCTCAATGTCACTTGTAACCTTCTTGAGGGTCTTATGCATGAGGCTGTCAAGCTCGGCAGTTGTCTCGCCGGGACGAACCATGTCGGAGAGAGCGGATACTCTCTCAAGGAATCTCTTACAACCCTTAACACCGTTTTCGCTCCAGGGAGCAGCTGCGCCGTAGTCACCCATGAAGAGGATGTACATTCTGAGAACGTCTGCGCCGTATGCGTCAACAACGTCGTTAGGGTCAACTACGTTACCCTTGGACTTACTCATCTTCT
>JAZUBG010000204.1:0-7528 GCA_045638405.1 Eubacteriales bacterium | reverse complement strand
ACTCCTTGGCACACAGAACGACATGCCTACGATCCGACTTCTGTCGGCAAAAAGCTTGGTTATCATTGAAACTCCCGCCTTGGAGATGCAGTATTCTCCCCGGCTGGGTGAGCTTGTGTATGCGGAGCATGAAGAAACGTTCACGATGTAGCCTCTGACCCCATCGCACTTCGCCTGAGCGAGCATATAGTTTGCCACCATCTGTGTGAGGAACAGCGTTCCCTTGGTGTTGATGCACATTACCTCGTCGTAGCTCTCCTCGGTCATCTCAAGAATGTCCCGTCTCACGCGGGGAGCTATACCCGCAACGTTTACGAGCACACTTATTCTACCCGCATCTGCAGCAGTGTCAAATAGGCGCTTTCTTGAGTCCCCGTCAGAGATGTCTCCGCTGACGTAGGTCAAGCTGTAGCCTTCAAAATCCGCAAGATCGGGATCGGTTTTTCTGCCCATGCCCACGATCTTGAATCCCTTGGCGGCGAGAGCGAGGGCACACGCTTTTCCTATACCGCCCGCAACTCCCGTTACAATGGCAACTTTGTTTTCTGTATTCATATCAGATCCACCTCGTAATTTACTTATTCATACAGGTACGGCGGTAAAGGTCTCTGTAGTATTCGTTAAATACCGCGCATCCCGAAACCTGTCCCGCTCTCATAAGGAGAGTACACTTTGAGCAGGCAAGACAGCACTTTTTAGGACTAAACTCGCCCTTCAGGCTATCGCGGTAGAGCATAGGATACGCAAGGCTTACACGTCCGTAGCCGATAACGTCGCAGATTCCTTCCTTGAGCTGTCTTTCCGACTGGGAGATAAGATCGTCTCTGTAGTATGAAAGTCCCGAGCCTACAACGGTGAGATTCGGGTACGTTTCCTTGATGTGACGCTCTATTACTTCAAAACGTTCAAGTCCCTTCTCAGCCGTTTCCGGAGGAGCGTAGCCTCCCTGTCTGTAGGGACGGTTTACGTGAGGATTGTGATAGGGATTACCTACGGTCACGTTGAGAATGGAGATACCCTCGCGTACAAGAAGCGTGATGAGTCTGTCAGGCTCGGTAAGGTCAAGCCTTCCTTCCTCGTCGGTACCGAATCCGTAAGGCTTCTTCACCATATCGGACACGCTGAGACGGGTTGTAACGAGACAATCCTCATGTAATACCGCTTTGACCGCGCGGATACTGTCAAGGTACAGCTTCGTACGGTTTTCAAAGCTTCCGCCGTATCTGCCTTCACGGTTGAAGGCTGAAAGAAGCTCTTGGAAAAGGTATCCGTGACAGGACTTTACGTCAACTCCGTCAAAACCTGCCGCTACAGCGAGGCGTGCGGATTCAGCATATTTTGCGGGAAGCGTATCAAGGTATTCGTCGCTTACTATGGCATCATCCGTCACGGGACGGCGCTCTTCGTAAACGGGATTTCTGTAGGCGATCATGGGACTGATGCTCTGACGTCCCGAATGAGTGAGCTGAAGAATGAACACGGGAGACACTCCCGTCTCCTCAGCGGCGATCTTTCTCATATTAGCGAGAAGCTTTTTGAACTCGGGAAGATTCTCTCCGGTAAGCATCATTTGTCGCGGATTTGTACGTCCTTCGGGACATACTGCGTTAGCCTCAAACCACACAAGTCCCGCGCCGCTCCTTGCCGCCTTTAAGTATTTTTCTATTGTAAGACTACTGGGAGAGCCGTCCTCGTTACAGTCGCACCCCTCCATTGGTTGAAAGCAGACTCTGTTCTGAAGCTTTACTTTTCCATTTTCGTAAGGCTGTGCCAAAGGCTGCAGACCTGCGTATTTTTCTATGTCAACATAATTCATAACGAAACGTAACCTCCTCGGTTGTTCTTCTAAATATTATTATAAAGCATCAGCGCGGATTTGAAAAGTGTTTTTTCAAATTTTGTTGTTTTATGATGAAAAATTATCAAGTGCTGAGTAATACTCTTATAATTAAATATCAAAAGCGAGATTTTGTTGATAAATCTCGCTTTAAGATATATTATTCTGTTGCGATGCAGAAACGCATGAGGATGGTCGCAACCTGTTCACGTGTTGCGGCACCCTGCGGATCGAGACGGGTGACACCGTCACTTCCCTTTGCGCCCGTAATGAGACCTTCTGCATTAGCCCACGAGAGAGCATCCTTCGCCCATGATCCAACCTTACCTTCGTCGGGGAATGTACTGAGGTCAGCCTTCTTAGAGACGTCTTCTTCCATGTATTTGGCGAATCTAAACAGGAACGTTGCCATCTGCTCGCGGGTAACAGCACCTGTGGGAGCGAATGTGGTAGCACTTGTTCCCGTTACAATTCCGTTTTCATACGCCCAAAGTACCGCTTCATGATACCAAGTCTGCCCCGCTTCAAGATCCTTGAAAGGATTATTTACAGTTGTCTGAGGCTTACCTGCGATTCTGTGAAGTACGGAAACGATCATCGCTCTCGTCATAGTATCCGACGGACTGAAGGTCGTACCGTTGCCCGTACCGTTCATGTAGCCGTAGGATACAACGTAGTCGATACCTGCTTTCGCCCAGGAGGTTGATACAACGTCATTGAACTTCTTCGACGTGTCGATGATCTCAACGAGCTTTGCGATAACGATGATGTCAGTGATTTCATCGCATCTTGTGCAGTGACGGGACTTCTGACCTTCACTTGTTGTTGTCGCTTCCACGTCGACTGTCCATTCCTCGGCAAAATTGTGTCCAAGTGCAGCTACTGTTCCCTGTTCTATGAGAATTTCGTTACATACAGAGCAGTGTTTACCTTCTGTGAGTCCGCTTGTTGTACAGGTTGCTTCGACTGCTACATCAACAACTTCGGTATGACCAAGTGCTGAGATCACCTGCTGTGCAACGAGGATTTCACCGCATACCGAACAGTGCTTGCCTTCGGTAAGTCCACTTGCAGTACAAGTTGCGGCTGCAACGTTGTCGATCACTTCGATGTGACCGAGTGCGGGAACAGTTCTTGTTTCGTAGTGGTCGCAGTTCGCACAATCACGGCGCTCTGTGCCCGATGCGGTGCAAGTCGGGGCGGTTGTTGTTGTCCATGTGCCAAAACTATGTCCTGTTGCTAATGTATAACCATCAACATAGCTGTCGCCGCAACGGCAGGTGTGAGTTGTAAAGCCCTTTTCGGTACAAGTGGGGGCGGTTACAATCGCGCTGTAATCGTGTACATGTTCGAGTTTGGGCACACTTGCAGTTTCCTTAAAGGAACAAGCGGAACAAGTTCTCTCTTTAACACCTTCGTTATCTTCGGTCGCAGGTTTTGTGACAACCCACTCACCAAAGCTATGTCCCTTTGCGGGGATTACGATGGGAGATACAAGTATCGTACCACAATACGAACAGAAACTACTGTTAGTAATACCGCTCTCAGTACAGGTAGGCGGGAGCCCGTACTCAATTACCTCTTCATGTGGGGCAAGGGGAAGCATTTCGAAATCATAGTAATAGCATCTCTCACATTCGCGTTCAATAAAACCTTCTTCCATACAGGTAGAAGAATATCCATACTCTAAAAAGCTGTGACCGAGAGCGCTTCCGTTGACTGTTTCAAAATATAAGTCTCCGCAGTATTCACAAGCAAAATAGATAAATCCGTCTTCTGTACAGGTGGGCAAGCTGAACCATCCTTGTTCGGAATAGCTGTGTGAGATGGCGGGTATGTAGTCATCGTTGTAGACTTTTGGGCACGCTGTACACTTATATACTGTGTAGCCCATTGAATAGCAGGTAGGTGCGACACTTTTTTGCGGGGTGTATGTGTGTACTATTTCCGCGGAATTTTTTTGAGCGTTACATACAGAGCATTTACCCGTCGGTACATTTCCGTGCTCCGTGGATATGGTACCTGAGCCTTTCCAGGTGCAGGTGTGCTTGGAGTAGAGAGTAAAATCTGTGTAGAGAAAATTCACATCCGAGGAAAGCGTAAAATTGTTTTTGATAAACGAGTTTGCCGATGTTTCTGAGGGGATTCCTACAGTTTTGGCGTTTTTCAGCAGTCCGCTGTAAGCGGATGTACCGCTTGCCTTTGAAGCCGCAGATGAATTTGCAAAATATACCGCAGTGATATTTGGTGCACTTTCGAATGCGGTGGAGTCTACATTTGAGATATTTCCTGCGAAATATATGAATGATAAAGAATCACATTCTTCAAAAGCATTTCGACCGATTTTTTTAATTTCGCCCATTACGTAAACTTCCTTAAGATTATAGCATCTGCGGAAGCCGCTTACAGGAATTTCGTTTACTGACGGGGGCAATGTTATGCTTGTAAGTTTTTTACATCCGTAAAATGCACTTTGATCTATTTTTTTTACCGATTCTGGAATATTTATTGTGACAAGACTCATGCACTCGTCGAAAAATCCGAATGGTATCTCGGTAAGATTTGCGGGCAAAGTGATACTTGTGAGACTTATACAATTACATATGCCGTAAGAATCAAGTTCGGTATGGGGATTTAAAAATTCGATTGAAACGAGTTTTTCACAGAATCCAAAGGCGTATCTTCCCACGAAAGTCACGTTTTTACCTACAGTGACGTTTTTCAGGCTGTAGCACCATGCAAAAGCATAATCCTCTATACGTGTAAGTGTTTCGGGGAATGTTATCGCTGACAGTTTGGTAGCACCCGAAAAAGCTGCTCCTGCAACGGTAACAGTACCGTCCGGTATCGTGTATGAACCCGTTCTTTTCGCAGGATAACAAAGCAAAGTTTTCTTATCTTTTGAGTAAAACACACCGGAAATATCGCAAAAATGAGAGTTTCCGTCTTCCACGAAAATGTTTTCGAGATTTACACAATCGGAAAATACGCCGTATCCCACAGACGTAACCGATTTGGGAACGGTAAATACGGAAATCTTACTGCAATCTCTGAACACCGTATCTTCAATTGCCGTAAGAGTAGACGGGAGATTGATTTTTACAAGTGAGTCGCAGTTATAGAACATACTGTCGGGCAAAACGGTGATGCCCTCTTCAAGGGTAGCGGTGACTATACCGCAGTGGGAAAATACGCTTGAACCAAAATTTTTAACACTGCCGGGGACAGTTATCTCTTTAAGTGCAGAGCATTCACCGAAAGCGCTTGTGTCAAGGGTGACAAGAGAAGGCGGTAAACTTACGCTGACAAGAGAACGGCAGTTATTAAATCCGTGATATTTAATTTCCTTCAGTGTGGAGGGTAGACTTACGGAGATTACGTTTTTACATCGGACGAAGGAGTATTTGCCGACAGTGGTGATTCCCTCACTGATTACAATCGAGGTGATGTTCTCATGATACTCAAACCACGGAGCGCCTTGATTTGCGAAATCAGGCATAGGTCCCGTACCGACTATGGACAACACACCGGTGTTGCCGTCAAGAGTCCAGGTGATAAATGAGTTCAGTTTTCCCGATGCGGAAACAGTATTGGTATATGGTGTGGTCGCCATTGGATATTTTTCATGGAAATCTTCGGTGTCATATTCCTCGTCCCTTTTGTGATCGGGAAAATTATTTTCGGTACATATGAAATATCTGTAGAAAACCGAAAGGCCGAGGTCCCATGTTGAATCTGCATTATAGTAAACGTTACCGATCCGCACGATATTCCATGCGTGATTTTCTCCTGAAGATTCACCCGAAATCACGCGGCAGTCAATTCCCGCTTCAAGGCAAAGTCTGTAGTAAAGCGAAGCAAAACCTTGACAAACTGCGGTATTATTCATCAACGCGGAATATGCAGTATAGATGAGTGTTGGGTCTTCCTCTGAAAATTCGTCGCAGTAGTACGTCATATTATTGCATATGTAATCATAAAGCGTTTTTATCTTAGTGTACTCATCTTTGCCGTCAAGGTTAAGTTTGCTGAGAAGGTTACTGATGGCGGTGTCCATTTCTTTTTCCATTTCATGTGTGGTGTACCATATGATTGAATACTCGAAAGTGCGGTACATTTCGCCGTCATCGGTACCTGAAATCGTATATACTGAGTATCCTCCGCAATGCTTGTAAATATAGTCACCTTCATTCGGCACACCAGTATGTTCCATTGCTGAGAAAAACAGATCTTTATGGTTCAGAGAGTGGGCTGTACTGCATTTCACGGTTACAGTGACTATTTCACTTCGATTGACCATCTCAGCTCTTAAATAAGCTGCGGCGTCCTTTACTGTATAAAAGGTAGTTTCTTTATCAAAAGAGGCTTTTTGTAATGGGAAGACCACACTTTCGGTGCATGAAGTAATCTCCCCCGTTTCATTAACACAGAAGCTTTCCAAGGTGGTCCCGTTCTCACTGTCGGAATCGGCATAAGCCGTAGTCGTGACACCTGCAATAAGAGTAATGAGGAAAAGAAGAGTTAAAAATATTTTCATATTGAATATTTTTTTAAGATTATATTTCATTTGTATCACCTCATTAAATGATCATTTATTACTAAGAATTATAGCAGAAAATATCCGTGATTTCCATAGAAAACAGAAATTTATGTCATTTGTTTCACAATTCTGTTTTTTAGTTATGAAACAACTTACTGGGTAGAATATCTTACACGTAACGATTTGGTATATGTGCCTGAGAAACACATGGAACATAAACGGGTACACAAGTATGTATAACTATTACAGTAAAAGTACCGAGTGTTGACTTTCAAGTCAACACTCGGTACTTGTTATTTAATTATTTCTCAAACTTCTCGCAAAATCTCATGAGGATCGTCGCAACCTGCTCACGTGTTGCGGCACCTTGCGGATCAAGGCGGGTGATACCATCGGTGCCTTTGGCACCGGTGATAAGTCCCTCGGCGTTCGCCCATGCGAGAGCATCATATGCCCATGAACCAACCTTTCCTTCGTCGGGGAATGTGCTGAGGTCAGCCTTGGTGGAAGTGTCCTCTTCCATGTACTTCGCAAATCTATAGAGGAACGTTGCCATCTGCTCACGGGTTACAGCGCCTGTAGGAGCAAACGTTGTAGCACTTGTTCCCGTTACGATTCCGTTTTCGTATGCCCAAATTACCGCATCGTGATACCATGTCTGACCTGCTTCAAGGTCAACGAAGGGGTTCTTTGCGGAAGGCGCAGGTTTGCCTGCTATACGATGGAGTACGGAAACGATCATCGCTCTCGTCATGGTGTCCGACGGACTGAATGTCGTACCGTTGCCCGTACCGTTCATGTAACCGTAGGATACAACGTAGTCGATGCCTGCCTTTGACCAAGATTCTACTACGTCTGTGAACTTCTTTGTAGAATCGAAGATCTCAACGAGCTTTGCGATTACGATGATGTCAGTGATCTCGTCACAACGTGAGCAGTGGCGGGATTTCTGACCTTCGGATTCGGTGGTAGGCTCGATGTCAACTGTCCACTCGTCGGCAAAATCGTGTCCGAGAGCGGGGATCACCTGCTGAGCTACGATAACTTCATTACATACGGAACAGTGCTTACCTTCTGAAAGACCTGTATCAACACAAGTTGCAGAAACTGCCCCATCAATTACCTCTGTATGACCGAGTGCATTAACAGTT
>JAZUBG010000203.1:0-8564 GCA_045638405.1 Eubacteriales bacterium | reverse complement strand
TTGCAACTCCTTGGCACACAGAACGACATGGCTCCGATCCGACTTATCCTTCGCCTTACGTTATAAAAAAGCTGAATGGACAGTATTACCGTCTTGCTGTAAAGCCTGCGGGTCCCATACACGTTGAGGCAGGGTGTGCGGGAAACCAAGACCGCGTGATAGAATGCGGAGAGGGCATGGACGAGGTGTCTGCGGGATATTTCAGAGATATCGTAGAAACACCAAAGGGATGCGTGTCTTACGTTGGAGTAAGAGTAAAGGGCGATATTCTCAGCGCAGACTATGTGCTGAAGCGTGTCAGCGACGGCACGGACGTGATAGTCCGCCGCTTCGGAATAATTAAGTGATTTTAGGCTGAAAGAAAGGCAAAACTCGAAAACATGAAAACATTTACCGTAAACGCCAACGACAGCGGGCAGAGACTTGACAAGTTCATCACCAAAGCTGTGAAGGGACTGCCCATGTCGCTGATGTACAAATACATAAGAAAGAAAAGGATCAAGGTAAACGGACGTCGAGCCGAGGAGAAGCAGAAGCTTGAGGTGGGTGACGTAATTGAAATGTACATTCCCGACGAGTTCTTCTCCGAGACCACCTCGAATGCGGAGTATGACAGAGCGGACGTACAGCTTAACGTGGTTTACGAGGACGAGAATATCCTTCTCGTTGACAAGAAGCCGGGTGTGCTTGTACATACGGGCGACGAGGGTGACAAGAATCGCACCGAAGAGGCCGAGAGAACTACGCTTATCTTCGCTATCAAGGCGTATCTTGTGGCAAAGGGTGAGTATCAGCCTGAAAATGAAAATTCTTTCGTTCCCGCCCTCTGTAACCGCATCGACAGAAACACGGGCGGTATCGTAATAGCGGCGAAAAATGCGCCCACTCTCCGTGCCGTAAACGAGGCGATCAGAAAGCGTGAGCTTGGGAAATATTATCTTTGCGCCGTTCACGGAATACCCGAGAAGCGTGAGGCTACCTTGAAGGATTATCACATCAAGGATCACAAAACGAACACCGTGCGTGTGCTTAAGCACCAGATTCGCGGTTCCAAAGAGATGATTACGGGATACCGTACGCTTAAGGTGAACAAAGAGAGGAATATGGCGCTTCTTGAGGTTACGCTCATGACGGGACGTACCCATCAGATAAGAGCCCACATGGCGTCGATCGGTCATCCTCTCGTGGGTGACGGCAAATACGGCATCAATGCCGCGGACAGACGTCTTGGATATAAATATCAGGCACTGTCGTCATATAAGCTCCGCTTTAACTCCGATGAAGAGGAGATAAAGTACCTTAAGGGCAAGGAATTTGAGGTGGACAAGAACGGTGTATTTTTCCTTGAATTGTTTAGGTGATAGGGGAATATAAGGGAGGGCGATTTGAATCGTCCTCCCGTTCTTTTCTTTTGGTTTTGAGTAACAAGTATATTATTCCGTTAAGTTAATAATCCGTTTTTTGTTTCTTCGAGCATATTCTAATGATTTATACGCTCCACCGTATGTATGCCTAACATATGAAATAACAAGATCGGATTCAGTTATCATCCACTCGTTTCGTTTTATAAGGGCAAATTTAGGAGGTACATCTTCAATAGGAGGATATATAGTGGAATCATAGAGGTTTGACTCAATAAGGTAACGCATCTTTTTTTGTGCTGATGGAGTGAAGTAGGGCGATATGTATACACTTTCGCAATTAGGAACAGAATCTTTTATTGATTTGCAAACTACGGCACACAGTTTATCAAAATCACCGTAACCTCCGCAATAAAAAGTATTGTTTTCTTTAGGTTTGATGTTTTTCATAATTGTTGTGTATAGTTGCTCACGTAATAAATTACTATCGTTCAGTTTACTGTGACCTATGAAAGTTATAATCATAACACCCTCCTGAAATCGTGGAACTCCGATAATATTGTATCATATTTTTTACAACGAGTCAATATCGTGGAACTCCACGAGAGAAATTTTGCTGATAATCATATAATAATTGTGGAATTCCGTGAAAGGATGAAACGCAATTATGAAATTGAATGATGCTATTGTTAAACGGATAAATGAAGTTTGCGTGGAAAAGGGAATAAACATTTGCGATGCTTCCCTAAAGGGAGGAATGTCGCCGTCAGCAATATATGACCTTGTAAAGGGAAGAACAAAGTGTTCAAAAGTTATAACTGTCAAACGTTTTTGTGAGGGTGCGGGAATAACGCTGAAAGAATTCTTCGATAGGGACTACTTTGATGACGCTGAAGAATTATAAAATTTGAAAAAATGAGGGTTACCTTGAGTACAAGGTAGCCCTCTATTTGTAGGCATAGACCATAAGCAGTGCCGGCGGTACGGGATAGTTTTAGGTGTGAATAGTTGATTTATCTGCAAATAAAATGAGATGAGGGGTTGTCGCAAGTTTGTTTAATCGAACTTGCGACAACCCCTTAGCTTATCCGTTGCCTCTTATGCTCTTCCATAAGGAATTTTCCATTGCATATGTGATTTCCTCATCCATGGTGCTGAGGTGATCTTTTCTGCGGTTTTGTCATGTGTTTTCCTGCAAATTACAGTCTTCGTGCCTGATCTAATGCAGAGCTACGTATTCGTAACGGGTATTTTTTACGCCACTGTCTCCAACTGTGATGACGGCGCATCCGTTTTGCCGCATTAAGTATCCTCCGGTCCCCGTTTTCAGGGAGTATGTCAGTCTGATTCCCATATATACAATGGACGAGGCGTTGCCGTGGTCGTGAGCGCAAAGAATATTCTTCGTGTGTCCGAGACGGTGGACGATCTCGAAAAGGCGGCTTTCCTCAACCTCAGGCTCAACCGGTTCATAGTTGATCCCAAAAGAATCAGCGTATTCCTCCCGCCAGATACTTTTAGCCTCAGGGTCCCATCCGTGCACGCTTGAGAGATCAACATCGGGTTTTATTGCAGCGTTCCATGCTAACTTATATTCGTAAAGCGGAAAATGGTTCACAAGGACCGAATCCTCACATCCGATGCTGCGCAGCAATATGATCTGCTCCTCATACCACCTGTACTGAGCCTCGCTTAGCGGTACGACAGCACGTCTGTAATTACCGTTTTCATCGGTCAATTCTATTCTGTGGTGGCTGTCCATCATAATAAACGCCGTGACGGGACGACCGTCCTCTTCAATGACTACGGTATAGTGTCCGCATCCCATGGACGGGTCTCCCACCTCAAAAATACAATGCTTTGTCTCAGCAAGCATTTCCGCTATAACGAATGGGTCACACCCGTCCTCGTGATCGTGGTTACCCATAACGGGTGCCCACGGAACACCGAAAGAATCAACGTAGCTTATTATATCTTCGTAAAGATCCCGTCCGTACTCGTCGGCAAGGTCTCCCGTTACAGTGATCATATCGGGTTTTACCTTCGGGATTATCTCTCCGAGCGTGATTTTTACAGTTTCCAACGATGAGAGGTTGTCAGGTCCCCACAATTCGTTGTCTATCTGTGGGTCTCCGATGTTGAGAACTGTGAAATCTTTATTCTTTTCTTTGTTTAACGTAAACATCTTTTAGTCCTCATTGCGGGGGGATATGGCTTCCACGAATTCATGGCGTACGTCAAATCCACCGTCTGTAACCTCAATGACGGTGCCTCCGTTAATGTGACCTCTGTGGTATGAGCCGACGCCTGTTTTTACACCGTAAGTCAGTCGGATTCCGCGGTAATTAACGGACGTGGTATTCACGTGATTGTGACCGCAGAGAACGTGACGGGTGTGATCTTCGCTGACAACAGTGTCAAAGAATCCGTTATCTCTGATCGGAGCACTGGGACCCTCGTAATTAACACCGAACATGAACGCTTCGCGGTTTTTGATATAGCTTTCGGGATAGTCGAAGTACGCTTCGCGACAAGACTCAAGGTCACAGGTGAAAAATTCTTCCGCCGCCGCGGTGTACTGATAAAGGGGAACGTGAACGAACAGAAGGCTATCGTCAAATCCTTCGTTTTTCATTTCCGCGACTTTGTCACGGTACCATGCCTCCTGAGGCTTTGTCACTTCTCCCCATGAGTGACGGTCTCTGCCGTCAAGCTGTACTCTGAAGCTGTCATGGGTGTCCATGAACACAAGTCCCATAGTTGGTTTACCGTCACATTTAATGCCTAAGGTGTAGTTTCCGCATCCGAGGGCGGGGTCGCCTGCTTCAAAGAGGGAGTTTTTCTGCATTGAGAGTATCTCACCGATGGCGCGGGCTTCGGCGTCGCCTAACTGATTGTCGTGGTTACCGAGGACGGGCGCCCACGGTATACCGAAGCTGTCAATGTACTCTGCAAGGAGACGGTAGATCTCACGGTCGTCGTCAGTGGTCATGTCACCCGTGAACGTAATGAGATCGGGGCGGGATCTCTTCACAAGTTCACCGACGGTATGACGTAGCTCGTCTCCTTCGGGATTCCCTTCGGTGAAATAATCAAGTTTTGCATGAACGTCGGTGACGTTTAAGATAGTAAACGGTCTGTCACCTGTGTGGTTAAGGATCTTCATGTTGCTCTCCTTTGGGAAAGTAATTAGGTAATTTGATTATAACACGGTGACGTGAGATTTGCAAGGGTGGTTTTGTAGATGCAAAAAGTTGGTAGATAAAATAGAAAAAGATCGAAATCTTAAAGAGGTATTGTAATCATATGTGATTTGAGATATAATTAAGTCAGTTAAGTATTTGGAGGGGTATATGTCACTCGATTACAACAAAAAGAATGTTGTTCTTGCAAAAAATTTACGTAAAACGGCTACACCTCAGGAAAATCATTTGTGGTATGATTTTTTATCAAAATATGAAATCAGATTTCAACGTCAGAAGGCTATTGATAATTTCATCGCTGATTTTTATTGTCATAAAGCTAAACTGGTTATTGAAATAGACGGGGCACAGCATTATTCAAACGTAGGTCGGCAAAAAGATGAATTCCGTACGGAAATACTGTAAGGATATGATCTAAAAGTAATCAGGTTTACAAATACTCAGATTAACATGAATTTTTCAGGTGTATGTAAGTATATTGATCACGTTGTAAAAGCCTTCCTCCGGGAGGAAGGTGGGTTGCGAAGCGACTCGGAAGGAGCCCGCGGCACGGATGACTTTGAATCTCGTTAAGTTTGTAATCTCTATACGACCGAAATTATTCTGTACACGCATTCTCCCTCAGTCACCTTCGGTGACAGCTCCCTCCCGGAAGGAGCCTTATAACATCACCACGGATTTGATCAACAAATGGGACACAATAAATTCAATATTTACAAAGGAGATCAACATTTGATTAGTAATATAAAACTTCGGAATGTCTCCGATGATGATGCAAACTTCATTTTTTCTATTATGAATATAGATACTATTCTTAATGCACTTAACGAAATTCCAACTAAGTTGCGTGATTGGCAAGATGCCATAGCAGAATGGGATAAGGACGTTGATGAAGAAGATTACATAATCTGCGAGGGGGACACGCCGATAGGCTGGCTTGGTATAAATGGGTTGTCTTCTGCTGACAAAAACGCATATCTGAAATTAGCTGCCATATTGCCTGATTATCATAACAAAGGAATAGGTCATTATGCTATAAGTCAGGTTATTGAAATGCTGAGACAAAGAAACTATTCCAAAATAACTCTCTATACAGACGAAAAGAATTACAAGGCAAAAGCTTGCTATAGCAAATGCGGTTTTGAGATAACTGAATCACTTACGGAAGAAATGTCTAATGGTAAAACTGTAGCACGTTGTAAAATGGAGTTGTCATTGTAAATCGTATGTTAAGCAAAAGTATCCCCCTGATGAATTTCATCAGGGGGATAGCTTATTTAATTCATTTTTCTTACTTCGCCTGAGAATTTACGTTCTCAAAGGTCATCTTTTCTGCTGTGATAATTTTTTTGCCTTCTGACTCGTAGTATTCTACGGTAACCTTATCTCCTACGTCAAGGAGGGGAGCGTCGGGAGATTTTTTTGCGCTTACGGTGAAGTAAACGTCAGAGCCTTCGAGCATGAGATAATATACGGTGTTTCCGTCGATGTTCGCCTGTCTCAGATCAACGAGAGTGCCGGTAAGGGTGAGTTTTTCCTTCTTTGTCTCTTCGTTTTCCTCTTTTTTACCTTGAGCAAGGCCGTTGTCCTCAAGAAGCTTGTGGTACTTCTCCTGACATTCGTTAAGAGAATATCCCGTTGCTACTATCTGATACTGCTGTACGTTTACCATAGCGTACATCTTGACAAGTCCCGCGCTGTCCTTCAGTGACATGAAGTAGGTGGGCTGATCCGCGATATTCAGAAGAAGAGGGAAGGTGGAAACGTACCCGTACTGCTGTACTGCGCCTTCTGCGGAATCCCTTGCGGAATACTCCTCAGCACCTGCGCAGGTGTAGTATTTTGCTTCCTTGGTTCTCTGGTTTACAAGAATAAATCCGATGTTACCCTCGTCACTTGTGACGGATGTGATACCTGTGTACATCCATACGTCGTCGTTAAGGGCGATATAGTTGTAGCCTTCGGTGGTTGCAGTACATCCCGTCTGGTTGAAGAGAGAATTGATAAATCCGTTTTTATAAAGTCCGGTGTAATCGTACTGCTCAATGAGGAGGTCAGCGTTATATACTCTGTCAACCCATGTGGGGATCTCTCCGGTAGCGTAATATTCGCTCTCACCGGTGATCGCATTGAGAAGCACCGCGCCCTTTATATCCCTACCGCCGAAAAGACCGATGGTCTTTGTCATAACGGATGCTACCCAATAAGGTGTGCCTTCATCGTCGATCTCGAAGTTTACATCATCGAACATATAAGTCGGATAACTGAAACGGAGGTGGCGCATAAGGTCGCGTCCGAAATATTCGGAGGGGGAATAACGCATTTCTTCCTTAAGGCGCACCACGTTTACCTCCTGTGTTCTCATATCGATGGTGATATACGCGGGGATACCCTTGCTTTGGTTGTTCATCCACTTGAAGAAGTCCGAGTAATCGAGATAAGTTACTCTGACGGGAGCATTTTTATAGTTTATCTGCGCGGAATCCGTACTTACGGTGAACTGGCTGACAAGATCACTGAGCTCACCTAATTTTCTGTTGGCAAGTCTGTTTGCGGAGTCGGAGTCGAGAAGGGGAATCTGATTCCAGTCGATCTCGCTTACGTCCTCGGCAAAGTCACCGGGAGTAGTGGAGAGAATATTTGAGTAATCCTTCGCTCTGAAAAGGGGAACTCCGATAACGGAGCCGATGATAAGTGTGAGAACGGAGAGGATTATTATTACCGCAGCTACGGGCTGACGGAAAACGTACTTGAATACCTTTTTTCCGGTACTGCCGGTCACGGGTTCTCGGTGTGAAAATAGGGTCATGCAGACTGTGAAAATGACAGAGAGCAGGATGAGGGTGATGTACAGCTCTTCGTTCATGAGGTTGATGGCGGGAAGCTCAAGATAGAAGTATATTCCACCAATGAGAAGAGTTATCACAAGGCTGATGATGACGGACACTGCGGTGGAAGACTGTCCGATCACACGTCTCTGCTTTGGCTCTTTTTTTGCAAACTTTTCAAAAAATTCACTGAAATTATCCATAAGATTATACCATTCCTTTCCTTGGATCACACATAGTATACCACATATAAAAGTCGATTTCAATAGAATCACGGAATAAAGCTTGACGGTCGGAGAGAAACAGGCGTTCGTGATTGTAAAAATGGAGAAGAGACACCGATCTTCCGTTCTTTTTTTGTGCAATTATGCGTTTGCCCCTTGACAAGACAGAAGGAAAATTATATAATATAATGTGTGTGAATTATCCGGTGTGCTATAAGCGGAATAGCATGCCGCCTAAGATATGACAAAGCACAGTTGCATTCCCTCCTCGGGTTGTGGTGGGTCTGCATTGTACGAATACTCGAAACAATATCAAAAAGAGGTGCAAACGACATGGATAAGATCATTATTCCCATTATTGTCGGTGTTGCAGCTCTCGCGATCGGACTTTTAATCGGATATATTATCCGTAAGCGTACTGCAGAGGCTGAGATCGGCTCCGCAGAGGCGCAGGCAAAGAAAATTCTTGAAGACGCAATCAAAGCAGCAGAATCCAAGAAAAAAGAGACTCTGCTTGAGGCTAAGGAAGAAATACTCAGCTCTAAAAATGAGTTCGACCGTGAGGTCAAGGAACGCCGCGCTGAGTTGACCCGTCAGGAAAGACGTGTAACTCAGAAAGAAGAAACTCTCGACCGTAAGAGTGAAGCGCTCGAGAAAAAAGAAGAAACTCTCGCAGAAAAACTTAAGGAAGCTGACGAAAGAGTAGCTGAGACCACAGCTCTCCGCGACGAGCAGCAGAAGACTCTTCAGAAGATCTCCGGTATGACTGCAGATCAGGCGAAGGCACTTCTCCTTAATACCCTCGAAGAAGAGATCCGCCATGAAAAGGCTATGAAGCTCATGGAGCTTGAAGAGCAGTTCAAGGAAGATGCAGACGAAAAGGCTCGTGAAGTGCTTTCTCTTGCTATTCAGAGATGTGCTGCCGACCATGTTGCCGAGATCACCGTA
>JAZUBG010000202.1:0-2196 GCA_045638405.1 Eubacteriales bacterium | reverse complement strand
CCCTTGACTTCGTTTCTGTATTCACTCTTGACGGGGATAACGAATCTGCCGCCGCGGGTGGTAACGATATTTTCCTGAAGATACTTCGAGTCACCCGAAGTATACTTTTGAAGCATATCGCGGATCTTCATATTTGTCTGTCGGATCTTACGTCTGATGTCCGCAAGCTCAGTGCTTGCGTTATCTGCCATAGTATCTTCTGAAATGATAGCCGTTGTAATTTTATCTTCGAGATACTTATTCGGTATAAGTCTCTCAAATATCTCGGCAAGCTCGGGAAATTTGTCCTCAGAGCCTCCGATGTAACCTCCGAGAGTTCTCGCACAGCGGAGTACCGTCGCACAGTGGAGAATGTCGCGCATTGACAGCGCCGCACCTTTGGATGCCCTCTCAGCAGGTGAGATCACGTCACAAACGCCGTAAAATGACGGCTGCCCCTTGACCTCAGCGAGAACTCTCGCCTGAGAGGTAAGATTCTGACGTTTTTTTATTTTGTCAATATCCTTGTCCGGTGCAAGACCACGTGCAAGCTCTCTTCCCCCCTCCGTCTGAGCGCAGGCGGCAAGTTTTTCAAGTATCTTGTCGAACTCCAGGATCTTAAGTGATTTTTTATTCATAGGTAATTCCGTTGATTCTGATATTTTTATAATAATTCAGTGACGTAAACGAATGCTCAAGATGTGAGAGCAGATAAGTCTCGGCAAAGTTTGAAAGTATCGCAAGCTCTTCGGGAGGAAGGCTAAACGACAGATACTTCGTAACGGGAGCGTTTTCGATAAATCGGAGTGCCGCAAGCACTGTGGGAGTAATCTTAACGGTTATCTCAGCCGTGCCGTCCGGGTCAAGTCCCTCTTTCTTAATGAGGTTCTGACAAGCGGGACATCTTACGTGACCGTTCATAACGTCGAAGATACAGTCGGTAGCACCAATCTCACATCCGCACACTCCGCACTCGTCAAGAAGAGGCGTAAAGCCTGCCTGACACGCCGCACGAAACTCAAACGCCGCACGAATCAGCTCAATGTCAAGATTCTTCTTATTGGCAAGAGCATAAAGAGTGTTAAGCATGAGTCTGAGAAGCTCCGGATCACTGACATTTTCAAGCGAAAGGTCACACGCTACGTCACACATATATCCTGCAAGAGACAGCTTTTCAACATCATATCGGATGTTGAAAAAGCACTCTTCCATGTCGCTGTCCGCAATATAAAAGTATTTCTTTGATTTTTTTAGAACGAAGTTGCTGTAGGAAAACAACTGAGCCGAGGTCATGTGACGGCTACGGAGACTCTGTACGCCCTTTCCGGTAACGAGTATCTTACCGTGTTCGGGAGTAAGTACGGTGAGAAGCTTGTCCGCTTCTCCCACAGTCTGCTCGCGGATCACAAGCCCCATGGTTTTAATTTCTTCCATAATTCATGTTGCTTTAATCGAGGTCCTTGGGGTTATATCCGAAGGAGTTGAGAACAAAGTCACTGTCACGCCACTTTTCCTTTACTTTCACCCAAAGGTTGATATAAACCTTAACGCCGAAGAACTCTTCAAGATCTTCTCTTGCGAAGGAACCGATCTTCTTGAGTGTCTCACCGTTCTTACCGATGATGATACCCTTGTGTGATGCTTTTTCGCAAAAGATCTCCGCTCTGATATTGAGCATCTTACCCTTTTCCTTAAATTCCTCGATAACGATAGCGGTACCGTGAGGAACCTCGTCGTTAAGTACGCGGAGAAGCTTTTCTCTGATGATCTCAGAGGCGATCTGACGCTCGGGCTGGTCTGTAATGGAATCGTCCTCAAACATCCACTCAGACTCGTAGAGGAACTTCTCAGCTTCTTTAAGCACTATCTCAACGTTCTTGCCGTTGATCGCGGAGGTAGGAACAACTGCATCGAAATCGTGAAGCTCAGCATAACAGGAGATCGTCTCTGCAAGCTTTTCCGCATTGATCATATCGATCTTGTTAAGAACGAGAATAGAAGGAAGCTCTGCCTGCTTGATCTGCTCGATAAGGCTCTTCTCTACACTGCCTGCGGGGTGAGCCGCATCTGCAATAAGAATAGCAGCATCAGCACTTCGTACTGTGCTTCTTACGGACTTCATCATGTAGTCACCTAAACGGTTCTTTGATTTGTGAACACCGGGAGTGTCGAGGAAAACAAACTGATTTTCACCTTCTGTGAGGATACCCGCGATTC
>JAZUBG010000201.1:0-7526 GCA_045638405.1 Eubacteriales bacterium | reverse complement strand
CGCGCTGCAGGCGTTGAGTTCCTTTGCGGCATCCTTAACCAGATGGTTAAGCTCGACTGTAAGATCCTTATCGGTGCTTGCTACAACCACTGGCCCTATGACTTCGCTGACATCGACAAGGAAGCTCTTTGGGCGCGCGCTGTTGAAGGTATGAAGAAGGTCGGCGACGAGGCTGACCGTCTCGGTCTTACCATCGCTCTCGAGATCCTCAACAGATTCGAGTCCTGCATCCTCAACACAGTTGAAGAGGGTCTCAAGTTCTGTGCTGACGTTGACAGAAAGTCCGTTAAGCTCCTTCTCGACACATTCCACATGAACATCGAAGAAGACAACATCGGTGACGCATTCCGCCTTGCAGGCGACATGGTAGCTCACGTACACGTTGGTGAAGCTAACCGTAAGCTCCCCGGTACAGGCAGAAATATGCCTTGGGCAGAGATCGGCCAGGCTCTTAAGGACATCAACTACAAGGGTATGGTAGTTATGGAACCCTTCCTTCTCGATAAGGGTGAGGTAGGCGATGCTATCAAGGTATGGCGTGACCTTTCCGGCGGCGCAGACGGTGCTAAGATGGACGAAATGATGACCGAGTCCGTTAAGTTCCTCCGCAGCCTCGAGGCGTAACTTGAAATTTAACTGAACTTTGCACGATTAAAGTTTTGATTGACCTTTTTCAAAAGGTCACGGATTCCAAAGGCAGAGCCTTGGTCGCTCTCCGCAGAGAGCGAAACTCCTGTGCGTCATAAGAGCCGACCGCAGTCGGCGATATTCCCCTTTTGCGGTGCATTTAGGGTAATGTGACGATTCCCCCTATAAGGTGACGTAAAAACGAGGTAGGGGACGGCGCCCTCGACGTCCCGTCTCGTTGAGATTAGGTTTATCCGTTATTCAACGCGTGTTGCGGCGGGAGCAAGCCCCCGCCCTACACCGGATGGAGACGTTCACTGAATCTCTGCAGAGGAGTACTTATGTGTACCTCGGTATCTGCATCCGTAACATCCCCTACGGTAGGGGACATGGCGAAGCACATTCGCCTTTGGCGAAGTGCGACGTCCCGTCTCGTTGAGATTTGGTTTATCCTTAATCTAAGAACGGACAGTCGAGGACGCCTGTCCCTACAAAACAACCGATGACGTGCACATATTAAAACCTTCGTGCAAACACATCCATACGTATTAACAACATAACAACTACATCCGAAAGGAAACATATATCATGATTTGGACAATGGGCGAAATGATCGTTGAGATCATGCGTGATAAGGTTGACCAGCCTCTCGATAAGGCAGGCGTGTTCCTTGGTCCCTACCCCAGCGGTGCTCCCGCTATCTTCATTGATACTGCCGCAAGACTCGGTCAGAAGGCAGGTATCATCTCCGGTATCGGCTGTGACGACTTCGGTAAGAATCTTCTCGACAGACTTAACGCTGACGGCGTTGACACTTCTCTCGTACTTCAGGATCCTACCTGCTCTACAGGTTGTGCATTCGTAATGTACTTCTCCGACGGCGAGAGAAAGTTTATCTTCCACATCGGCAACACCCCCGCGGCTAAAGCTAAGGCTCCCGAGACTGTTCCCGCATCCGACTTCTTCCACGTAATGGGTTGCTCTCTTATGGCAAGCGACGTTTTCGGCGCTGAGATCGTAAAGACAGCTAAGAAGTTTAAGGAAGCCGGTGCTAAGATCTCCTTCGACCCCAACATCCGCCCCGAGCTTATGAACGGTGCTGATACACCTAAGGAAATTCTCGCTATGACCAGCGTATTTATGCCCGGCGTGGCTGAGCTTAAGATGATGGCAGGCTGTGACACGGTTGAAGAGTCCGTCTCTAAGCTCTTTGAGAATCCCGTACTTGAGATCATCGCTCTTAAGAGAGGAAGCAAGGGTTGTACCATCTACACAAGAGACGCAGAGCCTCTTGATTTCGGTATCTATCCCATTAAGCCCGTTGACGCAACAGGTGCAGGCGACTCCTTTGACGCTGCATTCCTCTGCGGTATCATCGATGGCAAGTCCATCCTCGAGGCTACCCGCCAGGCTACAAGCGCGGCTTCTCTCAACACAGCTGCATTTGGTCCCATGGAGGGTAAGATCAACCCCGAGACCGTGGCAGAACTTATCGCGGCTAACCCGCAGGTGGGTTAAAATATTGAAGGGTACTTCAATATTTTAACAGTGAAATATTCGCTTCGCGAATGTGAAATTGCCTACGGCAGTGAAATTTGCCCTTCGGGCAAGTGAAATTTTTCGCCACAGGCGAAAAGTTAAATAATTATAAGTAAAGGAAAATTTACCGATGTTTGTTTCAAGCAAGGAAATGATCAAGAAGGCGCAGGAAGGCGGCTACGCTATCCCCGCTTTCAATGCAGAAAACATGGAGATGGCTCAGGCTATCGTAGCGGCTGCTGAGGAGGCTAACTCCCCCGTTATCATCCAGACCACATCTCCCACAGTTAAGTATTTCGTTCCCACAATGACTCACGCTATCGTTAAGGAGCTTGCTGACCGTGCAAAAGTTCCCGTAGCTCTCCACCTCGACCACTGCACAAGCTTTGACAACGTAATGGTTGCTATCCGCGCAGGATATACATCCGTTATGTTCGACGGCTCCAAGCTTCCCTTTGAAGAGAACCTCCGTCTCACGAAGCAGGTAGTTGAGACCGCACGTCCCATGGGCGTTACCGTTGAGGCTGAGCTCGGTTGTGTAGGCGGTAAGGAAGACAACGTTTCTTCCGAGGACATCTACACAAACGTTGACGAGGCTAAGCAGTTTGCCGCTGAGACAGGCGTTGACCTTTTAGCTATTGCTATCGGTACAGCTCACGGCTTCTACAAGGGCGAGCCCAAGCTCGACTTTGACAGAATCGAAGCTATCCGCGACGTTGTTGAAGCTCCCCTCGTACTCCACGGCGGAAGTGGTGTTCCCGAGTCAAGCGTTAAGAAGTCCATCTCTCTCGGTATGGCTAAGGTAAACTATGCAACTGAGCTTCGTGCTGCGGCTACAAAGGCAGTTCGCGCGGTTTTAGCTGACGAGACTGTAATCGACCCCAAGAAGTACATGGGCGCGGCAAGAGAAGCTGTTAAGGCTCTCTGCCTTGAAAAGATCGACTTCTGCGGTTCCAGAGACAAAGCGTAAGACATTCGTGGAAGCGCGAATGCAATGAAATACAGCTTCGCCGTATGAAATATTTTCTTCCGAAAATATGAATATAAAAAATGAGTCATCGGTAAGATGACTCATTTTTTGTTCGTGGACAGGGCGTGAATTATTATCTCTTTTTTCTGCCGAACTGCTTCTTGGAAATGTCGATAAGACGGACGATCACGGGGGAAAGAATGAGATTCATGGCAATTTCAAAGACGAAGTTCGCCATTGCGAGAGCGAAGAATACGTCCATGCCGTTCACTTCAGCACCAAATCCCACTGTTGCGCCGATATTACTTGCGTATTTATAGAAGAAAATTCTGCATCCGAGAAGGAAAACTCCCGTATTGACAACGGGACAGAGAAGCGCCGCTGTAACGATTGAGAGAATATTATTTATCTTATTAAGAAGCTTATAGGATATAGCCGCCGCAAAACCGCAGGCAAGACCCTTCACCAACACGGTGATATACGTACCAACGGGATTGAATCCGAGAAAGAGAGCTGCGCCTCCCGTAGCGAGAACAACGACTCCGAAAACGAGTCCGAGCCATGAACCAATGCTCACACCGCAAAGAGCACCACCGATAACGATAGGAACAAGGGCGATTGCCGTTGAGAAGGGACCGAAGAATGTGGTCACAGTTGCGAGAGTCTGAATGACTATGACGAGTGCAGTCATCAGAGCAGAGAGAGACAACTTTTGTATCTGCTCTCTCTTGGCGAGTGTTTTACTCATAAAAATTTCCTCCTTGCTGTCGTCCGCCGTAGCGGTACAACGCATAAAATTTATTTATATCCCGTCCTTCCGGACGTGGGGATATACTTATTTGTTCTTCCCGTAAATGAGATAAAGTCCGCGAAGCACCATATGCTCTTCAAAAGTAACCTCGTGCTTCAGATGAGGCGTTACGTGTCCTGCAAGTCCGCCGGTGACGTACACGGGAAGCTCTTCTCCCGCCTCCTCGCAGATTCGGTCGATCATACCGTCGATAAGAGAAGCGTTTCCGAAGATAACGCCCGATTTCATGGAATCGACAGTGTTCTTGCCGATGACCGACGGAGGTGACGAAAGGCTGATCTGCGGAAGCTGTGCGGTATTCTTCGACAGTGCGGCAAGTCCCATGAGGATTCCGGGGATAATGGACACGCCGACAAACGCGCCGTTTTTGTCAAGCACCGTCATTTTTGTGGCGCTTCCCATGTCAACAATGAGGCAGGGCACGCGGTAGAGATGCTTTGCCGCAACGCAGGCACAAATGATGTCGCTTCCCACGGAGGTGGGATTGTCGCATCTTATGCTGATGCCCGTTTTGACCCCGGGGCCAACGAGAACGGCGTCCACTCCGTAAACGAATTTTATCGCATCACGGATCACGGTGTTGAGGACAGGCACCACCGATGAGATAGCCGCGCCCGTCACGCTTGATTTATCAAGGCCGTGGAGAGAAAGCACTCCCGTGAACTTTTCTGCGTATTCGTCAGCGGTCTTTGCGGCATCCGTTGAAATACGGGCAACAAACTTAAGCTCGCCATCGAAAAATCCGCCGATCACGGTGTTTGTGTTGCCGATGTCAACAGTAAGTATCACACCAAGTCCCTCTCTTTCCGTTTTTTTCAGTATACCACAGGAGCCTTTTGTTTTCAAGAGGTAATATGCACGAAAAAATGCAAAATACAAAGTGCAAAATGTAAAATTGGGTGTAGATTTCCGTCTGCCGATGAATATACCGTACGGTTACACCGTTAGAAAAGTGGTGCAAATCTACTCACGCACGTGATTCAGAATCTCCGCACGTGAGTCCACGCCAAATACGGTGACGAACCCTTCGTTTGAGGGGTGGCTTACAGTTAGATTCGCTTACCGCAGTACAAGAGGCTGACGAAGCGGCGAAGTCGTTGACTGCCGCGAGAATTATTGTCACCGCGGGGTGAGCTGCTAGGGGGAACCCATAGCAGGATTTCTTAGTAAATTTTCTTTCTCGAAAGAAAATTTGAAATAACCGAGGTGGCGTGAGGTTACAGTCTGCACGTAAGGTGGTAAGCGAACGTGACGGGAGGATCGTTCGTCACCTATACTTGGGCAACCACATGGGGTTGCCCCTACAGGTTTGCGGAACGCCGTTCGTCAGACGATAGAGATAACTCTCACGCATTCTCCTCCACCCGACAGAGTCGGGAGCCCCCTCCCGGAGGGAGCCTTGTGAATATAGGTGTTCGTGCGGTGGTAGGCAGACGTTACGGACCGTCGGGGACGCCGGTCCCTACGGAATAGCGGGGAATTTCCGTCCACAGACGGATATGACGTGTAGTGGTAGGCAGACGTGTGGGACGATCACATAGAATTTACATAGAATTGTCAAAACCTCATCCCCTTCACAAAAATACTTTTTTTCCGCAAAAGCCATTGTAATATATTAAAAAATATCGTAAAATATATTAAGAAATAATATCATCCGAAAGGTTAGCTTATGAAAATCAGAATAAAAAATCTCCCCTACGCCGAGGCGGCGAAGATCGCGCCTCCGAAGAGACGCAAACCGAAGAAGCCGAACGTATTTTTCAGATGCCTCATGCGCGCGCTGTCCGTGCCCGAGATGCTGGCGACTCACTTCACCTGCGTTAACGAGTGTAAAGATATAATTAAAAACGAGCCTTGCCTCGTTCTCATGAATCACACGGGTTTTATCGACCTTGAGATCGCCGAAACCATATTCTTCCCTCGTCCCCTCTGTATCGTCAGCACCCACGACGGATTTATCGGCAAAGGCTGGCTGATGCGGCAGATAGGCTGTATCCCCACGAAGAAATTTGTGAGCGATACGGCGCTTCTCTCAGATATGCGCTACGCCCTGAGTGAGCTGAAGACAAGTGTCCTCATGTTCCCCGAAGCAGGCTACACCTTCGACGGAAGAGCGACGACTCTCCCGAGAGGACTCGGTTACCTTGCAAAGAAATTAGATGTACCCGTAGTCATGATCACCACCCACGGCGCTTTCGCCAGAAATCCCCTATATAACGGTCTGCAGAACAGAAAAGCCGTGGTTTCGGCTGAAGTAAAGCTCATTCTGTCAAGGGAGGACTACAAAGGAAAGCAAGTAGCCGAACTTGACGCTGTCATCGACGAAGCGTTCTCTTTCGACGCTTTTAAATATCAGCAGGACAATAAAATCGAAATTACCGAACCGTTCCGTGCAGACGGCCTTGAGAGGATACTGTACAAGTGTCCTCACTGCAAGAGCGAAGGTGTACTGAAGGGCGAAGACGTTAATCTTAAGTGCGGTGCGTGCGGAAAGGAGTGGACACTCACTCCTTACGGAAAGCTGGAGGCTCTGTCGGGCGAGACGGAGTTTTCCCACGTGCCGGATTGGTACGACTGGCAGAGAAGCGAGGTCAAAGGCGAGATCGAGAGAGGCGAATATGCTCTCGATGTGCCCGTTGACGTGTACGTCCTGGCGGATTATAAGGCGCTTTACTCCGTAGGAGAGGGCAGACTTATCCACGGCAGAGAAGGTTTTCACCTGATGGGCTGTGACGGTGAGCTTGACTACCGCCAAAGCTCCATGGCGTCATACACACTGAACTCCGATTATTTCTGGTACGAGATAGGCGACGTCATCGGTATCGGTGACGCGGAGAGGTTATATTACTGTTTCCCGAAGACCGCAACTCCCGTGGCAAAGGCACGCCTTGCAGCAGAGGAGCTTTACAAGATCGTCCGAAGCGAACGCCGCCGCAGATGAGATACAAACGCAAAAACGGCTGAATTTCAGCCGTTTTCTTATCTTTTTTCATTTATTCTTTCTGTTTAATAATATTCGTACGATAATTCCGAGGACGATCTGCAAAGCAGAAATTATAAGCACGGGATATACCATCCACTTGCCTACAAGCTGGGCTGTCGGTACATCTCCGAGCATCATCAGCACTACACCAACGATAAGAATGCACAAAAGTATCGCGCACACTGCCTTTATGGTTTTTTCAATACGCTTTTTCAGTATAGTAGATTTCATGGAGCCGGGTACGATCAGCGACATAAGTCCCGAGTAGATATAGAAAAGTCCGCCAAAGACGATCTCAAGCACAAGCTCGCCGAGGATCTCAAAAAGACAGCCCATAACAAATCTCCTTTCGGTAAAGTATGCGAATATTATATCACGAAATGGGATAGATTACAATGGAATATCGAATCCTTTTCGCGTCTTTAAAAGAAAAAGGAACGCCGGTCGTGGTGGCAGTAGTGCGAACACAGACTAAACCCACGGGGAAAACACTGACGTGTTTTGCCGCCCGTACCGGATGCGGCAAACCCCTTTCGAATCCCTCCCTTTCCGAAAAAGAAAAAGGAACGCCGGTCGTGGTGGCGGTAGTGCGAACA
>JAZUBG010000200.1:0-10825 GCA_045638405.1 Eubacteriales bacterium | reverse complement strand
CGCTTGGCCTCCGACTTCCCTGTGTTTTGGCACAGGGGGTGTCAGTAGCCGGGCAGAGAACGTTTTGCGTTCTCTGCTTTTTACTTAATTGAGCAAAATTTCATTGTTGTAAAGTAACGCATGACAGTCGTTTATGGTATTTAACGCTTTTTGAGTAGTTTTAATATGCTCATCAGTTATCTCAATGGGATTTCCTTCCAGATCATATGCTTGGGAGTTGATATTTCCTTCGGAATAAACAAAGAACACATCTTTGGTAATAAAGCTTCCCATTTTGAGATGCACAAGCTCGTAAACGAAACCATCGTGATTGGGATCGAGCAGGTTGTGACCGAACATAACAGCTTTATCGTTTTTGATACCGAGAAGGTGGAGAAGTGTGGGCATAACGTCAAGATGACTTCCCACTGTATCGTATGTTTTGGCTTCTCCGAGACCGGGAATATGTATGAGCATCGGTACTTTGAATCGTTGAACAATTGTATAGGGTTCACCGGTCATGTCTTCGATCTGAGAAACGAGCTTGGAATCATCTTCTTTAAGGGCGTAGTGATCTCCGTAAATGATGAAGATGGAGTTGTCATACAGACCTTCAGCCTTGAGATTTAACATAAATTCTTCTATAGTCTTGTCAACGTAAGCTGCGGACTGGAGGTATGAAGTGAACAGATCGGGTGAAGGATTGTCGGCATCAATATATCTGTCAGAGGGAGCAACGGTGAAGGGCATATGAGACGAAAGCGTTACGATGAAGGAGTAGAACGGTTCTTCGTATGTTTTAACGGTTTCAATTACGTCTTCGTAAAGGCGTCTGTCGGTGTTGGCTTTGTTTCCCTCAACGGCAAAGTTACAGCCTTCATTGGGATGGAATTCAACGTCTTCAATGGAAATAAAGTCTGTAAAGCCCTGACGCGGATAAGCTTTGTTACGGCTCCAATAATACTCGTAATATCCGTGGAACGCTGTTGACTCTGTATATCCTTTATCACGGAGAAGCCACGGTAAGCCTCTGAAATCTTTTTCTAAGTAATATTCGTAAGCTGAAACGTATTCAACCGGATAAAGTGAGTTGTTAACGGCAAATTCAGCATCGGAAGTATTACCGCTACCGGTCATGAAGAAGTAGTTTTCAAAATAAAAAGAATCGTTTTGTGTAAGGGTGTTCAGGAAAGGCGTGATTTCCTGACCTTTATATTTTTCGTTTATAACGAATTCCTGAAACGCTTCTACCTGGATGACAAATACGTTTCTTCCATTAGCAACACCGTAAAAATCACCGCTGCTGCTGCCGGTATATTTATCCTTGTCAATATTTGAATTGAGCTTCGACGGGAGCAAAAGCTCAATTACATCGTTTGCGTGATAGGATAAGATTTCATTGGGCAGATACTGGAATTTGAATCCACCGAACAGAAGGCTTCCGCTGACCATAAGTAAGCATACCAAAACTGCGGAAACGGCGGACAAAATTACAGTTTTAAATGATATGAGAAATGTTCTGACTTTTTTGAAAAGCTGAGTGTTGATTACCAAAAGGAAAACAACGGGAAGATCCCAAAGGGGCAAAAGCTGCATAGGACCTATCAATTCCTGAAGTGAACCTTTGACACCGCCGAGCTGCCATGCCATTTTCAGAAGACCGAATGAGGGAACAGAACCCATGTATCGGTAATAAACGAGGTCAACGGAAAGAATGACCGAAAGCAAAATGTAAAATACGGAAAGTGTGATGGTAGCCGCTTTGGGGGACAGAAACAGAATAAGCGTAAATATCACGGAAAGGATAAATACAGTAGCTGCGGCAAGAGGAAGGATGAATTTGTCTACTGTCATGTTGTAAAAATGCAGAAGCTTAAAAAACAACAATGTAAGCAGAACAAAATCAAAAATAATGAAGCTTAGTTTGTGTTCTTTTGAGAAGTTATTAGTAAAAAATTTCATTTCAAGATAATTCCTTTCTAAAAGTACGAATTAACTTACTTGAGGTTGATCTCGATTTTCTTGAGAAGATTTTTGAATGCGTTTATATAACCGTTACGGTCATAAAGGTATGCTTCTCCGTGTCCTGCCCCGGGAACGGAGAGAAAATCGCAATCAGCCGCATTTTTTATATCAAGTCCCATGGAATGTGGAACGAATTTGTCGTTTTCTCCGTGAATTATGAGCACGGGTAGCTTGGTGTTCTTGATTGCTTCAACAGCGGAAGCAGCATTGAAACTGTAACCTGCAAGTAGTCTGACAAGAAGTTCAGCGCCGTAGTAAATGGGGAATTTAGGCAGATGCAAATCGACTTTTAACACCTTTTCGCAGATGGCAGCAGGTGTGGTAAAACCGCAGTCAGCGACAACAGCGCAGACAGTATCCGGTAACTTTAGTTCGGATGCCATGAGTACGGTTGAAGCACCCATGGAAAGACCGTATAGTATCAAGGGAAGTTCGGGGTATAATTCGCGTAGCTTTTCGCACCATCTTACCGCATCGTGTCTTTCGTTCACACCGAAGGTGATGTGACGGCCTTCGCTACCGCCGTGGGCACGTTGGTCCGGCATAAGTAGCATAAAGCCCATATCACGGATGTCTATGGCAAAGGTTCCGAAGTCACGTGTAGGCTCGGAACGGTAGCCGTGGAAGAACACGACTATTCCTCTGGGAGATTCAATGTCACCCCCCGGGGGGATAAGTCTGGCACATAGCTTCAGCCCGTCATGGGATGTGATACTGAGGCGTTTTGCGGTATCACTGTGACCCGCCTCTCTCAGAGCCAGTCTTTTATTTACAATATCCTCGCCGCATTTAGCGTAAAGTTTTGAAAAATCGTTGTAAAAATCATCGTTTTCCCATACTGTTGTGGAAAACTTTTTATTTCTCACGCAGGCGAGACGGTACATATAGTAGGACGCGATAACAAAAGCGATTAGAATGACAGCCGCAAGGGCGCCTAAAATGATAAAGAATATTTTCAAAACAGTCTCCTGTTTATTTGTGAAAGTTAATGTTATGCTTCAAGCATACGGAGAAGCTCCGCTTCGTCGATAACCGTAACTCCGAGGCTTTCAGCCTTTGTGAGTTTACTTCCCGCCGCTTCTCCTGCTACAACGTAGGAGGTCTTCTTTGAAACGGAGGATGATACCTTACCGCCCGCGGCTTTAATGAGGGCTGATGCTTCGTCACGGTTCATTGTGGGGAGCGTGCCCGTGAGGACGAAGGTAAGTCCCGAAAGGTCCGCTGTGACCTGTGTATTCGGCAGCTCATCTTCGGAGATGTCAAGGGTGACATCCGCAAGACGGAGCTTTTCAATGAGGGCTTTGCTTTCTTCGCGTGCGAAGAAGCTTACAACGGATGCGGCAGTTACCTCACCGATGTCGTGTATCTCGGAGAGAGAGCTTTCCGTCGCCGTCATCAGATTAGTGATGCCGCCAAAGTGGGCAATTATTGCTTCTGCCGCAGCTTCACCCGTATGACGTATACCAAGAGCACAAAGAAGCTTTGCGGGTCCTGAGGTCTTTGAACGCTCGATAGCGGCAATAAGATTACCTGCTGACTTTTCTCCCATTCGGGGAAGTGTTGCCACGTCCTCGGCTTTGAGTGAGTAAATATCAGCGGCATTTTCGATGAGATCATTCTCAAGCAGAAGCTTTACTACCGAAGGACCCATACCGTCGATGTTCATGCCTCCACGGGAAGCAAAGTGTACGATACGTCTCTCTCTCTGTGCGGGACAGAGGGGATTTACGCATCTGACTGCGCCTCCAAGGAGAGTCGTGTCCTCGGCGTCTCCGTCGTCATCGTCAAAAACGAGACGTCCACCGCAGGAAGGACAGTTTTCGGGGAAATTAAATACTACCTCACTTCCGTCGCGCTTTGAGGGGACGGAGGCTGTGATCTCGGGGATAATATCCCCTGCTTTTCTTATGATGACCGTGTCGCCGATTCTGATATCGCGCTCACGGATAATGTCGATGTTATGAAGTGTTGCGCGTGAGACAGTAGTACCTGCAAGGCGTACAGGCTCAAGATTTGCCGCGGGAGTGAGAACTCCCGTTCTTCCTACCTGAAGCTCGATGGAAATAAGCTTAGTTTCCTTTTCTTCGGGCGGGAATTTGAAGGCAACTGCCCATTTAGGCGTGCTTGTACCTTCGCCGAGATACTCTCTCATTTCAAGTGAATTTACCTTGACCACCGCACCGTCGATGTCGTAGGGGAGGCTGTCTCTATCTCTGCCGATGGTTTCAACGGCTTCGGATACTTTTTCAGCGTCAGAGGGTACTGCGCTGACGGGAATTACCTTAAATCCAAGCTCGCTCATACGTGAGACGGTCTCGGTGTGGCTTTGTGGAGCGTTGCCGTCGGAGAACAGCTCGCCCGTCTGATAGTTAAACACGAAAATTGAAAGTCCGCGGCCCGCAGTTTCAGCGGCGTTAAGCCTTCTGAGACTTCCTGCGGCGGCATTACGGGGATTTGCCCACAGCTTTTCGCCTGCCGCTTCTTTTTCGCGGTTGAGAGCTTCAAAGCTGTCACGGGGCATATAAACCTCGCCTCTTACGGTAAGATTTACGTTGTCTGTAAGCTTTTTCGGAACGGCGGTAATGGTCTTGACGTTTTCGGTTACATTTTCGCCCACAAGACCGTCTCCGCGAGTTGCGCCCATAACGAGGGAACCGTTTTCATAGGTGAGAGAGACGGAAAGTCCGTCTATCTTCGGCTCAACGGAGAAGATTATGTCTTTTTCAGCAAATCCGCCGTCAAGGAGCGCGTCTGTCGTACGCTTTACGAAAGCGGCAAGGGATTCGTGGTCGAAAACGTCGGTAAGACTTCCCATTTTGACGGCATGACGCACCTTGGTGAACTTTTCGGAGGCAGTACCGCCGACTCTGTGAGTGGGCGAGTCGGACTTGTCAAGCTCGGGGTAAGCTGTTTCAAGCTGTTTTAACTCTTCAAAGAGCATATCGTACTCGTAGTCGGATATTTCAGGGGAGTCGAGATTATAGTATCTGTCGGAATGGTATCTGAGAAGCTCTCGGAGTTCTTCCGCTCTTTCAGAGGGATTATCCCATACGCTGTTTTTAATATCCATAAGTACGATCCTTTGCTATTCTAAAATCCCCATTCGGGGGTGTATTTCTTCTGTGCGGACTCTCTTTCCTGACCGAATCCCGTAAAACCGAGCTTTGCGGCGAGGTCTTGCACACTGTTATATTCAAAAGTAGTTACTCTACGTCGCATTGCGCGGTCGAGCTTTGCCTCACGGCACCCCGTAAAGAAGTCGGGAGTGTACTGACTCATGAGGGAGAGTACGATCTCGCTCTGAAGTCCTGCCTCAGCAAGGCGACGGAGTATCTCTTCCGAGTCGCGCCTGTTTCCGGGGAGCACAAGGTGACGGACGATGACACCGCGTGTCATGATGCTGTCCGAATATTCTGCTCCGCCAGCGATGCGGCACATCTCGAGAAGAGAAGGAAAGGCAAAATCAAAGTAATCGGGAGCAGACGACAGACTGTCCGCAATCTCAGGTGAAAAATACTTCATATCCGTGAGGAAAACGTCAACCGTACCTTCAAGAGAGCGGATGGTTTCGGGCTTTTCGTATCCGCCCGTGTTCCACACGACAGGAACTGTAAATCCCCGTGACCTTGCCTCGGCAACTACACGGATAACCGTATCCGTGTACTGCGTGGGAGACACGAAATTTACGTTGTGTGCGCCTTTTTCCTGCAGTTCAAGCATGGCAGAGACCAGCTCTTCCTCGGAAAACTTACGCTGTCCCGCGAAAACGCCGTCTTTCAGGCGGGAAATCTCCCCGTTCTGACAGAATTTACATCCGAGAGGGCATCCGCAGAAAAACACGGCTCCGCTGCCACGGCTTCCGCTGATACAAGGTTCCTCCCACATATGAAGCATGATCTTTGAAATATAAATATCCCTCGGAACACCGCACAGACCGCGTTTTTCGTCGCGGTCTGCGCGGCAGTTTCTGGGGCATAACGTGCAATTTTGCATCTTATCTCTTGTTGAGCATTCCGTGCTTCAGTTCCCAAAGCTCTTCGGAAAGGTCAACGTAATAGGTGTGAGGGTTCTCAAAACGGAGAACCTCGTCCCACATTGTAGCGATCTCGCGCTTGCAGTGCTCACGCACCTCGGAAAGTTCGGGGAAGTTGTACACAAGCTTACCCTTTTCGAAGATCGGCACGCTCATCTCGCGTACTGTATAGTTTTCAAGAGTTTTTCTCTTCCATGTGTGTTCGGGATCGAAGATCTCCATAGGACCTGTGTGGTCAACTTCCTCGTGACTGAGGGCGAGGAGGTCGGCGATAGCTTTCTTGGTCTCATTGGAGTAGAAGCGGTAGAGCTTCTTGAATCCGGGATTGGTAATTTTTTCGATGTTTTCGCTGATCTTGATCTTGGGAGTGATGTTACCTTCAGCGTCCTCTGTTGCAACCAGCTTGTAAACTCCGCCGAAAACGGGAGCGCTCTTGGCTGTGATAAGTCTCTCACCGATGCCGAAAGCATCAACCTGCGCACCCTGAGAGATAAGGTCGCGGATGATGTACTCGTCAAGTGAGTTGGAAACGGTGATCTTGCAGTCTGTAAGTCCCGCCTCGTCGAGAATTCGGCGAGCCTTGCAGGAGATATAGGTAATGTCGCCGGAGTCGATTCTAATAGCGCAAGCCTTCTTGCCCATGGGCCAGAGAACGTTCTTTACTGCCTTGATGGCATTAGGGATTCCAGAGCCGAATACGCTGTATGTGTCAACGAGAAGGGTGGGATTGTCGGGATAGAGCTTGCAGTATGCCTCGAAAGCCTCGTACTCGCTGTCAAACATCTGTACCCATGAGTGAGCCATGGTACCGCCTGCGGGAACACCGAAAAGCTTGTCGGAAAGAGCACATGCAGTGCCGTTGCATCCGCCGATGTAAGCTGCTCTCGCACCGTAAACAGCCGCGCCTTCACCGTGAGCACGGCGGGAGCCGAACTCGGAAATGGGACGTCCGCCTGCACTTCTTACCATTCTTGCCGCCTTGGTTGCGATAAGAGACTGGTGATTGATTGAGAGAAGCACATAAGTCTCAATAAGCTGAGCTTCGATTACGGGAGCGCGTACTGTGAGGATAGGCTCGTGGGGGAAGATAACGGTTCCTTCTGGAACACCCCATATGTCGCCTGTGAACTTGAAATCTTTAAGATATGCGAGGAATTCCTCGTCGAACTTGTTTTTGCTTCTGAGAAATTCGATGTCGCTTTCGGTGAAGTGAAGATCGGTGATGTATTCAGCGATCTGCTGGAGCCCTGCGGCAATAGCATATCCACCGCCGTCGGGCACACGTCTGTAAAATACGTCAAAATAAGCGATCTTGTCACGTACAGCGGAATGAAAATATCCGCGGCTCATGGTAAGCTCATAAAAATCGCAGAGCAGAGCAAGATTATAGTCGTCTCTTATCATAGTATTTTCTCCTTTTTTACTTTTTATCCGTGATTATTCGAACTGATTGATGGTTACTGTGTAACGTGACTCCCAAGCTTCTGAGATCAGAGTTTCACGGTCGAGCTTTGCTTCCTCAGCCATGATCTTCTCGATTTCGGGACGGGTCTTGGGATGTTTAGGCGTGAATACTGTACAGCAATCTTCGTAAGGAAGAATTGAAGTTTCAAAAGTGCCGATCGCACGGGCGGTTTTAACGATCTCATCCTTGTCAAGTCCGATGCAGGGACGGAATACGGGAACTGACGCCTCTGCTTCGGTTGCGCACAGTGCCTGAAGTGTCTGAGATGCGACCTGACCGAGACTTTCACCCGTTACGATAACGGGACAGAAGTTCGCCTCTGCACACATGGATGCAAGGCGCATCATGAAGCGACGGAGTATAAGTGTAAAGTAGTCCTCGACGCAGTTATCTCTGATCTCCTCCTGAATTTTTGTAAGGGAGATCACGTGCACTCTCATCTTGCCCGCATATTCGGTAAGCTCACGTGCGAGGGTGAGAACCTTTTCGCGTGCCGCTTCGCTTGTATAGGGAAAGCTTTCAAAGTGGAGGCAATCGATGGTCATACCACGCTTCATCATCATGTATCCCGCAACGGGGGAGTCGATACCTCCGGAGAGGAGGAGAAGTCCGCGTCCCGCACTTCCGAGAGGAATACCGCCGGCACCCTTTTCCTGTCCTGCGTGAATGTAAGCTGCCTTGTCGCGAACCTCGATTCTTACTACAACGTCGGGATTCTTCAAGTCAACTCTGAGATCGGGACGGACTTCGAGAAGAGCACCGCCTACCTCAGCGGCGATAGCGGGAGATGCAAGGGGAAAATGCTTGTCGCTGCGTCTTGCTTCACCTTTGAAGGTGATGCCTCGGGGGAGTGAGTCTGCAAGATACTCAACTGCAGTAGCTTTGATCACGTCCATGTCCTTCTCGCAGACAGCCGCACGGCAAATGCCTGCGAAGCCGAATACGTGACGAATCTGATCGTACATTTCACCGATCGCGTCTTCTGCCTCCTCGTCAAGAGGCTCAACGTATACTGTGCTCTGCATATATTTTACGCTGTAGTTGCCGATAGCTTTCGCGCGGCGTTTAACCTCTCTGAGGAGCATACTTTCGAAGGTGGACTTGTTGGCTCCTTTGAGAATTATTTCTCCATACTTACAAAGTATGACTTCTTTCATTTTATGAAATTCCTTTCGGAGTGGATTTATATATAAATATACAAAATATATTATATCACATATTTCGTCAAATTGGAATAGATTCGGACACATTAACTTAAAAAACGGCGAAACGGCAAAAATAAATCAGGAAGGACAAGCCTTCCTGATTTATTTTGAACTATAAAAAGTTAACTGTTCTTTACTTATTCCATGAGATCTTTCCAGTATGATGCAGATGTGGTAAACTCCGTGAAGTCCGGAATTCCATAAGCATCACTGATTCTTGAGCCGTACTTCTGCATCTTGTTCTGAAGACGGAAGCAAATTTCCTGAGATTCACGTACCTTAGCTTCATCATCGCTGTTGTAGAGATCGTCGAAGTAAATGTCGGTGTAGATGTAGTCGAACTGGATCTGAGAAGCATCGATGTTACAGAATTCCACATAGCTGTCGCTCTTCATCTTAGCGTCCTCCATGAGACCTATGAGGGTGTCGATGGAGCTCTTAAGCTTAGTGGGCATCCAGTTGTCTACGGGACAGTCATAAATGCCGAGGTGAGAATTTTTGTTCTTCTCGTGGATAAGTAAGAGAGCCTCGTAAACGCTCTCCCAGCCCTCGCCGTAGAAGCCTTCCATGAAATCCTTCATGTGAGTGTAATACTCATCTTCACTCATGTAGGGATCCCAAGCAAGCTTTGCAAGGAGATACCAGCGGAGTCTGTCGAACTCACCGTTGTTACCAAGACTTCCGTTACCCTGGAGGAACAGACCCTTAGCGTTGTTGTCGGCGAACAGCTGCATATTACCTGCGAGAATATCGTAGGTGAGGTTTGTAAAGGGAGTTGATCTGTATGCGAAGTTGTTGTTGTAGTCCCAGATGAAGAGGGTTTTGCTGATCTTACCCCAATCTTCAATATTAGCTTCAAAGCTTGTGTTGTGACCGCATTTGCCACCTCTGAGAGGATGGTTGAAGCAGTTGTTTATGGAGCAAAGCTGAATTGCGACATTGTCATGGGGCTTGATTCCGGTGGGGGCGTGCTCTGAATACTGATAAGCGAAAGTGTGGATGAGAACGTTCGGGTACTTCTTCACGACTTCCTCTGCGATCTTGTTTACAAATTCTACAACGAGACCGGCGGGACCGCCTTCACCATTTTCATTCTCGTACTTCTTCATTGCCGCAGTGCAGTTGTCGCACTGGCAGTAGTTCATGTTGTCATTCTGAGAAACGGAGATGAGCTTTGCATCGGGGTTCTCATCAAGAAGCTTCATAACGTTCTTCAGTATAAGATCGTAAACCTCTGGATTTGTAAGGCAGGGCTGGCTTTCATACTGTGTACTGAAGTCGCCGTCAAGACCGTCGAAGGTGTGACAATTACCGCCTGTATACGGTAGACCCTCACCGTGACGGAGCTTGTTTCTCATATCAGCAGATGCGAGGAAAGTGTGGGCGTAGATATTGCGGTTGTAGAAGATAGAGCTTTCGGTGAGATCAAGGCCCGAAATATCCTTTTCGTCAGCGGGACGGATGTAGTCCACGTTTTCCATAAGGAATCTCCAACCGATCTGCTCAAGAAGCTCGTAGCAAGCGTACATAGCACCGCGCTCAGCGGCACCTGTAAGGCGGATGCTGTTACCTTCGGACTTGATAGTGAAGGAGTCGAGATCACTGCCTGCACCGTCAACCTTTACGATCTGTTCTTCAACGATGATAGCGTAATCGGAGGAGCTTGTTGTAACCTCAAGCTTAACGCCCGTTGCCTTTTCTACGTACTCAGCAATGTCGTTAACACCGATCATGGTCTTTTCGGAAGCGTCAGCGGCATGAACGATCTTGTACTTTGAAATATCGTTGCCGTTAATGGTCAGTTTTTTGAGTGGATAGCCTGAGGTATCCTTGAAAGCGTAACCTTCAGCGATATTAAATCCGTTTTCATCGGTACAGGTGTTCAGAAGCTTAACGGCACCGCCGTAAAGACCGTCGTCAGACGCACCGTCGATGAAGACCTTTTCGCCAACGATTTTGATTTCGTAATCGTTAACTACCATCTTTGAGGTGTCGATCTTTTCGCCGCGATTCGTTTTTCCGAGCACGATCTCGCGTACGTAAGCCTTTTCCTTGTGGTCAATCACTTCAATGTCAATGCCGTACTGTTCCTTCATCTGCCATACCATACGTTCTGCG
>JAZUBG010000199.1:0-15009 GCA_045638405.1 Eubacteriales bacterium | reverse complement strand
GTTGCAAGCCGCTATTGTCGTATCGGAAATGAAGGAGAGATTATCACCGAACATTGAACCGCCTACAACTGAAGCAACACAAAGTGAAAGATCGAAACCGGAAACCTTCGAAACTGCACACGCAATGGGAGTAATAAGAGTAATCGTACCGACTGAAGTACCCATAGCAAGAGAAACGAAGCAAGCAACAGTAAAGAGCACAGCTACGGCAAATTTAGGAGGAATTACGGAAAGCATGAAATAAGCTACACTGTTTGCACTCTCTCTACCGACAACACCTACGAAAATGCCTGCGACAAGGAAAATGAGTATCATAGTTACGATATTCTTATCACCTATGCCATGTCCCATAATCTCAAGTTTTTTGTCAAATGAGACATCCCTGTTCTGAAGACAAGCAACAAGGAGTGATACGAGAAAGGCAACTACGATAGGAATATTATAAAATCCCATCTTGATTTTCAGGATATATTCAAAAACAACACCGAGGCCGAGATATACGACCAAAAATACACCAATCGGTAAAAGTGCTACAGGATTTCCCTTTTTCATAAACAACATTTCTCCAAATTACAATTCATTAATTAGAATTATATCATAAAGCGATAAAAATCTCAACAAAACTTGAAAATTAAGTAAAAAAATACCGTCCGAAATTCGGACGGTATTTGAAACATTTTACTTGTCAGAATTAGTCAGCGTATACGCTTACCTGTCTTCTGCCGCCGGCAATGTGCTCAAACTTAACCTTGCCGTCAACAAGTGCGAAAAGAGTATCGTCAGATCCGCGGCCTACATTGTTACCAGCATGGATCTTTGTACCTCTCTGTCTGATGATGATGTTTCCTGCGATTACGGACTGACCGTCAGCCTTCTTAACACCAAGTCTTTTGGACTCACTGTCACGACCGTTCTTTGTGGAACCTACACCTTTTTTATGTGCAAAAAACTGTAAAGAGATTCTAATCATGATCTTATCCTAACCTTTCATTAACTTGATAGCGTGAGCTTAATTTTTTCCTTAATCGTCTATGACTTCAACGTCAAGGTAGTCGTAATACTCTTCAAGCAGATCATTAAGCTGATAGAAATATCCCTTGAAAAGTCCCTCAACGGCAAATCTGCGTCTCTCATCCGATTCATATTCGGGAAGTGCGCACATCGCCTTGACGGATACTCTTGTAGCCTTGTCGTCAATTTCATATTTGACGTCACCCGCATAGGAGATTTCGATAGTGTTGAGAATGAGCATTGTCATTGCGGAAAGTGCTGCACAAAGAATATCGTTCCCTGATTCACCGTAACCGGAATGTCCTCTCTCCTCAAAACCGTAAAACTGACCGTCACGCCTGAAAAATACTATTTTTGTCATTTGTTTGCCTCAATCAAAGAGCGATCTTTTCGATCTGTACCTTTGTGTAGGGCTGTCTGTGACCCATCTTACGCTTCTCGTTCTTCTTGGGCTTGTAAGTCATAACAACAACCTTCTTACCCTTGCCGTTCTTTACAACGTTAGCTGTAACGGTAGCGCCCTCAACAACGGGAGCACCAACCTTGATTCCGTCAGCGTCAGATACAACAAGAACACGATCAAATGTGATCTTGTCACCCTCAGCTACTTCGAGTTTCTCAACGAAGATTACGTCTCCTTCGTTAACCTTGTACTGCTTTCCGCCTGTTTCGATAATTGCGAACATGAAAAGCACCTCACTTTCTTTAATGTGAACTCGCTGGTTTCAGGTTAACCTAAGTTATTCATGACCCAAACCACGCGGCTTTCAATATTATACCACTTTCAGAGACGAAAGTCAACACTTTTTTTTATATTTTTCAGTCGGTTTCGGAATTTTTTTGACGAAATTTCAATGTAAATTTATTTTAACATCTTGACATACAAGCCATGTACCCTGTATAATATATTGTGTGGCGATAATAACGCTGTCACACTTAATATTTTTGGAGGTATATTACCCATGTTTGAACAGATAAAGGATCTCCTCGTTGAGGAACTCCAGGTTAACCCCGATGAAGTAACTCCCGATGCAGAACTCGTAAACGATCTTGGCATCAACTCTCTTGAACTTGCAGACCTTGCTCTTCTCTGCGAAGAAAGATACGACCTTGAGATTGGTGAGGATGATCTTGGCAAGTTCGTTACCGTTGGTGACGTAGCTGACTATCTCGCGAAAAACGCTAAGTAATAACAACATGTTTTAAAGTAATGCACTCAGCTTTTCCGCTTGGTGCATTATTGTTTAATTCCTCACATTTACTCAGGAGATTAAAAATGTCAGAAAAGATAAACGTGCGCGGACTTTACTTTGACAATGTAACTGTTGAAGAAGCCGTAGACATGATGGTAAAAAGAGCTAAGGAAGACCTGCAGACTTCCGTTTTCACCCCAAATCCCGAGATCGTTCAGATGTGTATTGACAATCCCGAAATGTACGACGTTATAGGTAAGGGCGACATGATCCTTCCCGACGGTATCGGTGTGGTTAAGGCGGCAAAGATCCTCGGTACTCCTCTCAAAGCAAGATGTCCAGGATTTGACTGCGGTAAAAGACTTATCAGTCTTTCCGGCAAGGAAGACCTGAAGATATTCTTCATGGGAAGTAAGCCCGGGATTGCCGACGCTGCTGCGGCTAAAATGAAAGAAGAATTCCCCGACTCAATTTTCGTTGGCACAAATGACGGATACTTCAAAAAGGAAGGCGAAGAAAACGATGCTGTTGTTGAGAAGATCAACGCAAGCGGCGCTGACGTGCTTTTCGTTTGTCTCGGAGCACCCGCACAGGAAAAGTGGATCAATACTAACCGAGACAGACTTCCCGGTGTTAAGGTTTTCCTCGGACTTGGCGGTTCCCTTGACGGATACTCAGGCAACGTAAAGCGTGCACCCAAGCTCTTTATCAAGCTGAATCTCGAGTGGTTCTACAGACTTCTCTGTCAGCCGTCAAGAATCGGACGAATGATGAAGCTTCCCAAGTTCCTTTTTGGAACCATCGCTTACAAGAAGCAGCTTAAAAAAGAAGCAAAGAAGGCTAAAAAAGCCAAAAAAAACAAATAATATCACAAAATTAAAATCCCGTTTTCGCATCTGAAAACGGGATTTTTATAATCATCGTCTCGTTTTTTTCTTATACGGCAGTCTCTTTTTCTCTCTCGGGCGTACAATAACACCGCCAAGTGTAAACAACGCAATAACAGCTAAATACACGATAATTCTCGGCACACTCTCTCCTTCAATACCTGAGTTTACGGGAAGAACTGTAAGCAGGAAAAGAACCAGACAGTAAACTGCACCGCATATCGCTGAAAAAGCTATGGGCGGCAGAGCATCTCTATCACATAATCTTGACGCTATACCGCCACCGACGGCAGAAACCACACCGAGTACGGTTAGTGACATACTTTTAACCATCACGGCCGGGTCTTCTGTTTTATAGGCAACAAACGTAACTGTAAGTAACAAAATTGCACTGACTACTAACGTTATTCCCAAAGATATTCCGAGTCTTATCAAAGTTGTAATAACAGGATTATTTTTATTCACTGCAAATCACCTTTCAATTCTTCTTGTGTTGATAAATTCTATTCGGTGTTAATTCCTATTATTACAAAAAATATCCGTCTTCCTCAGACGGATATTTTTTAATTACTGAGCATCCTCAGCCTTTACGTCAACATTTCTGATAGCGTTGCGAAGGATACGGATACGAACCTTATCTCTGCCGGTCTCGATGAGAACAGTCTCTTCCTTGATGGCAACGATCTTACCGATGATGCCGCCGATGGTGGTGATCTCATCACCTACTGCGAGATTATCTCTCATATTCTTGGTTTCCTTCTCCTGCTTCTTCTGCGGTCTCCACATGAAGAAGTAGAAAAGAGCAATCATTGCAACGATCATTACAAGTGAAATTGCGGGATTTGCTCCGCCGTTAAGAAAATTAAACATTTTCACACTCTGCCTTTCAAAATAAATCTTTCTGCCTGTCAGCATAAGACTATTATAGTATATTTTTTCCGTAAATTCAATAACTTTCTATGAATTTACACGGGAATTATGCTTATTTCCCCGGATGACATTAAAATTTTCTCTCCGTTTTCTCTCTGAAGCAGGAGATTAAAGTCATGCGTTATGTCGAGGACACGCATTTTTTCATTCACACCGCTTTTAAAAACTAAAACATCACGTCCGAGAATAAATAATCTGCGTTTGTATTCGTCATATACATTTTCATTTGTTAGATTGATGTATCTGTCGAAAAATCTGTCTGCCACAGCCGCGGCAAGGCGGGATTTCACTTCACCGTCAAGTTTGTCTTTCAAAAGTGCTCCTGCAATTTCAGACAGATCACCGTAACCTTCTTCAGGTTCAAAAACATTGATTCCTATACCTAGAACTGCGTATTTTATTTTCCCGTTTTCCGAGTCGAAAGGTGCCTCGGTAAGAATTCCGCAAACTTTCTTCCCGTTGTAAAACAGATCGTTTACCCATTTGATACCAACGTCAATTCCCATGACTTCCTTGATTGCTTCTGCCGTTGACACAGCGGCGCAGGTCGTAATAATAAGACTATGCTTAACGTCAAAGTCGGGACGGAGTATAATACTCATGTACAGACCTCCGTCAGGAGAAAAAAAGCTCTTCCCCACTCTACCTCTGCCGGCAGTCTGTGAGTCTGCGGCAAGCAAAGTACCTTCCGGTGCACCGGATTCAGCTGCAAGTTTCAGGTCTGTATTAGTTGAGGTAACAGTTTCCTTTACAGTTACGTTAATAAAGTCGTGACGTAAATGATTACATATAATCTCATGTGAAAGTTTCACTCAAAGTTCCTCCGTTTCTCTTATACGACCAAATAATCACAGAAATATTATACTTCAGGGAATATCTTTTGTCAATCGCAATCGGATATATTGTTTATTCGTCTTTTATAGTGCCAAAAAGCCAAATAATTATTGACTTTCAGCTGTAATTGTGTTACAATTCGAACAGATGGTAATTAGGTCTAAAAAATTGCCGAAAAACTAAAAATCCCCTATGTTGAAAGGAAAATATTATGATCATTAACAAACCGCCAATGGGTTGGAACTCGTGGAATACTTTCGGTGATCAGATCAACGAAAAGGTTATCTGCGACATGGCCGATAAGATCGTTGAACTCGGTCTCAAGGACGCAGGCTACGAGTACATAGTAATCGACGACTGCTGGTCTCTCAGACAGCGCGACGAAAACGACAGAATCGTCGCTGACCCCGCTCTCTTCCCCAACGGAATGCGCGCTGTAGCTGATTACATTCACTCCAAGGGTCTCAAGTTCGGTATGTACTCCTGTGCAGGTACTCTCACATGTGCAGGTTTCCCCGGAAGCTTTGAGAGAGAGTTTATTGATGCTGAAACATTCGCTGAGTTCGGTGTAGATTACCTGAAGTACGACTTCTGTACATTCCCTCGCGAAAAGGATGCTCAGCTCTACTACCACAGAATGGGTATGGCTCTGAAGGCTACAGGCCGTGACATCGTATTCTCTGCTTGTAACTGGGGTAACCGTGAATCTGAAAAGTGGATCCGTTCTACAGGTGCTCACCTCTACCGTTCTACCGGTGACATCGGCGAAAGATTCAATTCCGTTCGCGCTATTTCCACAAGCCAGTTCAATAAGCTTCAGTATGCCGCTCCCGGCTGTTTCAACGACATCGATATGCTCATCTGCGGTATGGACGGTGTTGGTAACGTTGGTCACCCCGGTCTCTGCGGTGATACCGAATACAAGACTCACTTCGCACTTTGGTGCATGATGGGCTCTCCTCTCATGATCGGTTCTGACCTCAGACTTTCACGTCCTGAAACTCTTGATCTTCTCAAGAATCCTCACCTTATCAGAATCAATCAGGATGAAGAGTGCCGCAACCCCATCGTAATCGAATCTCCCAGAAGCACTGCTTCTTACACAATGTTCAAGCACCTGTCAAACAATCAGGTAGCACTCGGATTCTTCAATCTTAATGATGATGACGGAAGTGCTGAGCTTTGTCCTCACGACATTGGTCTCACCATCAACTGCGGATTCGGAATCAAGTTCACTGAAGTATTCACAGGCGAAGAACTTAATTTCTATAACGATTACATCAAGATTCCTCTCAAGGCTCACGACTGTAGAGTATACATCGGCGAGTACGTTACAAGAGACTGATCTCAGATCATACTGCAAAGAAAGGAATTAAATTATGATACTTAGAACACCGCCTATGGGCTGGAACTCGTGGAATACCTTCGGTGAAGACATTAACGAACAGCTCATCATGGAAACTGCAGATGCTATGGTCTCCACAGGACTTAAGGATGCAGGTTATGAATATATTGTTATCGATGACTGCTGGTCTCTCAGAGAGCGCGACGAAAACGGAAACCTCGTTGCCGATCCCGCAAAGTTCCCTCACGGAATGAAGTATCTTGCTGATTACATTCACTCCAAGGGTCTTAAGTTCGGTATGTACGGCTGTTGCGGTCCTATGACCTGTGCAGGTTACCCCGGAAGCCTTGACAGAGAGTATCAGGATGCCAAGTACTTCGCTTCCTGCGAGATCGACCTTCTTAAGTACGACTGGTGTACTCATCCTCACAACGTTGCAGGTTGGACTCTCTACAACAGAATGAGAATGGCTCTCAACGCTACAGGCAGAGATATTCTCTTCTCCGTTTGTAACTGGGGTCTCGAGGATACTATTAACTGGGCAAGAAAAGTCGGTGCTGATATGTACCGTTCCACATGGGATATTGCTGACAACTTTGCTTCCATTGAAAAGATTTTCAACGAACAGAAGGATAATATGAATCTGTCAGGTCCTTCATGCTACAACGACATGGATATGCTCGTTTGCGGTATGTACGGCAAGGGTAACGTTGGTGCCGGCGGATGTGATGACAATGAGTATTTCACTCACTTCGCTATGTGGTGTATGCTCTCTCAGCCTCTCATGATTGGTTGTGACATCAGAAACATGACTCCTGAAACCGCTGCTCTTCTCAAGAATGCTGCGCTTATTTCCATCGACCAGGATCCCGCTGTAAGACCTCCCATTATTAAGTATGCAGACGGCAATGGCAAGCGTCCCGTTCTCTTCAAGCATCTTGCTGACGATGACTATGCTATTGCTGCTATCAACTTAGATGCCAATGAGGCAGGCTGGTATCTCGTCAACCTTCCCGACTTTGGTATCTCTCCCAGCGACAACTACGGTCTTGAACTCTACGACGTAATGACCGGAGAAAATGTTGGAGAAGTTGCAGGCAAACCCCATGGTCTTATAACTGATTGCTTCCAGATCAGCGTACCCGGTCACGGTATCAAGGTTTACAGAGGTAAGCTTAAGAAAGTCAGATGACACCTATGTTCAAACGTCCCGGACCTCCGCCACTGCCCGATTCATGTTACTGTACAAAATGCGGCGCAATCGTCAAGAATGTTGAAGTTGGTCTTACAAAGAAAATGATCAACCGCGGAATGACTGAATATATGTGTCTCACATGTCTTGCTGAATTTACCGGTCTTTCCGAGGACGAGCTTCTCAGAAAAGCCGAACAGTTCAAAAGAATGGGCTGTATACTGTTTAACTGATACAAAACTCTCACTGAATATTTTCGGTGAGAGTTTTCTTTTTTCTCTTTACTTTTCACCGCTTTTATGATATACTATCACCCGTGAGTTCGAAACCATCCTCACGTAAAACAAAACTAAGGAGAAACTTAATATGAAAAAGACAAATTACGTCACCAAAGCAGGTATTATTGCGGCTCTTTACGTGGTACTGACATGGGTATCGTCAGTTTTCGGTCTGTCATCGGGAGTTATTCAGTGCAGACTTAGCGAAGCGCTGTGTATCCTGCCTATTTTTACACCTGCCGCAATACCGGGTGTTACTATCGGCTGTGTAATATCAAACCTTCTGTTCAGCGGAAGTATATTCGATATTACACTCGGAAGCCTTGCAACGCTCGTTGGAGCAGTAGGAGCGCATCTGTTACGTAAAGGTAAGCTCAGGTACCTCGCATCCTTCCCTACCGTTATAGCGAACGCTGTGACCGTTCCGTTTATACTGATCCTTATGGGAATCGACGAGCTTTATTGGTATATTGCTCTGACAGTTGCAATCGGTGAGATTATCTCGTGTACTGTTATCGGTGGTATTCTCGTAAAGTATCTTGAAAAAAGCGGACTTGAAAAGCATTTAAGTTAATAATTTTAGAGCTGTTTCTTCAAGAAACAGCTCATTTTTTATATTTTTTCAAAATATTTGAACCTTTTAACATCAAAAAATAACTTTATATATGAAACCGGTTTTAACAACACGAAAGGAGGACCATATGGAACAAGAAGTAACTTTTGAAATACTTTTGAGTAAGTATCGCATAGTTGTGGAACGATATATCAACTTCAGACTGCCGAACAGCTTTGATGCCGACGACGTTATATCCGAAACCTTTTACGCGGCTTACATCGGATTTGAAAAGCTAAGAAACAAAGAATTATTCAAGCCTTGGATATTGTCTATTGCCAAAAACCAGTGTAATCTTTGGTTTCGCAAAAAGTTAAAGACAGATGTGGTTTCGCTCGAAGATATTCACGATATGGCTGACGTAAACGCAGAGAAACATGACACCGCACCTGAAATATTTGAGCTGTTGCCGAAGGATTCACGTGAAATATTAGTTCTTATGGTACAAGGTTATAAACAAAGCGAGATAGCAGAACTTTTAAATATTCCGATAGGTACAGTCAAAAGTCGTTTACATTACGCAAAAAAACAGTTTCGTTCCATGTGTTCACCGGAACAGATCAATATGTACGAGAAAGGAAGAAAAATCATGCCGAAGAAAGATCATACTTACCCCTTCCCTGCAGAAATGCCAAAGCTTATCATAAAAGAAAGTCCCCGCCCCTTTTTACCCGTAAAATGTGCAGATGAAGACTTCATTATTCCCGTGATCGGAAACAAAAACGCCGAAGGAACGTACCGTTACCCGTCTAAAAAGCTGGCACTTGTATCAACCTGTTACGTACCTAAAGCCGCCAGAATACACGGTGTTGACGGAGTTAAAGTCTGCCGTGACACATACAATGTCAGGGCGGGAAAGCTCTACAAAAACGAATGTATCTGGTTTCAGCAGTTAACGGACGAATACATCAGAAATCTTGCATCGATTATTTGTGACTGTGAAGCGGACGACGATTTTCCGACGGAGATATTTACTTTCCTCGAAGAAGAATTTGACGTGATAGTCAACGGTAACGATCGTGTTCACGGCAGACCCTTGGTGATCGTTGAAAATCCTCCGAGATTTGACGGGGACAGGATATATATTGACGAATACAATGTCAGATACACCATGGGGACTTGTGACGTGACTATCGGTGAGAGAAAGTTTGAGACTATAAAGTTTATAAACGTTCAGAACAACACACTGATTACCGAAAACTACGTTGATGCAAACGGAAGACTCGTTTTAATGCGTTGGTATGAATCAGTTGATTCCATAAAGCAGACCGAGTGGTACAGCGATGAGATGAAGAAAAACTCGGAAAATAATCCCAAGCTGATCGTCAACGATACAGAGTACCGTTTGATCGAGGACAGGATCAGCGAATACGCGCTGTAATTAAGATATGGTAACAAACAAAAAGTACCGTAGAAGCTTCTGCGGTACTTTTTATATAGATATAAATTACTCTGTTCTGAGGGCAACTACGGGATCCTTCTTAGCGGCAACTCTTGACGGGAACAAACCTGCTATAACCGTAAGAATCATACTGATAAGAACGAGAATTACCGCCGCACCAACAGGCAGGAATGCCGTGAGTGTCGGAATATCCGTAAGCGCGTGGATTATTGCATTGATAGGGATAAGAAGGAGGAGGGTTACGATAATACCGATAAGTCCTGCTACAAATCCCACCGTAAGCGTTTCCGCATTGAACACGCGGGCGATATCCTTCTTGGAAGCACCGATAGCTCTGAGGATACCGATCTCCTTGGTTCTTTCAAGAACGGAGATATAGGTGATAATTCCGATCATGATTGAAGAAACCACAAGTGATATTGCAACGAACGCAATAAGAACGTAGGAGATAGCGTTGATTACCGTTGAAATACCGGACATGAGAATCGCAAAATAATCCGTATACTTGATCTGGTCCTCTTCAGCTACGCCTTCATTATACTTTGCGATGATCTCGTTGACCTTGTCTTTATTATCAAAGGAGTTTACGTAAATGCTAATTGAGGTAGGAGCATCAAGATTTACGTAACCGAGCTCCTTAAGAGTATCTTCATAAGTTGAGTCAGAGAACTCTTTCGGCATATACAGTTCGTAATAGTTGAGGTAATCTGCATCGGTCTTGGGTACAGAAAGGAATTCTTCTTCGATTTTTTCAAATGATTCCATACCGTACTTAGCAACCTGCTGAGCAGCATACTGTCCCTTGATCAGTTCAGGAGCGTTCTCAAAGAACCTATCTTTGAATTCATCATCATTCAGTGAAACGATATTTTCCTGAATGAATGCTACATCCATTTCCGGATTCTCTGCAGCCTGTGCCATGAGCATCTCAAGAAGCATCGGCTGATATGTTTCCCTGTTATAATTTTTCTCATAATCAGCCATCTTAGCCGCTATGATCTCAGCGGAAGGAGTACAGATAAACTGAAGATACAGTGCTCTCTTCTCTTCACCTTCAAGTGAGTTTGCGTAGGTCTTGATTCTTTCGATCTTCTCTGCATCTGTGAGTTCAACCTTGAAAGGAAGATTTGTAAGTACATCGACCTCAACGTTTTCAAGCTGTTTCTTGATAAGCTCGCTTTCACCTGATGCATTTACAATGTGGTCCGTAAGTGCAGAAGGATATGCAACAGCTCCTGAGATGGAAGCCCCTGTCGCATCCTCGGAAGCTCTTATGATTCCGACAATCTTTACTCGTGTGGAAAGTTCATCACTTGAGTAAAGTGTTTTGAGTCCGTATTCATCCTTGGTGCGGTCTACGTAAATATTTTCTTTTTCTCTGTAAGCATACTTATTGTGGTCGAGAACGAATCTATATTCTTTACCGAGGATATCCTCGAAACTCCACTTGTCGTTACCCTTAAGCTCTGCTTCTTCGCCTTTCATTGCGCTTGCCATGATCTCGATCATGTTGTCAAAAGGCTTAAGTCCAAGACCGTACAGTGCATAGTCACTGATCTCGTTATGCGCACTTACTACGAGTACTGCTTCATTATAATTCTTTGGCCAATCACCGTAAATCACGTCATACTGCTCTGTGATCGAGGGGCTGATGAACTCACCGTTTTCACCGGGAATCATTTCTTGCCAGAGATTAAAGGAACCCATAGACATCATAGTTGAGCTGTAGGAGGATGCAGAGCCCTGCTCTATTCCCATACTCTGATAGATGTTTTCCATCATTTCTTCCATATTACATGGCACGATTTTTCCGTCAGGGTCCTTCGTATATACGGAAAGCTTTGTTCCATAACCGTATCTGATAGAAGAAGCGTACTTCTTGATCTCACTGTCTTCGTCAAGGAACTTTTTAAAAGCTGTAAGGTTATTGGTTTCCCTTTGAGTCATTGAATTCATCATATCATACATGACATCTCGGGAGTAAACGTATCCATCTTCCTTAGCCTCGGCTGCATCCTCTTGCTGAGCGCTCATAAAGTTTGCAAGAATATTTGACATATCCGACTCAGCGTTAATTGTAAGAGGATAACTGATCAGAGTCTCTTCCTGAACCTGGTTGATGTATGAGTTAACACCTGTTGACACCGAAAGGATAAGAGCAATACCGATAATTCCAATGGATCCCGCAAAGCTGGTCATGAACGTGCGGGCTTTTTTAGTCATGAGGTTGTTAAAGGAGAGAGAAAGTGCTGTGAAGAAAGACATTGACGTCTTTCTTTCGATATTCTTTACCTTTTTACTCTTTTTATCAGTATTTTCGATTGCTTCATACTTCTCACCGTCAAAAGGATCGCTGTCGTCGATGATCTTACCGTCAAGAAGTCTGATGATACGGGTTGAATACTCCTTCGCAAGATCAGGGTTATGCGTTACCATGATAACAAGCTTATCTTTTGCGATCTCACGGAGAATATCCATGATCTGAACGCTGGTTTCGGAGTCAAGAGCGCCTGTAGGCTCGTCGGCAAGGAGAATATCGGGATCATTTACGAGAGCTCGTGCGATGGCAACTCTCTGCATCTGTCCACCTGACATCTGATTAGGCTTCTTTTTGAGCTGGTCACCAAGACCTACTTTCTTAAGAGCCTCCTCTGCTCTGTGGCGGCGTTCAGATCTTGATACACCCGAAAGTGTAAGTGCAAGTTCTACGTTAGAGAGAACTGTCTGATGAGGAATCAGATTGTAACTCTGGAAAACAAAGCCTATTGAATGGTTACGGTAAGTATCAAAATCTCTGTCGGAAAAATTCTGAGTTGACTTGCCGTTGATGACAAGGTCACCCTCAGAATACTGGTCTAAACCACCTATAATATTGAGAAGCGTGGTTTTTCCGCATCCTGACGGACCGAGAATGGAAACAAACTCATTTCTGCGAAAATTAATGCTGACCCCGTTCAGCGCGCCGACCTTTTCATCTCCGCTGACATAGGTTTTAACAATATTCTTTAATTTTAACATTATTTCACCCCTATTTAATATTTCGATAATTAGTATTATACACCTAAAATAAGGTAACTGTATCAATATTTGATAAACCGAATATGAATTTTTTATAAACAAAATTCCATAAAATGCAAAATCCGGTCGTTAGCTCAAAATGATGCAAACAACCGGAGTCTGGTTATTTATTAGTCTTTGATACTGCCCATGTAGTGGGCATGAGAGTTATAATGAGAGGATAAAGCTCAAGTCTTCCGAGGAGCATTCCAACTGAAAGTGTAATCTTTGAAAGAACGGAGTATCCTGCAAAACTTCCGGTCGGTCCTACAACAGCAAATCCGGGACCAATATTATTAAAACACGCCGCCACTGCACTGAAATTTGTCTCAAAATCAAATCTGTCAAAGCTAACAACGAGAAACATTATAAAAAACGTTATCGCATATAGTGAAAGATAGTTTGTAACTCCTGTACGAGTGGATTCATCAAGTACTTTTCCTTCGAAACGTACGGAACTTACTGCTCTGGGATTCAGAACTTTACGTATATTGTTTATGATAATTTTCAAAATAAGAACTATCCTTGAAACCTTAAGTCCACCTGCCGTTGAACCTGCACACCCTCCGACAAACATAAGCATAAAAAGGATCGCTTTCGAGAAAGAAGGCCACAAGTTAAAATCGGTAGTGGCAAAACCGGTTGTCGTCATGATGGAAGAAACCTGAAAAGCAGAATGCCTCAAGGTTTCCGAAAATGACGAATACAAATGATACACATTTACACAAATTGCGGCAATGGAAAACGTAACGATTATAAGGTAAACGTGAAGTTCTTCACTTTTCAGAACATTCTTAATTCTTCCGATAAGAATAAGGTAAAAGAGGTTGAAATTTATACCGAAGATCAGCATAAATATAGTGATCACCCATTGTGAATATGCGCTATATCCTCCGATGCTGTCTGGTTTTATACCAAATCCACCTGTACCCGCAGTACCGAATGAATGTACGATACTATCGAACAGATTCATATCACCGAAAGCAAGAACAATTATTTGCACAATAGTCAGCGCTATATAGATAAGATACAGAATCTTTGCTGTATCTTTTACTCTCGGTACAAGTTTACCGACGATTGGACCCGGCATTTCGGCACGCATAATATGCATACTTCTTCCCGATGACGTTGGGAAAATCGCCATAACAAGAACGATAATTCCCATACCGCCTATCCAGTGAGTGAAGCTTCGCCAGAACAGTATACTTTTACTGAGCACGGTAACGTCACCGAGGATTGATGCACCTGTTGTGGTAAAACCGCTTACCGTTTCAAAGAAAGCGTCAACATAAGACGGTATCTCACCGCTCAGAACAAACGGAAACGCTCCGAAAGCGGACAAGAATATCCAAGCTAAGCTTACGATAACGAAGCCGTCTTTGGCATATACGACCTGACTGTCCGGTTTACAAAGAAATTTGATTGCAACACCGATACCCAGAGTAATGAAAATCGTAATAAGAAACGGAAGTACCGTATTTTCTCTGTATATCAAAGCAACGACGGTAGGAATCAAGAGAAGTGCAGCTTCAAGCCTGAGGATCAGTCCCGTCATGCTGATGACCATTTTATAATTCATTTGTAACAATCTCCATTCAGCGCAAATCAGATCTCATCTCGTCTGATAGGCTGTCCCACAATATCCTGGAAATCGGTAAGGTGCATATCAGCCGCTATGACGATAACTCTATCACCGGGAATAAACACATCATTACCGGTAGGGATCTTCGGCTTTCTGTTTCTGAGAATTCCCGCAATAAGAATACCTTTTTTGATATTGAGCTTACAGATCGGGATACCGAGAAGCTTAGAGTCAGCCTTTACGTTAAATTCGATAGCCTCAATGGAGCCGTCCATGAAAGTATAAAGAGTTTCGATATCACTTCCCATGGAGTTTTTAAGCGCTCTCGCATATCTGATTACAACGTCAGAGATCGACTTTTTGGGAGATGCAAGGCAATCAAGTCCAAGTCTGCGTGCGATGGGCACAAGCTCATCACTGTTGACCTTTGAAATGACCTTTGCAACCTTATTTGACATTGCAAAAATTGACATTAGGATGTTCTCTTCGTCCATTCCCGTAAGAGAAACGAAAGCATCCATCTGGTGTAATCCTTCTTCAAGAAGAAGTTCCTGGCTGACACCGTCACCGTGAACGATGACCGCTTTAGGTAATGCTTCGCAAAGCTCAGCGCAAACCGATTCTTTCTTTTCTATGATCTTTACGTTATTTCCTACGGATGAAAGCATCTTGGCAAGATAAATCG
>JAZUBG010000198.1:0-4788 GCA_045638405.1 Eubacteriales bacterium | reverse complement strand
GCAGGTCTTCTCCACGACATCGGTAAGGCTCTTACCCAGGAGGTTGAAGGCTCTCACGTACAGCTCGGTGTTGACGTTGCACGTAAGCATAAGGAATCTCAGGAGATCATCCACGCTATTGAAGCTCACCACGGTGACGTTGAACCCAAGACTCTCATCGCTATGATCGTTCAGGCGGCTGATGCTATCTCCGCTGCACGTCCCGGCGCAAGACGCGAGAATCTTGAAAATTACATCAAGAGACTTGCAAAGCTTGAAGAGATCGCAAACGACTTCGACTGTGTTGAAAAGTCCTTTGCAATCCAGGCAGGCCGTGAGATCCGTATCATGGTTAAGCCCGAGAGCGTTGACGACGACTCAATGATTCTTGTTGCTCGCGACATTGTAAAGCGTATTGAAAGCGAGCTTGAATATCCCGGACAGATCAAGGTCCACCTTATCCGCGAAAGCAGAGCAATCGATTTCGCAAAGTAAAAGTACTGAAATCCGCAATAAGTACATAAAAAGTTCCGCAGATCCCACGGGGTCTGCGGATTATTTGTTATCCGCAAAATATTTTCAAAAATATCTTTCAAACAGGTGACCGACAGAGTAAAAAATACGTGAATAATGGTGAAAAGGTAAACTGCAGATTACAAAAACGAAAGGAGACTACGTTGTGGACGACTTAAATATTGTTGAGATGTTCTGGAACAGAAACGAAGACGCCCTTCGGGAGACTGAGACGAAGTATGGTGCATACTGTCACAGTATTGCCTACGGCATCCTCGGGGACTTTTCGGACAGCGAAGAATGTGTAAACGACACTTTCCTCAGAGCGTGGGACAGTATTCCGCCCCACCGTCCTTCAATGCTCCGCGGATTCCTCGGAAAGCTCACCCGAAACCTCGCCCTTGACCGTTACCGCAAATATTCCGCAGAAAAACGTGCGGGACTTAGAGTAACGCTTGTCCTTGATGAACTGAAGGAGGGACTTGCCATACGCGACAGTTCCGAGAAGGTAGTGGAAGCCATTGTCGTGGGAGATCTCTTAAACAGATTTCTCGCTACTCTTCCGAAGGACACAAAAAACGTATTCATGCGCAGATATTGGTTTTTCAGTTCTGTCAGCGAGATCGCACATGACTTGTCCGTCAGCAAAAGCAGTGTAAAAATGACACTCATGAGAACACGAAAAAAGCTACGGGAATTTTTGGAAAGTGAGGGATTCAGTTATGAAATATGATTTTATGTTGGACATACTTGATTCAGTGGCAGACGAACATATTTTTGAATGTGCACCTCCGTTGAAAGCTAAAAGGAAAAACAGTTTCATCGCAAAGTTCGGTATAGTTGCAGCTTGCCTTGTTGTCATTACGGTAAGCGCATGGCTTATACCGAAAGCGGTAAAAGAACCGTCCGCACTACCGTTTGCGGATAATGATAGTACCACCGCAGACACCGAACGTATTTTCCCTACAGAAACAGCAACGTCTACTCAGGGTAAGGATACAGAAAACACACCGCAGTCAAACACTACCGAAACGCCGACACAGGTGACCACCGAGCCGAAGCCCGAGGAACCTGTATACGTTGACGGTCTGCAGGTGATAAAAGAAGAATACACAGTTCCGGGCGGAGCTGGAGAAGGTCATGGGTTTGAAATTTATCTGGCGAGGGACATATCCGACCTTGACCGAGGTAATCCGTGGGATCCCACGTACCCTCTTGACACGCTCCCCGTATACAAAAACCTTGCGTATAACGCACATCCCCACGAAGCTCCCTTAAGTTATCTTTCCGCTGAAGAAATGCTTGAGATAGCCGAAGGTGTCGCTGAGAATTTAGGCGAGGAGATTTTGAGGTACATTGTTTTGTCGTATAATTACCACTCTGTTGAAATGGAAAACACTACCGAAGTAGAAAACCCGGCAACACTTTTTGCATATACCGAAAGTACCGTAGTACGTGTCTCTACAACTGGAGGATACAGTTACCAATTTGCTAATGAGGAATTCCCTTACAACATACCGGAAAAGGAGCTTATCCTTCCCAGTGAATTCCATTTTGAGAAAACTACAACGGAAGACTATGTAAAAAAGGTCGTAGAGTATATAAATGACAACTACAGTCAGTATTTCTCATCAGACAGTTTTGAAGTAGTCTTCCCTCTGAAGCCGTACAACTTCGAGCCAAACCAAGAAGAGCAGTTGATTTTCAGTGGCGGATGGAGCGTATACGAAACGGTTGATGGAGACTATTTGCAGACTCTAATGAATTATTATTTCCATACCGCAAACTTTGGATTATATGATACCTATGACGATTCCAACAACCGAGTTATTTCAAATAAAATTAGCGGTATATCCCCCATCCAAAGTACCTCAGAAGTGCTCAACAAGCTGGGGGATTACCCGCTTATTACCCATGACGAAGCACTGGAGCTGCTCCTTGACGGCAGTTATATAACAGACGTTTTTCCGGATGCTCTGAAAAACGGTGTGATCAGCAGAGAGGACGTGCACGACTGCGAGCTTGTTTACCGAACAAATAAATATAAACTTCCTTATTATATGTTCTTCGTAGAGCTCAAAAGCGGGTGTGGCGTACATGACGATTACCTGGCAGAAGACCCCACACTCAAACTATACGGTACGTTCTATGTCCCCGCAATCGAGGAAAAGTATCTTGAACAGTAAAAACATAAACCCGAGAATCGTGTGAGATTCTCGGGTTTACTTTTCTTATATCGAATTTACTTTGATCTGCGTTTCAGTATGATCACCAAAATCACTACTGCGGCAATGAGGAGGCAGACAAGGGAAGCGAAAATTACGATTATTACCGTACCTGATGACGGTAAAACGAACGTGTCAGAGCCGTCAGGGGATTTTTTATCGTCCTTTACAGGCTCTTTTTCCTCTTCCGACTCCTTTTCGTCGGGGAGAGGATCGATTACCGCTGTTTCGATGATCTCACCGCATTTTTCACAGGAAAGGTGTTTTTCTCCTGCAACACCCACCGCGGGTTCTTTATCGATTACCCATTCGCTTTCGGGGGTATGATTATCTTTATACTTTGCAATATAGGTTGCGTCTTCTTTCGCAACAAACTGATATTCTGCGTTGTCCGATACTTTCTCGCCGTCGAGGTACCAGCCTTCAAAAACGTAGCATTCAGTGTCGTACGCTGCAAGTGTGACACGTTCGCCCGTCAGATATTTATCACTGCCTGTTACAACACCTGTATTCTCTTCAGCAGTAACTGTGATCTCACACATTGCCTCGTCAATTTCATCTTGTTCAGCGTCAATGTCGGGGGTGAGTTCTGCTTCTCCGTTATTAAGGGTATACGTTACGTCGTAAGTTTCGCCGGATTCGTCGCGGCCCAGAGGAATTTCGGCATTGAAGGTTTCACCTTCCGTAAGAGGAATGTCCAGATATGCAACGGAACGTTTGGTATCTCCGGTTACGGACAGATATTCTTCAACGGAATAGGACATACTTCCGTCGTCCGTTGCCGTGATCTCAATGGTGTATTCACCGTCTTCGGGTAAGTATATGAGCTTTTCGCCGTTATGCATGAGAGCAAAGAGTGAATAGTCTCCGAGATCTTGTGCGACATCATCAACAAACTGTGCTACCACGTTTCCTTCCGCATCGTAAACTGTTACGTCAACAGGACAGTTGATTCGTACGATTCGAGTGACGGAATCTGCAGGAACGAAGTTCCATGCGGCATCTTCATCGGTATAATAGCTGTCCTGTGACATGAGCCACGCGAGGCATAGTTCGGGGTAATGGGCATTGAACACTTTTTCAAAGCAAATCACGAGAATGCCTCCGAGTAGCGGCGAATACGTCTCAGTATTTCCGTGCATATCTTTTCCCGTTTCCTCGGACATGATCGCTGCAATTAAAGTCTCAAGTGCTTCTGCAGTTTCTTCAGCATTACTGACTACTTCGGCAGCTTCAAGATTTTCAGCAATAGACAAGCATATTTGTTTGCCAAGCGGCGGCTGAGATTTGTCATGCTTGCCATTTTTTATGTAATCGGCAAAATCTTCTTTCAGTCCATCAAGAATGGTAGAGATCTGATCCTCGCTGAACCCATCAGATAGAAGGATACTGATGACTTCTGTTAGAGGCTCCTGGATTTTTTCTTCATATTTTTCACGGCTGATCTTTGTACAGAAATTTTCTAAAAAATCGTTCAAAAATTCATACTGTGTCGGTTCGCCCCAACTCATTTCCCAATTATCAAAATCTTCAACTTCGTACGTAGCTTTTTCGTCTTTACTTCTTCCCTCATTTAGAATTTTTAACTGCTGCTCCATCAATTTAACGGCATTTTTATAGTCTTTTTTGTTTGATTTAGTACGATAGGGAAGCACCTTGTCAATTCCGGGACGTGCGAAATTCCATCCGTTGTTTGGTACACCGGTCATTGCTACTTTAGGAACCAGGTCGTTTAAGTTTATGATGTTGAAAATATTTGTGTAATTATTATAGCGAATAGACTCTGCATCCGTTGACATGGGGGCTTCAAACGTATATGTATAAATATCACTGCTGTTGAGACTGATTCCGTATTCATCACGTATTTCAAAGAGATTATCATTGAAATGTGCACCGATTAGTCCCGCAACCGCACCGCCTCTGCTGTAACCTGTTATCCACAGCTTTACGTTGCCGCTGACGTATGAGTCAATATATTCTTCAACAAATTCAAGCGCGCGTTCTTTTGCCGCATAAAAACCGTCGTGATTTCCGTCGTCTCCAACCATGAAATTGCTTGCCCACTCTGCCT
>JAZUBG010000197.1:0-6769 GCA_045638405.1 Eubacteriales bacterium | reverse complement strand
GGTGAATACCTCAACGGTATTATTCTTGCCAAACTCCTTGGCTTCGATTTCATTGATGCAGCAAATGTTATCTGCTTTGCAGATGATGGAAGCTTCGACAGTGAAACTACCGATAAGATACTCAATGCCGAACTGAAGAAGCATTATCGCGCCGTAGTGCCCGGTTTCTACGGTTCCATGCCCAACGGTACCATCAAGACCTTCTCAAGAGGCGGTTCCGATATTACAGGCTCTATCGTGGCACGTGCGGTTTGCGCTGACATTTACGAGAACTGGACCGATGTTGACGGATTCCTTATGGCTGACCCCAGAATTATCGACAATCCCAAGCCTATCGACACCATCACATATAAGGAGCTTCGTGAGCTTTCCTACATGGGCGCAGGCGTTCTTCACGAGGACTCTATTTTCCCCGTAAGAGTTGCGGGAATACCGATCAATATCAGAAACACAAACAACACATCCAGCCGCGGAACAATGATCGTTCCAAACGCCGATATGTATGACACAAAATCCATCATCACAGGTATCGCGGGTAAGAAGGGCTTCTCCGTTCTTTCCATCGAAAAGGCTATGATGAACTCCGAAACAGGTTTCGGCAGAAAGGTTCTTGAAGCAGTTGAAAAGGAAGGCATCTCATTCGAGCATCTTCCCTCAAGCATCGACTCCATGTGCGTTATTCTCAACACTCATGAGATCGAAGATTGCCGCGAGAAGATCGTTAACCGTATCTGCGCTACAACTCACCCGGACTATATCGCTATCGAAGACGGTCTTGCTCTTATCGCAGTCGTAGGACGCGCCATGGTAAAGGCAAAGGGTACAGCTTACCGCGTGTTTAAGGCGTGTGCGGAAAGCGACATCAACATCAAGATGATCGACCAGGGTTCATCCGAGCTTAACATCATCATCGGAGTTGAAGAAAAAGACTTCAACAAGGCACTCAGTGCAATTTATAACGAATTCGTAAAGTAAAAAACAAAAAAATAACCCCTGCTTTACGGCAGGGGTCAACTAAATCGGAAACTAAAGATAAAGCCTCCCTTGTGTAAAGGGAGGTGGACAAAATCGCAAGATTTGGTCGGAGAGATTGAAAAACGAGTAAACCAGAAAAACAATCCCTCAGGCCACCTCCGTTCCCAGCTCCCTTTACACAAGGGAGCCTTACTTTTATGTGTCTGTTGATTTTTATGTTAGGATTTATCAGTAGCTGTTCTTTGATTCAAGTTATGGGTCATGCGAGTTTAAGAGGAAGCTTTTTACCGCCGAGAATGTGGAAGTGCATATGGTGTACGCTCTGACCGCCGTCCTCACCGATATTTGTGATGATACGGTAACCGCCGTCGAGACATTCAGCCTTCGCGATCTTCGGGATACACTCAAAAATGTGAGCGACGAGCGCAGAGTTTGTCTCATCGATGCAGTTTGCGGAGTCGATATGCTCCTTGGGAATCACAAGCACGTGAACGGGAGCTTCGGGGTTGATGTCACGGAAAGCGAGAATCTTCTCGTTCTCGAAAACCTTTGTTGAGGGGATCTCTCCCGCTACGATCTTACAGAAAATGCAGTCCATATTGTTGTTCCTTTCATGATTTACAGTTATCAGATAACATAATAATATCACATAAATCCGCCTAAATCAAGTATTGAAGCTAAAAAATACACGTTTCAGCCAGTCGTATTGAGGAAATTTGTAATGAAAAAGATCTTTGATATACATACACATATCTATCCCGAGAAGATCGCGTCAAAGGCATCGGTGAATCTCGGCAGATTCTATAATTTCGTCGTTGAGGGAGAGGGAACCTACTCTCACCTTGAGTCGCAGGGAAAAGAGTTCGGTGTGGGTGGTTTTCTTATTCTTGGAGTTGCCACAAATCCTACCCAGGTGCAGAGCGTCAACGATTTTATCGGAGATACGGTAGAGCTGTCGCGCTCCCGCGGATATGAGACCGTCGGTTTCATGGGTATCCATCAGGGTACGGCGGATTTTGCCGCGGCACTTGACCACGCTGTAAGCCGCGGTCTTAAGGGTGTGAAGATCCATCCCGACATTCAGGGAGTAGACATTGATGACCCTCGCCTTTTTGAGCTTTATCACCTTATCGAAGGTAAGATGCCCGTATATTTCCACATAGGTGACGACAGACCCGAATACCGTTTTTCGTCTCCGGATAAGCTTGAGCATATCCTGCGAGAGTTCCCGTACTTGACCGTTGCAGCGGCGCACCTTGGAGGGTATAAAGCGTGGGAAGAGGCTATGCCTCTTCTCAGAGGGCGTGAAAACGTGTGGTTTGACACATCAAGCGCACTTTGGGCGATCACTCCCGAGTATGCTGATAAGGTAGTGTCCGCCATCGGTACGGAAAGACTTATGTTCGGTACGGATTATCCCGTAAAGACCACTGAAGAAGAGCTTGCGAGACTTTATAAGCTTACCTTGACAGAAGATCAGCTTGACGATATTCTGTGGAACAATGCCGCGAGGTTTCTTGGATTATGAGTGTTAATGAGAAAATGACTTATTGGGAGCGTCTCGCCGGAGACAGCTGTCCGAAAGTTCTTTACGGAACGGGAAACGGCGCGGATAAAATAATCGATGCACTCTCTGCTTACGGAGTGAGCGTTGACGGAGTATTTGCCTCAAACGGATTCGTGAGAAACAGAACATTCCGCGATATGCCGGTACTGTCTTACGATGAAGCGAAAGCGAGATTCGGAGAAGATATGATCATCCTCCCCGCATTCGGCACAACGCTTCCCGAGGTAATGGATTTCTTCAAATACCTTGACGCGCACCATGAGGTGATAATTCCCGAGGTACCGCTTTACGGCGGCGGAATATTTGATACAGTATATTTGAGAGATAATTATGATAAACTTGTGACTGTTTACAATATGCTGTCCGACGATGTATCAAAAGAAATATTCGAGAATGTTGTAAAATTCCGCATGACAGGTAAAATGAAGTATCTTTATCCTTGCGAGAGTATGAGAGATACTTTGGAATCGTTAAGCGGCATGGAATGTGTTGTAACCGCCCTCGACGGTGGTGCGTACAAAGGTGATAGTGCGGCAGATATGCTGGCTTCCTTGCCTCGCGTAGAGAAGATATTCGCCTGCGAGCCTGACCCGTCAACCTTCAAAAAGCTCACTGCATTTGCCGAGTCAGAAGAAGCCTCAGGCAGAGTAGTGCCCGTGGAAGCGGCGCTAAGTGACAGGAGAGGGATTACCGAAAGCGTAGTTTCCGGAAGCCGCGGCTCAGGAATTGAGGGCAGGAACAAAAGAGCAAAGATACGCGAGATCAATCTTGACACCGTAGACAGTATCCTGGCGGGCGAGAGGGTGGATTATATCAAGTTGGACGTTGAAGGTGCGGAGCTTGAAGCAATAATGGGAGCTGAGGAAACTCTGACTAAATACCGTCCTATAGTGTCGGTATCTCTCTATCACAGAACGGGAGATATTATTAATCTTCCTATGCTTCTCGAGAAGAAGCTCGGCAAGTGTAAAATGTATCTGAGACGTCCCGAATGTATACCCATGTGGGATCTGAACCTCTACGTTTTTCCAATCGAAGAGTGACATGATTTTTCTTATGAAAATAACGGTAAATTTTCTTGAAATTTACCGTTATTTTTTTTATTCTTATGCCTCGGTTTGTTTGACAAAACGTGATATATATGATATAATTATACTGAATCATTGTTTATAGTTTTAGATGACTAAGACAGAATGGAGAAATGGAATGAAAACGTTTTTCAGTGAAATTTTCAGTAACATAAAGATGATTTCTGTATTCGATATTATCGACATCGCTTGTGTTGCCGTACTTTTCTATTTCCTGTATAAGTTTATGCGCGACAGAAGATCGGGTAAGCTTATTTTGGGACTTGTTGTACTGTTCCTTCTTGAGTTCTTTAGCAGACTTTTCGAGATGCACGTTATCCAGTACATTCTCCAGAATGTTTTCCAGGCCGGACTTATTGCCGCAGCTGTCATTTTCCAGCCCGAGCTGAGAACTGCGCTTGAAAAAGTAGGCGGTCAGCCCCTTAAGAGCCTGAAGAGTATCGGGGACTCCAAAAAAACTCCCGAAGAGGAAATGATCGAGATCGTAGCTTCTGCTGTATCAGACCTCAGTGCATCAAGAACCGGTGCACTTATAGTATTCGAGAGATCTACAAAACTCGGTGATCTTGTTTTGACCGGTACTGTAATTGATGCGGCTCCCAGTTCTTTCCTCGTAAAAAACATTTTCTTCAATAAAGCTCCTCTTCATGACGGGGCTTTGATAGTGAGAGATACAAGACTTTACGCTGCAGGATGTCTTCTTCCTTTGTCTCAGAATACAGATATTTTGAAAGATCTTGGAACACGTCACAGAGCCGCCATAGGTATGAGTGAAAACAGCGATGCGGTCGTTGTGGTTGTATCAGAGGAAACCGGAACAGTGTCGATTGCTGTTGAAGGAGTGCTTTACAGAGGTTATAATAAAGAATCTTTGATTGAAGCTTTGAAAAACAGCATCGTTTATGATGGTTCTGTTAATCAGTCGAAAAATTTTGTCAGCAAGATTATGGCAAAGAAAAAGAAAAATAAGAGAAAGGAAGAAAAGGATGCGTAACGATAAAAACAATTTGAGTACGGTACGTAAAGCTTATGACAGTAGTGCCTCAGAGAAAAAAGAAAAAAAGAAGCACAATATAATCCCTAAGATTTTATGCGTGTTTGCAGCATTCTTCCTTTGGCTTTACGTAATGGAAACAGAAAGTCCCGAATATGAGGATGTAATATCATCAGTAACTGTAAGTTTTGAAAATACCGCCGAACTTGAAGCTTCGTCCGAACTTTCCGTTTATAACAGATCGGGAAATATTGTTGACATTAAGCTTCGCGGTAAAAAAAGTGTGATTGATAAGCTTACCGGTGATGATATTCACGCCTATGTTGACGTTATGGATGCGAAGAAGGTTGGAAGTGCCAATCCTCTTAAGGTATCCGTTGATCTTCCCGACGGAGTTAAACTTGTCAAGGTTGAACCTTCAACCATCTCAGTATACGTTGATGAAAAGGATACGATTTCGGTTGATGTAACAGAGAAACTGGAGAATTTTTTGGTAGTTGCTCCATATGCGCTGAAGAACGTTCATCTTGAACATAATACGATCGAAATAGAAGGCCCGAAGAATAAGTTAAAACAGGTGGATTCGGCGAAGGTCATCGTTGATATGATAAGCAATACCACGTCCTTTGAGACGCAGGCTCCGATTCAGCTTTTCGATAAGTACGGCGACATTATTGATGATTCGTATATAAGTATGTTTGTTCTTGCAATGAACACGAAAAGTTACGTTTCTGATATGAGAGTAAGCGTTGATATTGACGTCAGCAAAGAGATACCTGTAAAGACTGTCTTTAAGCACGGTTTTTTGAACAGTGAGAATGCAACGGTTACCGTTACTCCTGCAACATTAACCGTAAAGGGAGATGAAACCAAGTTCTCTGATATGGCAAATATTTTTGAATCTTTTGTGATCGATGAGAAGCTTATTGACGGAAGTTCTTATACTACTACTTTCCGTCCTCAGCTCAAGACAAATAACGGTCTTGTAATTGCAGAGGAGGATATGGAAGTTACAATCACTGTAGAACTCAAGGATCCTATCATAACCAAGGTCTTTAACGTTTCAAATATTAAGGTGAAGGGTGCGCCGTCAGATCTTGAGCATGATGTCATGGAGGAAAATGTTGCGGTGATCCTCAGAGGAACGGAAGAGAACATCTCAAAGGTAAAAGACTCTGATATTTCTCTTGAAGTGGATCTCAGCGGATTTACACCTGAGAGTGAGGGTATTGCACAGTGCCGTGCCACAGTAAAGATCAAGTCTCAAAGTTCCGTTTGGGCAATTGAAGAGCCTTATAACGTACAAATTGAATTAAAGTGACGGATATGATAAGAATTCTTGCAGAAAATATTATTGTCCCACACGAAGCGGGTAAATCAGCGGAAATTATCGACAGTGCGGCTCTGTCATCTGCCTATAAAAAGATCAGAAGGCAGTTCGGAACTGAACCCACTAATCTCACGATTCACCGTAAATCTGTGGATGCACGTAAAAAATCAGCTATAAAGCTGGTGTATTCAGTATGCGCAGACCTGCCTATGTCAGCGGATGCGGCAGAGAGAAAGATTGATAAAGGGTTTAAGCTTTATTCCGAGGCTTGTTTTGAGGTTAAAACAGGTTCAAAAAAGCTCGACGGACGTCCTGTTATTGCGGGTTTCGGTCCCGCGGGCATATTCTGTGCTCTCGCTTTGGCTGAAAGAGGGTACTGCCCCATAGTTTATGAGCGAGGCGGCGATGTCGCAAGCAGAATGAAGGCGATAGAACACTTTAACCTGACAGGGGAACTTGACACAGCAACGAATATTCAGTTTGGTGCAGGAGGAGCAGGTACATTCTCTGACGGTAAGCTGACTACCCGCATCAATGATCCTTTATGTGCGTACGTTCTTAAAAAACTCGTTGAACTTGGAGCTCCCGAGGATATTGTCACCAAGGCAAAACCGCATATCGGTACAGATATCCTTGTAAAGGTTGTTGATATGGCTGAAGAGAAGCTGAGAGAGCTTGGCGGTGAGGTCGTATACAACAGTAAACTCAGCGTTGTGGGAGATGAAATCTTTGTTCACGGTGAAAAGATCGACTACGGTGTCCTTGTTCTGGCAATAGGACACAGTGCCAGAGATACTTATGCTGAGCTTCTTTCA
>JAZUBG010000196.1:0-2572 GCA_045638405.1 Eubacteriales bacterium | reverse complement strand
ACTATTGCACCTCCTTGGCTCACAGAACGACATGGCTACGATCCGACTTCCCGAGGCAGAACGGTTCACTCCTTACCGTTTTGCCTCGGGTGTTTTATTGTTTTCCGGTATTATACCAAAGCCGCTTCAAAGGTTTCTTTTTCCTCAACCACAGCTTCAGTGTTACGCTTAGCGCCCGCAAGCATCAGCTTGATTCTGTTCTGCTGGTTTACTACGGAAGCGCCCGTGTCGTAGTCAATGGCGATGATGTTAAGATCGGGGTTCGCCGCCTTCAGTGGCTTCATCATACCCTTACCGCAAATATGGTTGGGTAAACATCCGAAAGGCTGTGTACAAACGATATTGTTAACTCCCGACTCAGCAAGCTCAAGCATCTCTGCTGTGAGAAGCCAGCCTTCGCCCATCTTGACACCGCGGTTAATGATACCCTGAGTAAGCTGAACGGTGTGCTCAAATGAAGAAAGGGGCTTAAATACTCCCGTAGATGCGATCGCCTCACGAAGATCCGTCTGCTTCTTCAGAAGGAAGTTGTATACAAACTTCCACAAGGGCTTGATCTTCTTGTTCATTCCGTAAAGCTCATTGTCAACGAGGATATTGTAAACGCAGTACATACAGAAGTCGACAAGACCGGGGACTACCACCTCAGCTCCCTCGGAAACGAGGAAATCTTCAAGATTGTTGTTGCCGAGAGGTGAGAATTTAACGAAGATCTCACCTACAACACCGACCTTTACCTTATCGGACTTTTCCATGGGAATTGCGGAAAACTCCTCAACGATAGTGTGGTAATTGCGAAGAACCTTCTTATAGGAGATACGGTTACTTGTCATCTCGTTTACAAGGCGAGTGGACCACTCCTCACGGAGAGCCTCAGCGCGACCCTTTTCAATTTCGTAGGGTCTGGTCTGATTCACGAGAGTCATGAGAAGGTCCCCATAAAGCACCGCGTACATCATGCGGTGGAACTTTTTAAGGTCAATGTCAAATCCGGGGTGCTTCTCAAGTCCCGAAATACCGAAAGCAACTACGGGAACATAGCCGTAGCCCGCTCTCTCAAGAGCCTTTCTGAGAAGAGAAACGTAGTTTGACGCTCTGCAGCCGCCACCCGTCTGGAAAAGAACGAGAGCTGTCTTGCGAGGATCGTACTTCCCCGACTTGATGGCATCAAGGAACTGTCCGATAACGAGGATCGCGGGATAACAGGTATCGTTATGTACGTACTTCAGTCCCGTCTCACCGATGTGAGGACCCGTCGTCTCAAGAAGCTCCGCATCGTAGCCATAATTGCGGAGAACTCTCACAAGGAGTCTGAAATGAACGGGAAGCATATTGGGGATGAGAAGCTTATAGTCCTTCTTCATCTCTTTGGTAAAAGAAATATATTCCTGAGCCATGTTACTTTCCCTCCTTTTCGCACGTTTCCGCCGCTTCGGCATCTCTCTCATCAAGTGCGGCAAGAAGACTTCTGAGTCTGATCCTTACAGCACCAAGGTTCGTGATCTCGTCGATCTTGATCTGAGTACAGTACTTTCCGCCGTCCTCAAGGAGCCTTCTCACCTCGTCGGTGGTGATGGCATCAACTCCGCATCCGAAGGAAACGAGCTGTACAAGCTCCGCTCTCGGATGAGCTACGGCAAATGCCGCCGCACGGTAAAGTCTCGCGTGATACGTCCACTGATTGAGAACACGTGTGTCAGGTGTATCTGCAAGGTGGCAGATACTATCCTCGCTGACTACGGTAAATCCGAGAGAAGCCGCAAGCTTATCGATACCGTGGCAGATCTCCTCATCGATGTGGTAAGGTCTGCCTGCAAGGATCATAATTCGTCTGTTATAGCGTTTCGCGTGGTCGAGTGCAAGCTCACCCTGACGGCGCACCTCAGCCATATACGCATCATACTCAGCGTAACCTGCCTTAACAGCCGCCTTTACTTCGGATGCTGTGAAGTCATAGCCGAATTCTTTAAGGTATCGACGGAGCCCCTTCGCCATCTCAGATCTGTCGTTGATGTTGAGATAGGGATAGAAGAACCTTGATTTGCCGAGATTTTCAAGGTTACCGTTAAGAAGCTCCGCGTAGTACGCAACAACGGGGCAGTTGTAATGGTTAGATGAGCCCTTTTCCTTCACGTTGTACGTAAGGCTGGGGTAGAATATCACGTCAACTCCGTCACCGATCAGCTCTTCAATGTGACCGTGCATGATCTTAGCGGGGTAGCAAGCAGTGTCGGAGGGAATGGTAAACTGTCCCTTCTCGTAGGTCTTACGGGTGGACATTTTTGAGAATTTCACGTTAAAGCCGAGAGCCTTCATAACTCCGTGCCACATAGGAGCCGTCTCGTAGATTCCGAGCGCAAGAGGAATACCCACAGTAGGTGCCTTTTCATCATATACGTCCTCTGCGGTGAGAGATTCAAGATAGTTTCTCTTGAACATATAGAGATTATATTTATGCTCTCTGTACTCGCCTTCACGGTGGAGAGGCTTTTCACAGCGGTTACCCGAAATAAATCTTCTGCCGCCGGAGAATGTGTTCACCGTAAGTCTGCAGTTGTTCTGACAGCCCTTG
>JAZUBG010000195.1:0-9398 GCA_045638405.1 Eubacteriales bacterium | reverse complement strand
TTACTTAAGTGGGGATTACTATGATTTTACATGAAGAAACCATCTCAAACGCCGAAGTTTTCTCGTCACTTCGTTCCTCACATCCTTGGCTTGCGGGAAGATAGAATCTCTAATCATGGATCTCGTCAACAGTTTATTTTTCGTCTTCCACTCCCACGGACAGCTATCCCCCCCCCCGTTGATTTCTCACCAATCCTCCCCGCGACCAACAGCCTCATGCTCTCAAAACTGTGAGGTTTAGTCTATTCGCGGCTGTTAACTGGAATCGATCCAGACCGCCTACTTCGCAAGCGAAGTAGTAGAGGTGAGGAGAGATTCGCGCAGCACTCGGGAAAGTCGAGGAGACTTCCACGTCCCCGAAGAGTTTTCCGCTTAGTGCAAGCTGAAGGGTCGTTGGTTCGAGCTGGGCAGGGGGAGAAGAAGAAAGGTACTGTCGAAAATCGGAAAAGAACGAACTCCCCCATTGCGTTCCAGTTTCATTTCCCTTGCTCAAATTTGACCATCAGCTCCACCTTGGTTAACACCCAAGTATGAGCTATCATGTTTTTTAATGTTATTCTCTTAATTGGTTAAGTTAACGCTCAAAATCGAACCTTTAATAATATTTGATATTTTATGTTATAAAAGAAAACTGTTCTGTTCTTTTATTTGTGCGACGATAGGTATATTCGTCGTTACCGCATCCCTGCAAAACGATCTCATCATCTGTATAGCGTTTAACACACCACATAAGTCCGTTTGAGGTCGTAAGGCATTTTCCAAGCTCACATTGCTCAGTCGGGATTTTTATGTCTCTCGGTTCATATGAAAAGTCACAATGGAAACAACACCATTTTTCACTATTATCCCTATAATTTCGTATTCTGAAGAACTGCCCGCCGCCAAATAAACCGAGATCGAATACAATATTGTAACTTGCACCGCAATAAATATTAGTATCTTCGACTTTTATGGAGAAATTGTATTCCGTTTTACCTGTGCATAAGGAAAAGTTAAACTCATCATGCGTAGCGTGATAACTGCTTGACATTCTCCATAATGTAAGGCATTTGGGTATTCCCGACTCTTTTACAGTCGGTAAAGGAGTACCGCTGTGATCGACCACAAATGATTCTAAACGGCGCATTGAATTTATTGAATTCGAATCATAAGCTGCCCCCAGAGTTGACACCAGTTTACTACTATTAGTAATTGCAGTATGAGGATAACTGTCCTCTACGAAATATGCATATTCCGTCTTTTCATTAACCAGGTCTCTTTCACAGACAGCAACAAGACGTTTTTTACTTTCGTAACCTTTATACAGCTTAGTTCCCAAAATATTTTTGTCCGACGAGCAATAAAGCATAAGTGAAAACTTCTCTGTTTCAACAATTTCGCAAACAGAACCACGGTAAACTCCGCAAGTGAAATAGTCAACTTCACTATCAAAAGTACTTATCCCGTCTTTTAAGATCGAATCGGTACTCACAGAAAATATTTTACTGATTAGTACGATTTTTGCGATTTCGGGATAAGTTTGATCAAGCTCCCACCGTGAAACCGTTTGTCTCGTTGTGCCAAGTTTTAGGGCAAAATCTTCTTGTGAAAGGTTGTGCTCTATCCTTATTTGATGAATTCGTTGACCCAATGTCATAGCAATTCCCCCTCTGTTATTTGTTCGAGTTAATTATAGCATATTTAGGATAATATGTCTACCAAACAAACTTTGAATTTTGTCACGTTGAACGTGACATGAAAAGACGAATGTTCATATCTAAAAATTTCAACAGAAGGTAACTATGGATAGTATTTTTGACTGTTTGTGCGAAAGAAATGCGTCCTGTGTTCTTTATAAGTTAGACAAGGGTACAAAATATATTAAACGGTAGATTAAAGATACTTAATCCACCGTTTATTTTGTCAACCTTATTTCGTGTTTAACCTATTATATAATTATTACGTTTTTCCAATTTCCTACTCAACAGGAAACAGTTTTCGAACACCCTTCTCTAAATCTGTACATAGAGCATCAAAGCTTGCTTTGTCATCTTCAGTAATATTTGCATGTGTAGAATATGCCCAAATATCCCACAGAAGGTAGTGCAGGTCATCTGAAATTCTTTCTTTCAGATATTCAAGTCTGTCTTCACCATCAAGTGCCCAATAGATATTCCGTTCAAGGCACGTCTCTATACGAGCCATGCTGTCAGCAATTTGAAGTGCTTCAGCTTTTCTGTTTGTATCGCAATAGTGGCGGAACAGAATACTACGTGCTTTATTTCGGCAGTCGCTATCCGTTGAATGCTGTTCTATTCTATATGCAATAGAAACGATCTCCGCATCGTATTCTCTGCAGAGTTCCTCGTCCTCACTTGCTACATATAAAGCATACATCAACGAGCACAGCAAACGTTCATTATTTGGATATTTGTTGAGTGCTTCTCTAAGCTTCATTATAGAGTCCTTGGTTTCACCGGTGTTATTGATCTTCTCTTCAGCATCGGCAATAACAGCATTTATTTCGCGGCGTTTTTCTTTTTCATCAACACCAAGTAGTTCATCAATCGTGACATCAAACAACTCTGCAAGCTGTGGCAAAGCAGAAATATCCGGACAAGTGGCTCCCATTTCCCACCTACTAATTGCTTGCGGAGAAACGCACATATACTCAGCAAGCTGTTCTTGTGTCATATCCTTTTGTTTCCTTAGTTTTTTTATTTTCTCATTGAAATGTGTCATGTTTTGTCTCCCATAAATTATTCTTTACAAGCTTGCACTTTAATTATAACATAAATGATTCAAGTTACCAGCAATCAATATAAGAGTTTTTATAAACTAAAGTGAGAATTTGTATAGGCTTATTTAACCATTCGTAAAATGACCCTTTTGCAAGTTCTTTGATGGCAAAAGGAAACAGTAATTGTTATTGTTCATTTAAAGCTTTAGAAAGTATTCGCGGCAGTAACTTCAGATATTGAAGTTACTGCCGTTTCCATTTTCATCTCACCAACTTTTCCGGAATGTTTTAACTTGTAATTTCAAAAAGCGTGTGCTATAATCAAAGTAACGTTAATAGAGAGTCCAAAGTAAGTTTGAAAGGCGGTACTGTTATGGAAAATAGAAAATCTCCTCTTCGCATTTGTAAAGAAAAAATGAGTGTGGTGCACACCACCGATGAGATTAAATCAGCATTTGACAGTAGTTTCTATTCGGTTTGTTTTAACTATGACCGCGGGTATTCGGGAGCAAGACACGAACTGTTTGCCGCAATTTGGGAAGTGAATCCCGATGTGATTATTACCACTTCCGATCTGGTGATCATGTCAGATAAGGTAGTGATATGGCGGGATCAGCTACTCCTTATTGACAAAAACGGAAACAGGGAAACTGCCGATACCATAATAAGATTCATGGAGGAATCAAGTATTATTTCATATGAATACAGAATTTTTGACGAGAACGGTGTTAAGGTGTGTTTCGGTCCACCCGATTGCAAAAATCCGTCAGCAACCACGTGCTTTTCCGGGGAGCTTCAAGTTGATGGTGACAAACTCATTTTGACGACGCGCATATAGATCAGGTAGATAAAATTAAATAAAATAAACCCTTCTTTGTGATGTCCCACCTATCAATTAGGCAACGAAATAAACAAATGATAATTTCAAAAGTTGTTCGCATTCGAAAAAACGCGATTAGGTGGAGATTTTTTGTGACGTAATCACGGAAATTAAGTGAAAAACAAGGTATACTATAATCACAAAGGAGAGTGAACATATGAAAAACTTTAATAATATATCGAGTCTTTACGACATGATCATAATAGGTGGAGGCCCTGCAGGTTATACGGCGGCACTCTATGCGGCGAGGGCAGGACTTAAAACCGTTGTTTTAGAAAAATTATCGGCAGGCGGTCAGATGGCACTGACACATATGATAGATAACTACCCCGGATTCGAAGAGGGAGTTGACGGTTTTTCACTTGCGGAGAAAATGAAAGCTCAGGCTGAACGTTTCGGCGCAGAGAGCAAGTATGCTGAAGTAACAAAAGTTGACCTAAAAGCGGAACCGAAAGCAGTTGAAGCTGACGGCGAGGTTTATCACGGTAAAACGGTGGTTATCTCCACGGGAGCAAATCCAAGAGAACTTGGAGTTGCAGGTGAGCGTGAGCTTGTAGGTAAGGGTATCGCGTACTGTGCATCCTGTGACGGAATGTTTTATCGCGGTAAAACCGTAGTTGTGGTTGGCGGCGGCAATACCGCGGCGGCGGATGCTCTGCTTCTAAGCAGAATAGCAAAAAAAGTGATCGTTGTACACCGCCGAGATACGCTGCGTGCTACGAAAATTTACCATGAACCTTTGTTCAATACGGAAAACGTAGAGTTTAGATGGAACAGTCGGATCAGCGAACTTCTTTACGGAGATAAACTGAGCGGTGTTCACCTCGTTGACATTAAAACGGGAGAAGAAAGTACACTGGAGTGCGACGGAGTATTTGTGAGTGTGGGTAGAGTGCCCGCAACGGATCTGTTCGTGGGACAGATCGAACTTGATGAGAGTGGGTACGTAGTCGCAGGAGAGGACACGAAAACAAGTATTCCCGGGGTATTTGCCGTAGGAGACGTAAGAACAAAAACAGTCCGTCAGGTTGTGACGGCAGTGTCCGATGGTTCTGTAGCGGTACACTACGCTGAAGAATATATCGGGTGAATAACATCTGAAAATTATATATTATATAATGAAGAAAAGGATCCGAGAAATCGGATCCTTTTTCTCTATTCGAAATATAATTCAATTTAACTTTTTTTACAATGATGTTCGCATTCCCGGGTGTCATATCTTTTTTTTGTAATATCTAACTGAAACAATTCTGTTATCTTTTTTTACTCTTATAGGTAACACATTATTCACGATTGATTTGATGAAAAATATAATTTGGTAAATAAGTTTTGTGTAAAATCATCTGATAATAAAAAATGTGTTAATCAAATCGTAACAGATTAAAGTGATAGTGCATAATCTGTCTTGACTTATTTGACGGTATATGTTATAATATGTCATAATGGATGTTTTATAATAAAATAGGTGTCGAATACCTATTTTGAACGTAGTGTGAATAAATCGGCAATAGTGTATTACTGTTTCCGAGTAAATATATCTTTTGAGAGAAAAAGGAGAATGTTATGAGAAAAATATTATCGCTTTTGCTCACAGTGGTAATGCTTTCGGGAATGCTTGCAGTGTTTCCGATTCCCGCCGCAGCGGAGGATGGGACGTCACTGTCCGTGAAAAAAATTGTATCAGTAGTGTATGATGACTCAGGTAGTATGAAAGCCGAAAACAGAAGTGCTTACGCAAGTTATGCTATGCAGGCTTTCTGCGGAATGCTTAACAGTCAGGACGAACTTTACATTACATTTATGAATGATGCGAGTAGAAGCGGAGAGTATAAACTGTCAGGTGATGATTTTATTGATTCAATAGATTCTTTAAAAGAGCCTGCTCATACAGGTGCGACACCTAATGAATCAATTGGTAAGGCATTTGATATTTTAAAAAATGTTGATTGTAATGATCCTAATGCACAGTATTGGCTGGTCGTTATTACAGATGGCGCTTTTGATGGTTGGGATCATAACGGTGACAATATTACTTCTGCCTTCGAATCATACGGCAAAACTGAGATGCCCAACGGTTCAAAACCCCATATCACGTATCTTGGTATTGGTTCAGGTATTGTTACTCCGGATGCAAAGTCATTAACCAATTATCATGAATACACGGCTGCAAGTGCAACCGCAATTACCAATACTATGTCAGATATGGCAGAGAAGGTATCAGGCAGAACAAAGATTCAGGTAACTGAAGGTAAGGGTAATAGTGTTAAGGTGTCTTCGAACGTTCCTATCAGTAATTTTGCGGTATTTGCTCAAAATACAGCGGCGGAGGTGACAAAGGTTACCTACGGTAAGAATAAAGAGATTAAACCTGACCGCAAGGTTTCTCTCGGAGTTGATGGATACGACCTTAACGCTACCGCTTGTCTTATAGGTAATTCAAAAGATATTATTGATGCGGGTACTTATGAAATTCACTTTGACGGAGAAGTGAAAAAAGAAGATGTACAGGTTATGTTCGAGCCTGCCGTTGAACTTGTGGTTTCCGTTGAAAATAACGGGAAAACGGTAGAGTTTACGAACAATACTGAATTCGAAAACTATTTTAGTGGAGCTACTAAAGGCGAGGAGTATACAATCACCTGTAAAATCTGCGAGGTCGGAAACAGAAAAAATGTTTTCAAACCCGATCAGTTCAACAGTTCAGATATAAAAATTTCTGTGACGGAAAAAGGCTCTTCGGAACAGACTAATGATAAAGATGAACAGAAACTGACCTTTAAGCTGTCTGACACACCGGTTGAAACAATGATTAAGGTTTCTGCAACAGTAGACGGCTTCAAACTTCAGGAATATTTCGCAACTTTCACTCCTCAGCCTAAAATAGAGATCAAAGCGTCCTTTGAAGAAAATTGCACAGGCGGTTTCAATTTTGCAGACATCAAGACAGACAATAATACACGTATGATCTTTACCGTATATGAAGACGGTGTGGAGATAACCGATACCGAAAAGGTTAAAAGTTTCGATCCTAAGCTGGACATAGAGAATCCCGATGAAAATAAGGGAGATTATAAAATCGAAAACGGCAAGATCGTGTATACTATCATCGAAGTTCCCGAAAGAGATGACGACAAGGGATATTTTACGGTAAAAGTTACGTGTACATTGAATAACGGCAAGACCGCTTCCGATGTATTTACCATTAGACTTGCGCATTTCATCGGTCACGTAAATGAAACTAAAGATAAAATTGTAAAAACCGAATTTTATCAAAATGATATCGGTGTTTCGTTCTACCTTACAAAGCACAAGGATGAGAACGATAAAAACGGTGTCATGATGAAAAAGTCGGCTCTCGGTTCTGAAGCTACGGTTGAAGCTTACGTTCTCTTTAACGACGAGTATATGCCGATCAGGGATAGATCCGTGATACTTGCTGAGGATGGCACTATTAAAGTTACACCCAATGTTGCGGAAGAACATAAACTCACTTTCTGGAATTGGTGGATCAATTGGGCATATTATTTCGGACTTGAGGGAAGTGACGTGAAAGTCACGCTTAAGCACCCGCTTCTTGATGCCCCGATTGAAACTACTATTAACGTTGTGGGCGAGGATATGGGTTACATGCTTCTTAACGTGTATGCCCCGCTCATTATTGAGATCATCGCGCTGACGCTTCTTCTTATCTGGATCTTCCTCATAGTAACAAAGCCCCGCTACAACAAGGGAGCGACGCTTTTCGTCGGTGAGATCAGATATAACAAGACAAGCGGAACCCATACAATAAGAAATTTCAGCCCCGTTAAACTTGAAAAGTTCAACAAGGTCAAGAGGGGTAACGGACGACTGAAATTCAAGAAGAAAGCTGACGTTGTTTCGGCAAACGGACTTAGAGTCAGAGCTGACCGCGGTGGAAGAATCTCCTGTGAGATGATGTTCCCGTGGTACAGAGGTAAGCTTGAACCGGCTGATTCCGATTTTACAAATCTCAAGACTCCCGCAGAGGTTTCGGAATATATTTCCAAGCATAAGAGACTTGAGATAAACGAATTTGCCACAACAGAGGCAATCGATAACGATTTTGACCGCGGCATTGCTCCCGCAAGTGCCAGAATGGCAAAATATACCGTCATTCCCGATTCGGGCGCTGTAAAAGTTGTTGACGGCAAGAAGGTTATAAACTCAGGTAAAATATTTATTTACGTAAACAGTTAAAAATTACATTTCGGAGGAATTAAAAAATGGCACAGACACTACTTATCGGACTCGGCGGTACAGGTAGCCGAGTTGTAAACAATGTTGTTAAGGAACTTCATCTTAACAACAAGCAGATCAACAACGGTGAGATCTGCTGTGCGGTTCTCGATACCAACGTAAACGACAACGCGTCTATCATGGACAGTAACACAGGAGTTCCCGTAATCCCCACAAGTAAGGCGCAGAAGATCCGCGATTACTTTGACAACTACCATCATCTCCACATGGAGACATGGTGTCCTCAGTCCCCTGCGCTCATGGAAGAGAGTATGATCGACGGTGCTTCCGAGCTACGTATCAAGTCAAGAATCGCGTTCATGGACTGCGTTGAGTCCGGTGTTACCGATCAGCTTGAGCTTATGATCAATGACGTTCTCAGAAACAATTCCGGTTCCAAGATCAGAATCATGATCGTATCTTCCATCTCCGGCGGTACAGGATCAGGTATGTTCATCCAGGTTGCTCTCTGGCTCAGAAAGTTCCTCAGCGAAAGCCAGATTACCATCCGCGGTATTTTCCTTCTCCCCGATATTTTCGTAAGCACGGTTAAGGACATCAGAGATAACAAGACCACAAAGGTTCGTCACTACTGTAACGCATATGCGGCTATCAGAGAGCTTAACGCGATCACAAAGATCAAAAAGAGCAATTCCGCAGAAATATCAGATAAGATCGAGCTCGGCAGCCTCTTTGACAGCATCAAGGATAAGGACACCGGTAAGCCTGTATTCGATTTCGCATTTTTCGTAGACGACAAGGACGAAAACGGTGTTCGTCTCGAGAGCGTTGCCGAGTACGAGAAGATGGTTTCTCAGCTTGTTTATATGCAGCTTTATGCTCCCATGAAGGACGATATGTATTCAGAAGAAGACAATGCGTTCCTTTCCTTCGTTGAAAACGAAGAGCCTCTCTACGGTTCTTGCGGTACTTCCAAGGCTGTATATCCTGTTGACAGTGTAAAGACATACTGTGCTGTCCGTGCGGCTCAGGATTCTCTCACAGGCGGATGGAAGAAGATCGACAGTGAGATTGATGCTCTCGTGGAAGAGAAGAAGCAGGCTGAAAAGGACGGTATCTATTCAAACGAGACTATTGACGTTCGTTCAGAGTTCATTAAGATCTTTGACGAAAAGACATCCGTCAACCCCGAAGAGGCAGGTAAGGACAGATTCTTTATCACCATCGCAAAGGATACTCAGAATGAGATGAAGGTCAAGGTTGACGGCGACAAGGTTGCTATCAAGTATACCGATAAGGTTGGCGACTTTATCAAGGCTATCAAGAGCCAGAAAATCGATACCGTTGTAACAAAGTTCAGCGGTACTGAAGACTTTGCAATCGATGCAGATGCATTCGTTGCCGCAGACCACTCCAAGGAAGAGCTTCTTAACAGAATTAAGAGTGACGAGGCAGGACTTGAGGAAGTTCTCGATAACTTTGACTCTAAGGTAGAAGAGTATGCTGATTCAATCGTAAACTCCGTATTCCCCTACAGCATGGGCGAAGTTAAGCCCGCAAACAGATGCACGATCTACGGCC
>JAZUBG010000194.1:0-18160 GCA_045638405.1 Eubacteriales bacterium | reverse complement strand
CCCGCGTTGCTGATGATTTCGTTTGCATCGGAAGATGTAATGTAATCGAAGAACTCCTGAGCACTCTCGGAAAGTTTGGTATCCTTCTTGGTAACAAGTACGAAGGGACGCTGTACTGCGTAGCTGCCATCTTTTACAGTGCTTTCACTGGGAGCGACACCGCCAACTGATACTGCTTTTACACTGTCCTTTACAGAAGCGAGGGATGCATAACCGATAGCGTTGGGGTTGCTGGATACTGCGGTAATTACGTCACCGGTAGAGGTGCATTCCTGACGATATTTGCACTTATCTTCGGTGTCGGTGATAGACTCGAAGCCATCTCTTGTACCGCTGTTTGCCTCACGACCGATGAGCACGATTTCGCCATCTGCGCCGCCGACATCTTTCCAGTTGGTGATTTCACCTGTGTAGATCTTAGCGATGGTCTCGAGGCTCAGGTCGGAAACCTTATTGTTGGGGTGAACGATGATTGCGATTCCGTCGTATGCAAGGACAGTTCCTTCAAGACCATTTGCCTTTTCCTCATCCTTGAGGTCACGGCTGGAAAGACCGATGTCGCAACGTCCTGCGAGAACTGCTTCGATACCTGCGCCGGAACCGGTTGCATTGTAGGTAACTTCTGTTCCTGTCTTTTCCTGGAACGCTTCACTTAAGGATTCGATAACTTTACTCATTGAGGTAGAACCGTCGGTAGAAACACTTTCAGTCTTAGAACAACTCACCATTGCGGTACAGAGTAAAACCGCTACAACTAATAAACTAATAATCTTTTTCATTTTCATAATCTCCTTTTGATTTATTGTTTGGATTTGTTAGTCGATTCTCTCGACTACGGTTATATTTTACTGCTGTGCTGTAAAATCGGTAATCTAATCTATGTAAAATCGGAGTAAAGATAATCGCCGCCTCACGCGGAAGCGGCGATATAATTATTTGTTCCTCAACAAGGATAGAACGTCTGTTTTGGATAAGTCTTTTTTTGTTGCCATTCGTATCATATTGTGAGCTTCTTATTTCTTATCAAACAAAGCTCTGCGCTCAGTAGAATAACGCATCATTTGTCTCATGCCGTCCACATCATCTGTTTCAAGCATCGTTTTTAAATCGTTAAACTTGTTGATAAACAAATTCATCTGTTCGAGCAAAACATCCTTGTTTGCAACAAACAATTCACTCCACATAAGATCATTGATTCTCGCAATACGGGTAAGGTCACGGAAAGAGTCTCCTGTAAACTTCTCCATATTTTCTTTATCATTGCAGGTCATCAAGGTAATAGCAATACAGTGAGTGAGCTGCGAAAGAAATCCGATCATTTCGTCGTGCTTTTCGGGAGAAAGTGTTGTTACGTTAGAGAATCCAAGCAATCTCCCAAGTTCAATACAGGTTTCAATCGCTTCGGGAGTATTTCTATTAGTAGGAGTAACAATGTAATTGGCACCGATAAAAAGTTTGTCGGTACTGTTTTCAACGCCCGAAACCTCTCGTCCTGCCATTGGGTGAGCCGCAACAAACTCCACATCAGGACGAAGCATATCTTGAATCTGATATACAATGCTTCGTTTTACACCGGTTACGTCGGTGATTAACGCTCCGCTTTTGAGATGCTTCTGGTTTTGCTCAATCCATTCCACAAAAACGTGAGGATACAAAGCGAAAATCACAAGGTCAGCATCTCCAATTATTTGTGCGTTAATTTCGGTGCTGCCTTCATCAATAATACCTTCGCTAAGGGCATAATCGATGGAGGATTGTTCCTTTGTTATGGCACTGATATGAAATCCAAATCGTTTTAATACTCTTGCGTAACTTCCGCCTAAGAGACCGAGACCTACAATCAAGATTTTCTTACTTACATCAACTATCATTTTTATTCCTTATAATTTGTCAGCAATATCCAATATCAACTGTTCTGTTTTCTCCCAACCGAGGCACGGGTCTGTAATGGATTTGCCGAAGATGTGCTCTCCCGTTCCTTGCGCACCATCCTCTAAGTAACTCTCAATCATCAGTCCTTTTACAAGACGCTTGATATCACCGTTTTGATTACGGCTGTGAACGATATCCTTTGCAATACGAACCTGTTCAAGGCATTTTTTACCGGAGTTATTGTGGTTGGTATCCACAATAATAGAAGGGTTTGTAAGGTTAGACTTTTCGTAAAGTTCTTCCACCCTTAAAAGATCTTCGTAATGGTAATTGGAAGCACTGCGACCGGCGTAATCAATGTATCCGCGAAGGATTGCGTGTGCATAAGGATTACCATCAGTGGAAACTTCCCAACCACGGTAAATAAATGTGTGACCGGACTGCGCCGCAACAATGGAATTCATCATAACGCTAAGGTCACCGCCTGTGGGATTTTTCATACCAACCGGGATACCCACACCGCTTGCTGTCAGTCTGTGCTGCTGGTTTTCTACCGAACGAGCACCTACTGCAACGTATGAAAGCAGGTCTGAGAGGTAACGGTGATTATCCGGGTAGAGCATTTCATCGGCACAAGAGAAATCATAATCGCGGAGAGCTGTCATATGCAGCTCTCTGATAGCAACAATACCTTTGTACATATCGGGCATCGCTTCGGGGTCAGGTTGATGTAACATACCTTTGTACCCCTGGCCGGTAGTTCTCGGTTTATTAGTATAGATACGCGGTATAATGATAATCTTATCTGCTACCTGTTCCTGAACTCTGCGAAGTCTGGAGATGTATTCAAGCACAGGTTCACGGTGATCAGCAGAGCAGGGTCCTATTATGAGCAGGAATTTGTCTGAACTGCCGTCAAAAATGGCCCTGATACTCTCATCACGAACAGCCTTGACCTGCTGCATACGTTCGGTTAAGGGGAATTCTTTTTTTACATCCTGAGGGATGGGAAGTTTTCTGTGGAAATTCATTTGCATTGTTTTGTACCTCATTTCTGATGAATTATATTCTCCTGATAAAATAAAAAGTCCGCCTTTCTATCTGCTAAAAAGCACGACGAATGCGGACTGACCGTATTTTATGATTCAAAGATTTGTTTTATCTTTTGAATTCACAATAATGCGAACAGCCCTCATTAAAATAATAAAAGTAAAAATAGAACTTGTTAGCAGTCATGTTAGTTTCTCCTTTTCAAATTTTTAGAAAATAAAAAATCCGCAATGTCTAAGCTTGAAAAGCGTAGCAATGCGGACTGACCGTTCTTATTCAAACCAAAGACTTATACTTTGGATATCACAGAAGACGGGCAGCCCTTTTTAAAATAATAATAAAAGTAAAACTTATTATTCATCATTTTAACTGCCTCCTTCGTGACTTATTTTAGAGTATTATACCACATTAAAGCAATAAAGTCAATATGTTTTTTTTATTTTCTTTGTAATAAGCATTATAGCGTTTGGTTTTCATTTTATAACTGTTATTTCTGAAAAATAAGCCAAATAATATTTTTTAATGAGATAGCGCGCAACTGATACACCTTTGCTTTTCTATTGTTTGTTCAATTGCCATATTGGACGATTTCAATGTCTCCGTGTGAAAGAAATCTTACTGTAGCTTCAGCGTAATAGTTTATAATAGGGTATTTACCTTGTACTGAAGTTTCAAAAACTTTTTGTGAATACTGTTCAACTATCATGCTTTTCCGGTTCAGAATGTAACGTTAAAAACACCTTTGAAATCGGTGTCATTTAATCACTTAGGGACAAAAATAGCGGCAAGGATTTTGCTCCCTGCCGCATTACCATTTTCGAATATACGGACAGTATTGCTGTTTTGTTCAGTGCGGTCAACAATAAAAAGAAGATATCCTTTATTGGCTGGTATCAGCTGGGCAACACGGAAAAACTTTTGCGGTCCGGTATCGATAAACCATGTTTGGTATTGCAATTCCTCCAAGACATTGGTAAATCGACGCCATTATTAGTTTCTCACATTTAGGTAATTATACGAAAGAAAGATACTTTTTAGTATATTCTGTGTATTTCTCTCTGTAGGACTCATTGTCGCTTCTGAGCAGCTTAAGGGATTCGTGCAGGTTCATATTCTGCTCTTTCGTATCCATAACGCATCCTGCAATGTTAGAGCAGTGGTCAGAAACTCTTTCCATATTGGTAACGAGATCACTCCATACAAAGCCTACCTCAATACTGCAATCGCCCACACGCAAGCGATCGATGTGACGTGTACGAAGAAGCTCTTTCATTCTGTCGATAACCTGCTCAAGCGGCTCAACGACGTTTGCCTGTTCAGCATTGTTTTCTACAAAAGCACTATAAGAGAGAGTTACGATCTCGGTAGTAGCCGCACACAGCGAATCCATTTCCACTTTTGCGCTATCAGAGAATACGATACCTTTTTCGCGCATTTCTTCTGCGGACTCAAGGATATTCACAGCGTGGTCGGATATACGCTCAAAGTCACCGATTGCCTTGAGAAGCATAGATGCCATTGCACCTTCATTTTCATTAAGCTGTTTGGTGCTGAGTTTTACAAGGTAACTGCCGATAACGTCTTCAAGATGATCAGTTTTATCTTCTGCTTCTCGTATTGCTTCAGCTTTAGCTTTATCATAAGTGCCGAGACATTCAATACTACTTTTAAGTGCATCAGTAGCAATCTTTGCCATATCGAAGGTAAGGTTATGCGCACATTCGAGTGCGATTGCGGGAGTGCCGAGAAGTCTGTCGTCAAGCTCAGATACCTTTTCAACCTGTGCAGTATCGGGGATGAGCTTGTAAGCCAGCTTTTCGAGAAGTCCGGACATAGGAAGAAGGAGAAGAGTACAAACAACATTAAAGATAGAGTGAGCAGTTGCAATACCTGTATAGTTTGCCGCTTCATTTAGAAGTGCAGGAGCAAAGATTGCTTTGACTGCGGCAAAAGTGCCAAGACAAACCACCGTTCCAATTACGTTAAAGGACAAGTGTACGAGTGCCGCACGTCTTGCGTTTTTTGTTGTGCCCACAGAAGAAATAATAGCGGTGATACAAGTACCGATGTTCTGTCCCATAATAATCGGGATTGCCGCACCGTAGGAAACTGCTCCTGTAGCCGCAAGAGCTTGAAGGATACCAACGGATGCAGAACTCGACTGAATGATAGCAGTAAGCACTGCACCAACGAGAACACCGAGGAGGGGATTCTTGAACATAATGAACAGTTCCTGGAATGCGGGGATGTCCTTGAGTCCCGAAACCGCATCAGTCATTGTTTCCATACCGAACATAAGTGTTGCAAAGCCAAGCAGTACAACAGCGATGTCCTTCTTTCTGGTGCTCTTTGCAAACATTATAAAAATGATACCGATAAGAGCAAGAACAGGAGTGAAAGAAGAAGGCTTCAAAAGCTTCAGGAACATGTTGCTTCCCGAAATACCGCTAAGGCTGAGGATCCAAGCTGTTACGGTAGTACCGATGTTGGCACCCATGATAACGTGGGTCGCCTGCTTTAAGGTCATAAGCTTTGAGTTTACAAAGCCAACTACCATAACCGCTGTTGCGGAAGAGCTCTGAATAATGGCGGTAACACCAAGACCTGTAAGGAGTCCCGCCAGCTTTCCGGTGGTGAGCTTTCCTATCATGATTTCAAGTTTGCTGCCTGCGCTTCTTTCAAGCGCATCGCCCATGAGGTTCATTCCGAAGAGGAATAAACAAAGTCCGCCTATAAGCGTAAGTACGTCAAAAATATTCATTTACGTAACCTCAAATCTTTACAGTCTATTTTATCAAACGCATTTTACTTGCATTTTACCTTTATTTTACAGTGTCGGTGTAAAATCCGTAATCTAATCCGTGTAAAATCGATGTAAAATTGAAAAGGTGCTTCTGTTGCCAAGAAGGTATTATATGTAAATGATCTAAACACCATCATAAAACTGTCAAGGTTGGACTTACAATTTACTCCCCCATGTATTAATAAAGTCGAGATGTTCATGCTTTTATAACTATAGTATACCAAACGACAGTACTATGGTATAAAAATGAGGCAGTTATTAACCGCCCCATTTCTTTATTGATATTTTAGACTCAAAAGGTGTAAAACGGGTATAAATTAAATTAAAACAGCTTCAAACGAGCCGAAAAGCTCTCGTTTTTTGCGTTTTTCTCCTGCTTTCTCTCTTTTTAACTTATCAATACTCTCCATTGTGGGGAGAGAAGTACTTCTTTGATTCCCATGGAGTCGGTGAAGAGCATGCAATAGTGTTATAATCATTCGAGTGATACAACGATAAATAGCTGTAAACGAGAAAAAATTAAATCTCAAATAAAAAATACTAATTTATCTGTTATAATGTACATGAGGGTATCTAAATTTTATCAGTATGCGTATCACAATACAGATGACGGAACGAAGTGGCAGGTCATCTGTATTGTGATGTAGCATAGGGGTTAGCGCGAAGCGCGCAAGGGGATCGTATCCCCTTGAATCAGTTATAGCGGGAGGATCTTATATAAGGCAAGCATATTGATTTCTTCAGCATCAATAACCTCAGATTTCCAGAACATACGAGCATAGCGGTCCTGCATTGCTGCAGAAAGTGATGTAAGATCTCCTTCGCTGTCTTGTGACACAACGTAAAACACGCCGCAAATCACGTCCTCTCTAAACCTTCTGTTAGGTTCGAGCCCGATCAGCTTTCCCTCCTCATTGCATAGTATTAGATTTTCGTCATCAATGGAGATCAGCTCAATAAGCCCCTGATAATCAGCTCCGATTGAAACCGCCTTCTGCAAGCTGTCCAAATCGTTGCCGAGCTTTGTGATCTCGGGATGCTTCCCCGGCTCTACCTTCAATGCTGTAATTACTTTTTCTTTCATAACGTACTCCTGAATTTTGATTTCCGATGATATTTCATCTATCGGTTATAGAAATGATATATATCTACAATCCGAGAAGATGCGGAAAACAGGAGCGTGTTATGATACAATAGATAGGTGACAAATAAAAAAGAAAATAGACTCCAAAAGTGATATAATGTTAGTGACCAAACCAAATCACATCACAAAGGAGCTATTTTCAATGAGTATTATAACATCAGAGGCACACTTTCGTCAACGGGTAGTGAAATATTCGTATAAAAATGGAGTAACAAAAGCAAGCATAAGGTTCAAAAGGAGTCGACAGGCAATATACGAGTGGCGAGAGAAGTGGGACGGGAAGAGTTGGAAAAGCTTGATTGAAAGAAGTCACCGACCGCATCACCACCCGAACGAGCACACGGCAGAAGAAAAAGAGATGATCCTACGCCGATATCCTCGATATAAGGAGGATATGATGATGCTGTGGGACTCATTACGCAAAAGTGGGTACAAGCGGAGCTATACCAGCCTCGTAAGAGTTGTTAAGAAGTGGGTACAACCGGAAATCAAGAAGCGTACAACACGCAAGAACAAGCCATATATGCGTGCGGATTATCCGGGACAAAAGGTACAGGTAGACGTGAAATACGTCCCTTCCATGTGTGTAGCAAACGGTCAGAAATACTATCAGTATACTGCAGTGGACGAGTGTACCCGTTGGACGTACAGAGAGATGTACGACGAACACAGCACGTTCAGCTCCACACAGTTCCTCGTGAATCTTGTGAAGAAGTGCCCATTCCCGATTAGAGAAATACAGACCGACAACGGCAGTGAGTTCACCAACGCTTTGCTCGTCAAAAAGAGCGAAAACAAGAGTTTATTTGAAGAAACACTGTACAAATGCGGTATTATATACCATAGGATCCGTGTCGCCACGCCGAGACATAACGGAAAAGTGGAGAGGCAACACCGCATTGATCAGGCTCGGTTCTACAACAAGATGCGTATGTATAGTCTTGAGGATGGCAGGCGGCAGCTTGAAAGGTACAACTCTCGTTCAAACGATATACCAAAGACCTGTCTTAATTTTCGTTCTCCCAATGAGGTTCTCGCAGACTATCTCTATGTTATGTAGGACAATTATGGGCTTAAGCAAGGCTTTGCTTAAGCTCCTTACCCATTATATCACTTGCTTTTTGTCAAGGTAGTATTGTAAACTTTTTTCACGAGAAAACTCTACAATCTCCACCTTGACAAGTCTTAGTTCTTTTGTGTCACCTATCATTGACTTTCCTACACCGAGAAGATGCGGAAAACAGGAGCGACATTTGACTTTGCCCCAATTCTGTGATAAACTGAATCTTGCACTATTTCATTTATATATAATCTATCAGTATAGTAGTGTGCAGACGTGCAGGCTTAAGTTTAACTCTCCATATAATATAAATACACTTATACCCTACATTCTCCCTTTACAAGCCCTGTTTTTAATTCTCAAAATTAACGTGTGATATTGAAAATTATATAAGGCTTAAATGTCACCCTGCACACCTGCACAGAAATAAAGTATCTCTCATTCGGAGGCAGCATGGACAATAATACTTTGAAAAAACGTAAAAAATTCAATATAAAGAAAGATTCCTACCTTGAACGCAAAGGAGTTGAGGATTCATTCTTACCGAGTAGTAAAACCGATCTGATATTTTGCTTAAATGATGAATATTTAATTGCATTAAACTCAATATCTAATACATTGTATTATTTTGGATATTTTTTCAAATCCAGATACATAAATCAATCATTACAAGTTCTTCCAGAGTTAGAACAAACTACTGACACTAACATGTCTAAGTTATTTCAAAAAACAAAAGAGGCTCTCGAAAAACAAAATAAAGAGATAGGACCATACGACAGTATTGATTATGAGGTTTATAGACCTACTAATCGTAGAAGGTTGAAAGATATGCTCAACCATCTAATTGGTGAAGAAAACACCAGTAAAATGTTAACGGATGATTCTTCATTTAAATTCGGACTAATTGAATTCTTATTCTTTTCGTTTTTACTAGATACGTATAGTGACCGTGACGCAAAAAAATTCCGAAAAAAAGCATTCTCTTCGCTTTCGCGTTCTTATTACCATCGTTTGAAACGTGGTGTCGAAATATTATCACTTTTTCATCCATTTATAGGTGATCCTAAAAAGATAATAGATTCTTGGCACTATGAAGCAGGCATTTCAAAACAAAAGCTTGAAAAAGAACTAGCTATCTTCAACAAAGCAATCGAACGTGCTTTAGATGTCGCGGACTCATCTGATGAAACCCAAATACATATTGACTACATACGAGATATTGTTGCAGAAGCAACAACACGTGTAAACAATATCAACAAATAACCTTGACAAAAACTACTCTTTTCACAAGAGTAGTTTTTTGCTGTAGGTATGTTATCTGTTACCGTACAGTTTTTTACGTCAAAGTACCCAAAAAAGTGCTCTTTGAATATCAGCCAAAAAAGATGTATAATCAAAACGAACGAACCGGTTGTTCACAAGCTCAGAGAAAATCAAACATTTCTGTTGTGCACACAGAAGTACTATTGGATTCACTGACAAAACCAATAATAATATTACTATATTCCAAGGAGAATCAAATAATGAAAAACTCAAATATTGATAATCATCCAACTTCGCAGGAAGAGCTCGCAGAAAGTGTCTTCGCCAAATTCGATGACGCTGAAGAGCATCCTGAACGCTACCATGCATTCTGGATTACCCCTCAAGCTATTGGTTATGCCCCCATGATCTTAGAAGGTCAATTCGTTGAAAACGCTCTTGTTGTTATCAAGCAACAAGACCGTGTAGTACATCAAAAAGTAATTGATGGAAAGATCCCTCCCTCTGAGCGTCCCGATCAGTTATACCTGGTGTATAAGCCAGACAAACACATGTCTGTTGCTATCACCGAAAAGGGCAAGGAATCTTTTATCAAGATCAAGAACAATGATCCCTTTTCAAGAGAGGATGACACTACAGTCTTCATTGTCATCCACATAGAGGGGGAGATTTTCTTCCTGTATTTCACCCCCGATGAAGGTATCTTCGTCGAGAACCGCATTACAGGAACCGATAATCAGCTAAAAACTGTCTTTAATGCTACCAAACGATTCTTCGGGTTACACTCAAATTTTCGCTCTTATGCCAGACCTATAACAGAAGAGGAGGAAGAACAATGAATCGCCCTTACAACGACAGAAGAGTCCATCGTTCCAATGATAATGTAACTGAATCCACCAAGGATTCAGTTACAGAGCATAACTACGGAAATCGTTATGTCCGTAAACTTTCGTCGGAAAATCCTGTAGAGGATAAGACCAATGCTTCTCAGGATGTCTGTTCCCGTCCTTCTAAGGATGAGATACAACGCAGTAGGCACTTGAAAGGTCACCCCCCCGAGAGACAGCTTCGCTACGACAGGCAGAAATCATCTCGCGGCAGATATGCTCGTATCAGCGAGCAATCCCACATAGTCAATGGTAACACCGAAAGGTTAACGACCGCCCCCCAGGCTTTGCAGTTAATTCCCGGTCACAAGCTCATGACCTCTCAACCACTTAACAAGGATAATGTCAGTCAAGAACTGAAGAAAGGCAAAGAGCGCCTCTCCGCCTCAACCATTAAAGATCTCATTTTGAGTAAAGTGACCTTGATTCGTCACGATGATTGTGTGTTTGCCTACAATGGCAAAACATACGAGGCCATCAATAACACAAAGGATCTAGTATCCGTAGTAGTTAACAAGGTAGACTCTACTATGTTTAATCTCTCCAGCACACATATCTTTGAAAGCGTCCTCACACTTTTACAGGTCAAGGAAGATCTGACGCCGAAAGACTACGAAAAGCGCATTGCCGCATCAAGTGACATCATCGCTTTTAAAAACACCTTGCTTAACATTCGAACTCTTGAGACCATCCCTTTTAATCCATGGTATCTAACATTTTTTGAGTTAGACGCAGTGTACCTCGAGGATCCCTCTCCTGACGTCTATCTGGAGTTTTTGGAAACAGTAAGTCCTGACAAGTCCGTCAGGGATAGGATATCAGACCTTATTGCTTACCTATTGAGTGGAAAAAACTGTGCCAAGCAATTTTACGTTATGGGAACCGCACCCGATTCAGGTAAGTCAACCATAGCCAAGTTTATCCAACATGTCCTTGGTCCCAAGAACGTATTTAACGTCGCAACTCATGAGTTTAACGATCGCTTTGCATTTGGCGGGGGTAAAAATAAGCTCCTAAATACGGCGATGGACCTACCAGCAGGTAAGCTTCCGACAGATGTAGTAAGTACACTTAAGAACATCTCAGGCTCTGACTATATTATGCATCAGGACAAGTTTAAAGACAAGCAGTTCTCAGTCTTGGGCCTGCGCATACTCCTTGGAACGAATCATGGCATTAAGGTAAACTCTGCAGACAATAACGACGCCTTCTGGGATAGGCTGGAAATTATTCCCTTTTGCCACTCTATCTCCCCTAATGTCAAGAACCTTAACCTCGCTCAGGATTTATTTAACGAGCGTGACCACATCGCTTCTTACTGCATACAAAGAATGCCCGACATCATTGCACGAAATTTCAAGCTTACTCCATGCTGTATAGCTACGGAGATGAAGAACGAGTGGCGTTACGGTCCGCCCTGCTATGACTCCATTGAGAGCTTTTGTAACTCTTTGCTGTCGATCACTCAGGACGAGAATGATTACATTCTGACGACCGAACTATACGAAATGTACGCTGACTTCTGCTTAGCTACCAATGTCAAACAGGAAAGTTCCACCGTCGTAAAAAACTGGATCTCTGCTCAACCTGGAGTTGATTGCAAAAGATGTCGCCGTACATCTTCGGAACACCCAAAAACAATGTTCCTAGGCATAAAAAAACGAGATTACGTTGAGGAGGAATAACAGAATGAGAAATGAACGAAGTATCAACCTTTTAGTCTCGGGGAAAGAAGTCCCACTCGAGGATTATCTTCTCAGTCTCTGCAAGATGCTTGAGGCTGTCGAAACACCCGCTGAGGTAGAAATACCCACACCAGCTGAAGCTGCATAACTCTTACGCACAATCACTTTGGAAAGGAGGCGACCGGGATATGAAACGCGCAGTAGCATACGCTCGCTTTTCGTCTAACCTGCAGCGAGAAGAGTCAATTGAAGCGCAATTACGCGCTATTCAAGCTTATTGTGATGCCAATGACTTTGTCCTGGTCGCCACCTACATAGACAGAGCGATCAGCGGCACATCGGCAGAAAAAAGGCCGGAATTTATGCGAATGATAGCAGATTCCGAGTTAAAGCAGTATGATGCGGTCTGTGTACATAAGCTAGACAGGTTCGCGAGAAACCGTTATGATTCGGCTTTTTACAAGAATCTGCTAAAAAAGAACGGAGTTAAGTTACTAAGTGTCCTTGAAAATCTGTCTGAAGACCTGGAGAGCGTTATTCTCGAGGCAGTTCTCGAGGGACTCAGCGAATACTACTCGCTAAATTTGGCTAGAGAGATACGTAAGGGACTTCAAGAGAACGCTCTTTCAGGTAAAGCAACTGGTGCTCCGCCACTTGGCTACTCAATCGGTGAAGACACTCGTTATGTTATTAATGAGAGAGAAGCTAAAGCTGTTAGGCTGATTTTTCAAATGTATTTAGAGGGACACGGTTACGGAGATATCATTACCGCCCTAAACAGCAAAGGATATCGCACGCGTAGACATCAGCCCTTTGGCAAGAACTCCTTGTACGCAATCCTACGTAATGAGAAGTACACTGGCGTTTATACCTATGTCAGGGATGTATCAAAGAATCCCACCGGCAAATATAAACGCTTTGACGGAGAGTATGACCCTGATTTTGTAATCAAGATCCCAGGCATTATTCCTGCGATAGTTTCTGAATCGGATTTCAACAAAGTTCAGGAGAAAATGAAAGAGCGACGTCACAGGTCTGCTCGCTTCAGCGCGAAGCAGGAATATCTTCTGTCAGGGAAGATTTTCTGCGCAGAGTGTGGCAGCTCTTATGCCGGAAATTCTCGCAAGCCTCGTCCATCGCACCCTCTCTACGTTTCGTATAAATGTACACGCCATAACCAGAAGGACAAGACTTGCCGTAACCCTGAGATAAACCGTGACAAGCTTGAAAGTATCGTGCTGGAATGCCTGTCAAACGCCCTTTTCAATCCTAAAATCATCCCTGATCTAATTGATAAGTATAACACCTACATATCATCTAAAAACACCGGGGCAATGGATAAGATTGCGTATCTAAAAAAAGAGTTGAGAGACACCGAACGTAAAGCATCAAACGCTGCAAACTTAATGATCGAAACCGGCTCTCTGACCTTAAAGAATAAGCTGCGCGAGCTGGAAGAGCAGCAAGAGCAGCTGAGCTTTCAGCTTGCAGAGCTTGAAGCTTCCGTCGTACAGCCTTCTTACTCGGAAGAGCAGATAACACACCTCTTTGGCAAGGCCAAGCAGCAACTTAAGGATGGTACCCTTACAGCACGACGTCAAATAATAGATCAATACGTTGATAAGGTAATCGTACATCCGACAAAGGTTGAAATTTATCTGAATGTGTTCCCGGGCTATGGGGTAACAGAAACTGTAGAAACAAAATAGGTTAGGTAAAGCTATTCCGCTTTACCTAACCTATTTCTTTACTCAAAAACAAAAGTCCACAACACTAATGTTGTGGACTTAAGATTCGCGGAAGGAGAGATTTGAACTCTCGCGCCGGTTATCCCGACCTACACCCTTAGCAGGGGCGCCTCTTCGGCCTCTTGAGTACTTCCGCAGAACACAATCACAGACCGTCTCAGATGTGATTGCCATAATATTATATTACATCAGCTTCGATTTGTCAATAGTAATTTTCAACTTTTCACAAAAGTTTTTTCAAGTTTTTCAAAGAGGATCCCACCCATACATTGTTTTAGTGTCTTTTAAAGGAGGATAATCTTTGTTCTCTTTCATTTGCACAAAAAAAGATACCCCTATTTCGGGATATCTTTTACTTTCAAGTATATTACTCTGCGTCAGCGGAGTCTGCAGGAGTGCTGTCTGCATCAGCAGAATCTGCAGGAGTCTTTTCTGCATCAGCAGAGTCTGCGGGAGTCTTTTCTGCATCAGCGGAATCCGCAGGATCCTTATCAGAATCAGCAGTAGTAGTTGTCTTGTCGGATGCAGCTGTTGTCTCCTTACCGGAAGTGATCTGCTGCTGAGAAGATGTTGCTACAGTGCCCTCAGTACCTGTGCCAATATCCTGTACGAGGTATGCAACGAGAACAAGGATAACAAAAATGATCGCTACAACAGTTGTAAGTACACTGAGCTTCTTGTCGATTGTGGAAGCCTTGCTCTTACCGAAGAATGTTTCGGAAGCACCTGCGATGGTTCCGGAGAGGTTGTGGCTCTTACCGTGCTGCATAAGAACAGCGATGGTGAGGAAAATTGCCGCTACTATAAGAATAATGCCGATTGCTAACATGATTAACTCCATTCTGATTCAGGACAGCCATGAGCACTCCTGACTCTTTGTAATTTGTTTTATATTTTAGGTTCGTTTTTCCAAAATAGGCATAGAAAAAACGATACTCTGTTTCAAGCCTTACTATTGTATCATAAAAAATCCTTAATTGCAATAGCAAAAATAAGATTTTATGCATATATTTCAAAGTTTTTTTCAATAAATTTATCAAATTTCCGAAAAAAACTCACTCGCTGAGGAGTTTTAAGATTTTTTCGAAATTTTCCGGGCGTGGTGCCTCAAAAGTCACAAGTTCGTCCGTTCGCGGATGGGTAAGCCTCAGCTTTGCCGCGTGGAGGCACTGTCCCGAAAACAGTGTGGGGTGGCGTTTCTCGAAAGCAGTACCACCTCCGCCGTACACGGTGTCACCGAGAAGAGGATGACCGAGGTAAGCCATATGAACTCTTATCTGATGGGTTCTTCCCGTTTCAAGTTCCAGCTTGAGGTGAGACATAGCCCCTCCCTCGCGGGGAGTGAATTCGCCTGTCACCTCATAATGAGTCACCGCTTCTCGTCCGCCCGCACGTACCGCCATCTTCTTTCTGTCGGAGGTACTTCTTCCGATGGGAGCATCCACCGTACCTCGCACCTCGGGAAGTCTGCCGAGACATATTGCCTCGTAGGTACGACTCATGGAGTGATCCTTCAGCTGTGCTGAAAGAAAAGTGTGGGAAGCGTCGTTCTTCGCCACGCAGATAAGCCCCGTGGTATCCTTGTCGATTCGGTGGACAATTCCCGGACGCATTACTCCGCCGATTCCCGAAAGTGAGTCTCCGCAGTGGTAAAGCAGTGCGGAAACCAAAGTCCCGTGCAGGTGTCCGGGCGCGGGGTGCACCACCATACCTGCGGGTTTATTTATGACGATTATATCCCCATCCTCATACACCACGTCAAGAGGTATATTTTCGGGAACAACGTCAAGTGGTTCAGGCTCGGGGAGACTTAGAATGAGTACGTCCCCCGAGGTAAGCTTATAGTTTTTCTTAACAGGTTTGCCGTTCAACGTCAGGGCACCCGACTCAGTCAGTTTTTGCACTGCGGAACGGGTGAGAGAAAGTCCCATAGACTCGCAAACCGCCGCAGCTGCGGCATCGGCTCTCGCACCTGTATATCCTTCGTCAGCGGTGACGATGACCGTGTTTTCGTCTGTAAGATCAATGTAATTATTCATATTTCCTTAAGTATCAGATGATTCTCCCGTCAGTCTTCAAACTGCATCAAAATATGCTTGCCGTCGTAGCCGGCTTCGGCAGCGGGGAAGATAAGCTTCGCTTCAGCCTCGGCTTCCTTGGGATCGGGCATGGACGGACTGTAATGGGTAAGCCACAGTGAACCTACCTCAGCCTCTTTAGCGATGTTTGCCGCCTCAGATGCCGTCATGTGGCGTGACTTCTTCGCCCTCTCGGTTTTGTCATTTGCAAACATACCCTCGCAGATAAGAAGGTCACTGCCGCGTACGGCTTCAACGATTCCCTCAGTAGGACGTGTATCGGTGACGTAGCTTACGTCAATACCCCGTCTTGCACCGCCGAGGACCATATCGGGTGTATAGGTAACACCATCTGCTTCAACCGTCTCACCCTTCTGAAGTCGGCTCCACAGCTTCACGGGAATATTTTGTGCCTTCGCTCTCACAGGATCGAACTTTCCGCCGCGCGGGAGAGAAATACGGTATCCGAGGCAAGGCATACTGTGACGTCCCGGATAGGATTTTATCTTTACTGCACATGCGGCGTTGGTGTTGACGGGCAGGTACTCCTCGGGCAGTTCACCGCCGCCGTTGGGGAACTCGTAAATATATATCTGAAAAGGGAGTCCCTGAGCGATGATGCAAAGGGCGGACACGATTCGTGAGGTTCCCTTCGGGCCGGCTATAACCACGGGGTCGACCCTTCCCTCGTTTGCTATAGAGAGGAGAAGACCGGGAAGACCGCTTACGTGGTCGGCGTGGAAGTGAGTAAGGAGTATAAGCGCAACCTTACCCGCAACAAAGCCTGCCTCCTTCATTGCAAGCTGGGTGCCTTCTCCGCAGTCTATAACTACGCACTCTCCGCCGTAACGGAAGAGTGCGGAGGTAAGCCATCTGTCGGGCTTGGGGATACTTCCGCCGCATCCCATAAGGCAAACGTCAAGCATAGTTTCTGGCTCCTTTCGTTTTCTTAATCTTTATCATTCCGTATACACCTTAAATTCGTCCCAGACGTTCTCAAGCAGACGGAACTTTTCCGCAGTACCGGGGCATCTTTTCCCGAGGTAAGCGATAATAGCGTTAATAAGGCTCATGGGAGCGACGAGAGAGTCTACAAACGACACCATCTCGCTTTTCGCCACAAGAACAGCATCGGCAACCGTTGCCACGGGGGAACTTTCGCTGTCAGTCAGCACCGCAACACCTGCTCCGATTCTGTTGGCAAACTCCGCGGCACGGATAGTTCCCGAAGAATATCTGGGGTAGGATATGGCGAACACCACGTCCTCGGGAGAGATATTCACAAGGTACTCATAGACTTCGCTTCCCCCCGAAGGGCAGACTAGTGTCACGTTATCGAGAAGGAGCCTGAGATAGTGGTTCATAAACTGAGCCAGCACAGCAGAAGAGCGCATTCCCACGATGTACACTTTCCTCGCTGCGATAAGCATATCAATAGTTTTTTCAAAAGCGTCGCGGTCCAGCTCATCCTTCGCTGCAAGGATCATGTCAGAGTCCCCTTCAAGGACACCGTCAATAATATTCTCTTCGGGAACACGCTTGTTCACGTCCTCGATGCGTTCGACGGTTGTCATTCTCTTTCTGAGGGAAGTACGAAGTGCCGTCTGCATTTCCGGATAGCCTTCGTAGCCCATAAATACCGCAAAACGGACTACCGTAGACTCAGAAACTCCCGCGTGATCAGCAAGGGTGTATGCGGTCTCGTGAGATGCAGCACCGCCGTGCTCTAAGATATATTCCGCAATAGACCTCTGGCGTTTTGACATTTCGTCAAGAGATGCGGATAAAGCGTCAAGAAAATCTCGTGTCATGGAACAGATCCTTTAAGTTGAAGTAATAAGTAGATCAAAAATGCAAAGTGCAAAATGCAAAATGCAAAATTGATGAAGCTTTTCGCAGAGCGAAAAGCGAATTTTATCGGAACGTAAGCACCGTCTCTCACGTTTGGTGAGTTGTCAGCTGACTAAGGGGTACACGTTACCGTTACGCGCGGGGATCTACTGCACCTTGCCGAGGTAGAAAAGCTTTTCCACCTTGATCACGTTGTCCCCGTCGGCGTTCACGCCGCCGACACCGAGACCGAGAAAGACATTTCCGTACTTGATGCGGACCATTTCGCCCTCCGGGATATTAACTCTCACCTTCTTCTGAAGGAGAGTTGAGCCTGCAAGGTAGAGATTGGCGAAGAATTTCGGCAGCTGCACCTCGCGAATGTCCTCAAAGAGACTTTCGGTGCTGAGGGGGAGCTTCAGTCTGTCTTCAAATGTGTATTTTTCGAGGTCCTCGATGGAATATGCGTCGTCAAGAGTGAAATTACCCGTCTGAGTACGCTGAAGCGCGGACATTACCGCACCGCAACCAAGTTTTTTGCCTATATCTGCGCAAAGCGTGCGGATGTAGGTACCCTTTGAGCAGGCAACGTCAAGACGCCAAGTGTCGGGGGTGATCATTTCGGCGTCAATTGAGTGGATGGTCACGGGACGAGCCTCGCGCTCAACCTCACCGCCCTCACGGGCAATGTCAACAAGTTTCTGACCGTTCACCTTGATAGCGGAGTACATGGGGGGTAC
>JAZUBG010000193.1:0-13883 GCA_045638405.1 Eubacteriales bacterium | reverse complement strand
GTAATTTGCCACTGAGCTAAAATATTTCAGCCGGGGCAGGTCTTCCCTACTCCGGCTGTTGTTTTTACTTAATTTTAACAACTGAAAGGTAATTATTACAATGGATAAGTCAAAGCGTAAGGTTGTCATTGCCGGCAACTGGAAAATGAACATGACTCCCTCCGCAGCTAAGAAAGCTGTTTCTGAAACCGCTGCTCTTACTGCAGGCAAGGACGGATGCGACGTAGTTCTCTGTGTTCCCTTCGTTGACATCGCTGCTGCTGTTGAGCCTGCTGCTGGTACAAACGTAAAGATCGGTGCTCAGAACGTTCACTTCGAAGCTAAGGGTGCATTCACCGGTGAAATCGCTGCTGATATGCTCCTTGAGTGCGGTGTAGAATACGTTATCATCGGTCACAGCGAAAGAAGACAGTACTTTGGTGAGACTGACACAACTGTTAACCTCCGCACAAAGGCCGCTCTTGCTGCAGGTCTTAAGGTAATCCTCTGTCTCGGCGAAGTTAAGGAAGAGAGAGTTTCCGGCATTACTGACGAAGTAGTTGCTATGCAGACAAAGCTCGACCTCGCAGGTATCTCCGCTGAGGATATGAAGAACGTTATCATCGCTTACGAGCCTGTATGGGCTATCGGAACAGGTCTTACAGCTACTCCCGAGCAGGCTGACGAGACTTGCGGTGTAATTCGTGCTACTCTCGCAAAGCTTTACGGTGCAGACGTTGCTGAGGCTACCGTTATTCAGTACGGCGGCTCTATGAATGACGGCAACGCAGCTGAGCTCCTCTCTAAGGTAAACGTAGACGGTGGTCTTATCGGTGGCGCTTCCCTCGTTCCCGCTAAGTTCGCAGCTATCGTTGACGCGGCTCAGTAATTTCAGAAAAAGTAAAAAAAAGTGTGCAGTTACCTGACAGGTAACTGCACACTTTTTTCATTTTGATATACAAAACAAACATTCCACTAAAAGATTATTATTTTACTCTATTAATTAATCAAAAGTGAAACTGCAAGATCTGCATTTTCTTCTGCTTTTTTTCTTAATCCTTCAAGGGATTTGTTTAACTCAACCTTCCTCTCGGGCAGATTGGAGATTAGTTCTTCAAGAGCATTTGAAAGCATCTCTTTTTCCACAGTGTCAACATCAATACAAAGAGGCTGATTGATAGACTGCATAAATGCCGTTACCTTTGGATCATACGAAAGAGCGATGACAGGTATTCCCAGCGTCGTTGCGTAAATAAGAGTGTGAAGTCTCATTCCGAGAGCAAGTTCTGAAAAAGCAATAACCGAGAAAACCTCATCTACTTCAAGCGCTCGATCAATTATATATCCGGTATTTTTCATACGTGATATTACATCTTTTGCAATCTCTGCATCTGCGCCATACTGCATCGGGACAAAAAGTGACTTTATTGCGTATTTATCGTATAACTCATCACAAAACGCTGCCACTGTATCGTTAAAATTGTGAGATGTTGTTTTAAAATCCCTTATTGCAATTACTGCGTATTTTTCGTTTTCAGTTATCCCTGCTTGAGAAAGAAGGTCAACAGGACTTAACAGACTGTCAAATTTCAAAGTGAAAGCAGGGTCTGCTGTGATTGTAATTTTAGGCTTGTTTACTCCTATTTCTGCAAGAAGTTTATCAGACAAGTCGTCACGCAAAGTAATTAAGTCAACCTTATTAAGACATTTGCAAACTTTTTTTCTATTGTTTGGACGTACAAGCGGGCCGATTCCGTTTCCGTAAAGCATTACCTTTACTTTATTAGCAAGCGCAAGTTTAATAATTGCCAAGTAATAGTAAAGAGATCTTGAGCTTGTAATGTCCTGAATAAGACTTCCGCCGCCAAACAAAAACAAATCTGCAGATTTAAACAGCTTATTAATTTTTAAAATATTATATCGGTAAACGGAATCTACACCATAGAGTTTACTGGTTGATTCCGGGTGCATAGAAAGGACTGTTATATGAACGTCACTTTCTTTCTTTCTGATTATGTCTATCATAGCCCACAAAAGCGCTTCATCTCCACTGTTTGAAAAGCCGTGATATCCGCAAATCACAATTTTTTTCATTATTTTGAAAAATCCTTTCAGCTTGATAATCTGAACAATATCAAAGCTCTGCTTTATCCATATATTTGCAGATACGTTTTACTATCTTAACAAGCACGAGATTTGCAATATATACTACCACAGAAACAGCCGCGCCGATAATAAGACCGTTTACCACTCTTAAATAAATAGTAGAGGCATCAGTAAACACATGACAGAAGCTGTTTGATATGGATGCCGCGAGAATGGCACTGCCTGCCACAAGGACAGCCTGAATAAGCTTAAAGTTAGTTTTCTTCATGTAATAAGCAAGAAGCACGAGACAAGGATAACCAACGATAAATTCTTTTGTTCTCGGACGTTCAGGGAAAAGTTCTGTTATAAAGTTTCTCATTGCAGTTTCAAAATCACTTATCGTGTTTACGTTACCGCTTCTCTGAATATAAATGACACCTACTATTCCGATAATAGCTGCAAGAACGATCCAATAGACTTTAACCTCATACATCGCAACAGCTTTCATATCATTCAACAAACTTCTGTTATTCTTAACGAACATCCAATAATATGCTATTAAACTGAAGACAACAGGAGCAAACAGAGAAAGTTTTATACCTCTGAAAATATCGTTATTGAAGTAGTAACCACCGCCAGAAAGAAGGCTTGACATAACCAGACCGCCAACGGACATTATAGCAACTACTGCAAGAGGTGTAATAATTGCAAGAAGATATGCAGGGAGTTTTTCTTTGAATTTTTCAAGTATAACCAAAGAAACTGTTACACCAAAGCAAGGGAATATAACCGCCCAAGCTGTTGAATACAATGAAAGCAATGACTGTGGGATAACATACGTTCCGACAAATGCAAGAATCGCAAGAACAAATGCACCAACGGTAAGCTTTTTGTTATCATATTTCGTAACAAAAAGGAACATAAGATAGACTACGAGAACCATGAGTGCTGCAGAACGTGCACATATATCCTTAAGTGAGGCTGTGTAATTAACGTCAACAGTTTCCTCGTTTACAGTGAAACCGAGTGAATTCATTTTATCGATATAAGTCTTTGCCGCCTTCTGGGTGTAATCCGTCATATCTTCAACGGTTGTGTTGAGCAGATAAATAGTTGTGAGAGAAATGAAACGTATGTTTCTGTCAATGGTGGAGTTAAGATACTGCTGATATCTGAACAAGTATTTACTTTCATCAGCGTGTGAAGCATCGTGAGTCTCATATGCACGAACAACCTTTTTACTGTTTTCGAAGATATAGTCGTAACCAAAAGGCTTTTCGTTGGAAAGCTGTGTAGCATCTTCAGTAACAACAAGAGTAAGATCGTTTTTATTAATGATATCTGAAATACCTTCATAGTGAGCCTTGCCATCAGTTGGTTTTTCAGGTGATTTCAGTGATTTCCTTATGCTCAGATGCTTTACATTGTATTTCTCTACAAGAGAATTAAGGGTTTCGAGATACTTGGTGCTTGCATTATCCTGCATGCTCACACTGAGGCAAATATCAAATCCCATATTTGTGAGATTTTCAATAGCACTTTCATCATAACCAAGAACAATTTCATTTACGGGGAGTACTCCGTCATAAATACAGAATACAGTCATCCCGTTATTTGCTTCAAATCCTCTGAATTCTTCATCACTAAGTCTTTCAGAAAGCGACTTAGCGATAAACTCTGCTGTTTCTTTATCCTTGGTGATGAGAAGCTGTGAATCGTAGGATGTCTTAGGAGCTTTTTCATCTATAATATCAGCAAGAAGTAAACTTTCATCATCAAACTTATGACGTAAAACATTGTATTTAATATTTGTGACTGCGCCTCTTGCAACCATTGCGTTTACGTTTTCTTCAGCAACGGTTACGGTCGTCACTCCTAAATCATAGTATTCCTTAAGAACTTTATCTAGTTCTTCACCCATATAGCGATTGGCAATATCATTGTAATGAAGCGAAACCACTACATTGTTGTTTTTACTTTCATTTGTCACTCTTGTAATAAATGATGGAATAAACGAAATCACAAGTGCTACCGCAAGAATACCCGTCAATATTTTGGAAGTTAATTTCATAATATTTTCCTTTCTCCATTTTATTCTTTTGTTTCTACCGTCTTTTTTGGATTTTTAAGAAGCTGTCTGTGAAGACCAAGCGCAAATGCTGTTGCTATATAAACCACACCGCAAATTGCTATCGGAATCACAAACACAATACCCTGAGTATTTACAACTGAAGGTACTGCCAGTTTCATTATAAAATACACCGCAAGAGATGCTCCGCCTGATGCGAGGACCTTGAGCATATTCATTATAACGTTTTTTGAAAGATAGTTTCCAATAATATTTTTAAGAATGACAAACGCCATAATAGCGTAAAGCGTCAAAAGCACGGAGGTAGATGCCGAAGCAAAGTTGGTTCCGTATTTGGGTACAAACATATAGTCAAGAACAAACTTCGCAGCAACAACCACAACAGTACCGAGTATAGTATAAATATACTTTGACGCAAGGTACATTATCTTATTTATAAGCTCTTGCGCAACATATCCGAGAATACCAAAACTGTAAATTGCAAAAGCAGCCGCCGTGGCAACAGTTGATTCGTGAGTAAATTCTCCGCGCTCGTAAACAAGTCCGATAATCTGCTCTCCAAACAAGGAAACAACAAGCAAAAACGGAACAAATACCGTAAACATAACGGTTATTATATAACCGATAAGCTCACGTACATATGCGACCTTCCCTTCCTCGTAGTTCTTGGAAATGGCAGGAAATACAACCGAAGACATAGCAACAACGAATACACTTGAAATCGTGGTAAACAGCGTTGAAGCATAATTGAGTACGGCAGTTTTTCCTGTGTCACCGCTTACAAACGCTTTATCAATAATAAAGCAAAGCTGGAACATCAGGTTTGACAGGAAAATCCACCAGATCGAAAGATCTGTTCGGCTTTTGGGCAAAGGTTTCTTTTCTTTTGAAATATAAATAAAACGATAACCTTTTTTATAAAAATGAGGAAGCTGAATTACTATATGCAAAAACCAACCTATAGTTGTTGCTATACCGATCTGTTCAATTGAAACTCCCGGAAAAAAGAGTGAGGCAATTATTATTACGTTGTAAGGAAGACTTACAATAGACGGTATAAAGAACACTCGACTGTTTTGAAGAATTCCGGAAATTATATAGGCAAGACATACAAATATGAACGACGGGAGCATAATGTATGTGAGCCGTAGCGCAAGTTGGAAATCCTCACCGCTTATATTGGGTAAAAGAAGCTTTGTAAGAGGTTTTGCGAGAATATAAAGTGCAATTGTTGCAAGTGATAAATAAAACAGCGATTTTCCGATAAAGAAACTAACGTATGCTCTTTTATTTTCAGGTGAGCTGTTTTCCTCTTTGTTCAGATTCATAATCACCCTTGTGGAAAGAGCAATACCTATTCCCGTGAAAACAAGTGTTACAATACCGAAAATCTGAAAATAAATATCCGCGACAGGTCCTGTGCCGTAAAAATTGGCAAAGAATATATCACGGGAGAACCCTACAATCTTTGCAAGCACAATTCCAAGAACCACAACTATATATGATTTACTGTTCACTTTAACGTATCCTTTCTTCAAAGTAATTGGTCGTTGAGATAATAATATATCAACTTAAATTATTATACTACTTATTAGAATAAATTTCAAGCATATTGTGTGTATTTTTTGGAAAGTGAACGAATAAAGTCCTCTCGTGGTATATTACGCTTTTAAAATATCTTCCTGCGAATCCATGTTTCGTTATGTCTATTTTTCAATATAAATAGATACATATTTTTTCAAGCTTTGAAAATACTATACCATGAAATCTCACGATTTCAAATACAAAATAAGGACGGACTTTTTGAAATGGATAAGGCAAACGCTAATAAGTGTATCGAATGCAGTGTAACTCAGTGTGCTAACCATTCAGCAGACGCTGGTTACTGTGCTCTCAACAAGATCAAGGTAGGTACTCACGAAAAGAACCCCACTGTCAGCCAGTGTGTAGACTGCGAGTCCTTCGTTCTCTCAAGCAAGAACTGTTGCGGTAAGTAAAAACAGGTAAAACGGGTGTCGCTTAGCGATACCCGTTTTACCTTAATCTGCGATTTCTGCTATGTCTTCATACCACTGACGCTGAGAATCGTACATTTTTCTGTATTCTCCGTTGAGCCTCATAAGCTCCTTGTGAGTTCCCGTCTCGATAGCTCGACCGTCCTTCATCATGATAATTTTATCTGCAACCTTAACGGATGCAAGACGGTGTGTTACAATAAAAGCCGTTCTTCCCTGAGAAAGCTCTGTAAATCTGCCGTATATCCTCGCTTCCTCGATGGGATCTATGGCAGCTGTCGGCTCGTCAAGAATTATAATATCAGAGTCTCTGTAGAAGGATCTCGCAATTGATATTCTTTGATTCTGACCGCCGGAAAGTCCCACTCCGTCGTCAAATTCCCGTGAAAGCATCGTCTCAAGTCCATGCGGCAGCCACTCATCCTCGGGTGTAAAGCCTGCCATGGAGCAAGCTTTTCTCAGTTCGTCGTCTGTCTGATCCTTTTCAGTATCACCAAGTATCAAATTTTCTCTCAGAGTCGTCGCATAGCTGGGGTATTTCTGATAAACAGCCGACAAATGCTTTGCCAATGATGAAAACGCCATATCAGCGGTAGACATACCGTCATAGGTCACCTCGCCTTCGTTAGGTACGTAATAACCCGTTATCAGTTTAATGAGAGTTGACTTTCCGCTTCCGTTTTCACCGACAATTGCCACTGTTTCTCGTGGGTTTATCTTAATTGACACTCCGTCAACCGCAAATCCTTCCTGATTCGGATAGGAAAATCTCACGTTTTTCAGTTCGATCTGAGCAAATTCATGTATTTCCTTTTCGGGACCTCTTTCGCATGGTAAACGCAAGAATCTTATATAGTTTTCAAGGTTAGGAAGCTCCTGCGAGATCGCACCGAAAGAACCGTAGAACAGGTTATGAAGTCTTCCTTCAATTATCCCGAGAGATGAAAACACAGCCGCAAATTCGCCGACAGAAATTCTTCCATCCATAAGAAAAACAAATAACAGATAGTACACCGAAAGTGTTCCGATAAGTGAAACCGTGGTTGTGAGAGTATAGAAAAACTCTTTTCTGTTGGCGGTTTTTACGTCAAGTCTTATAAGTTCTCGTGAAATACTTCTGAAGCGTTCGATGAAAAATCTAACAGCACCTAAGTTTCTTGTTTCCTTATAATACTGCTGAGAGGTCATACACTCAGCATAATACTCCTTTTTACGCCTGATCGGTGCGGATTCGTCCTCTTTTTCTCGGTAGAGCTTCTTAATCATGTACTGTTGAAAGAACGTAGGCATGAAAATGAGAAGCATTGCGAACATAAGAAGAGGTTCGCGTTTCACAAGATATACTGCAACTACGGCGATATACGGAATATGACTAAGAAATATCTGTTTTGCTGTTGAAACGAAATTGCGTGCCGCATCAATACCGTTGTTTGCCTTTTCAATATCATCAAGCTTATCCGTATCCTCGAAAATAATAGGTTCAAGACGAGCCATTTTTTCGTACATATCAATCCTTTGACGATTTGAACTGAGCTGGTTGAATTTTGTATCGACGTAGTTGGCTATGGGTGACATACACTGAGTCAAAATATACGTTCCGATAAACGCGCATATTGCAAATACAAATGAGCCAACGTTTCCTTTACCTTCCACAAAAGCCGCGGAACCGCTGAATGCGTCTTCAATGAGATAAATCTGCATTGACTGCAAAACTGTCTGGAACATAAATACGAAACAACTGATAAAAAACAGTTTGGGAGCCGTTCTGATTATGTACGGGACCACTGTTCTTGCAGTTTTCAGAAGTCCTATCTTTTCTTTCTTAGGCTTATTATCTTTTGTCTTTTTCATCAGTCCTCGTACCATCCTTTCTGAGTATTAAACATCTCAGCATAAATGCCGCCGAGGGACAAAAGTTCAGCATGACTGCCAAATTCCGCCACACTTCCGCCGTCAAGAACAATGATCTTATCTGCAATTCTTGCAGCTCCCAGACGGTGGGTAATAAATATTGCAGAATGTCCTTTTGTTACTTCTCTGAACATTTCGTAAATACCGCTTTCGGCTATGGGGTCAAGTGCCGCCGTAGGCTCGTCAAGAATCTTCATGGGGGCATCGCTGTACAGACTTCGTGATATGGCAATGCGTTGCCATTCTCCTCCAGAAAGATCAACACCGTTTTCGGAGATCTTACCGAGGGGGGTATCCTTGCCACTATGAAGACCTTCGAGCACTCCCGTAAGGTTGATGTCACGGACTGCATCCATCATTCTTTTGTCGTCGTCTTTGTTTACATCACCAAGCTTGATATTTTTCTCAAATTCGATCTGGTATTTGGCAAAATCCTGATATACAACGGAGAAAAATCCTTTTTTTTCGGCAAGAGAATAGTCTCTAAGCTCTTTTCCGTTAAGGAATATCTCACCGTCATAATTGTCGTAAAGACCCATTAGAAGTTTTGTTACCGTTGTTTTACCTGCACCGTTAACACCCACAAAAGCGTAATGTTCCCCAGCTTTCATGGTAAATGAGCAATTTTTCAAAATATCACGTTCCGTTCCGGGATAGTGGAAGGTAACGTTCCTAAACTCGATAGATTCAAAGTCATTACATTGTACCGGTAAGTCAAGTGCACCTTCAATCTCCGAAAGTTTCGTGAATTCGGACTGGTCTTTCAAGTTTTTAGTAGCCTGGACGTACCATCTCACGATGGATGAAGTATTCCCGACGAGTATATATACAAAGCTTAGAGTGGCGTTGGTGATACCAACGAACATACCAGAAGATAACTTTCCGGAAACTACAGCAGGTACGAGCGACAGAATTATTGCAAGGCCCATAAGCCAACCGAGTATCCACATAACGTTATCTCTGACACCGGAGCGAACAGCCGTTCGAAGGTTGATCTCGTCAGACTTCTTTTTGTGTTCATGCCAACGGGAAATCGCATAAGAAGAATACATGAACGTGCTTCTCTCTTCCAAGTAATCCTTACGTCTCAGCATATCATGATATACATTTCCGCGTCTGTCAAGTTTTTCAGTATCGGAAAATGCTTTATAGCTTTCCTTACCGTTCTTCACTGAGAGAAAAATACTCGGGATCATGACGATGAGTGCAACTATTCCACTCCACCACACCTGCGTGAAAATAACGCCCACTATAGTTGTAAGTTCAATTATAACCTCCCCCGCCCATGAGATATGCATGGTTCTGTCGTACATTGTACCGCCGGAATTTCCTGCGGCACGTCCGACAAGGTCGTGAGTTGCACTGTTTTCTATATGCTCGTATTTAAGACTTGCTCGCTTTCTTAGAAAAGCCTCGTCGATAACGTATGAAACCTTCGGTCTTGTACAGTTATCAACGTAAAAATAGATTGTCCATACAAGCTGAGGAAATACGGCTATTGCAAACATTCCGAAAAGCGGCAGAAATATTGCGTTTTTTGCCATGCTGCCGCTGAGGATAGCGATGGCGGTATCCACGAAGCTTGCTGTTGTGAATATCTGTAACGACGTAGTGAATGCACTTAAAATTCTTAAAAAGATGATCGTACTTACACCCAAGGGAGCTGCTTTAAAAGTTAAGGCAAAACAGTCACGAAGACGCCAATCCTTTGCGGGTAGATCAAAATACTTATAAACTCTTTTTCTGGTTTCTTTCAAATCCGTCAATCCTTTCATACAGTCTTTTGTGCTCATAAAGTATCCTGTCAGATTCTTGAACGACACAGTATTCGAGGAGGTATATTTATCTCATTTTAGAGTGGCGGAGAATTTTGGAACGCTTCGGACGTTCAGCAGAGATATTTGAATACCTTGAAATTTGACAAGTTTTGTTCTATCGCACAGATACAGTATATCACAAAGATTACCATATTTCAAGCAACCGTTTGTTGACATAGGTAAAATCAGCGAAACTACAAAAAAAAAAAAAAAAAAACGAGCAAAGTTTGTTGTTCTTGACGAAGAAAAATCTTTTCGTAAATTATTTTACAAATACCTCTTGACAAATCCCATTTCATATTGTATCATTGTATTAGTCAAGTGATACAACGGGAGGTAAAATGATGTTTTCACCGGATAACACGGCGCCAATTTATCTGCAGATAACCGAAAAGATCAAAAATGATATCGTATCGGGTGAGCTTTGTCCCGGTATGAGACTTCCGTCTGTTAGAGATCTTGCCATGCAACTTAAGGTCAATCCAAATACTGTCCAGAAGGCTCTCGCGGAACTTGAAAACGCAGGTCTGCTCTTCACGGAACGAACCAACGGTAAGTTCGTTACCGATGACGCAGAACTAATCAAAAGCGTGCGCGACGAATACGCAAAAGCTATTGCCGAAAGTTTCCTGTCTTCTATGGAAAAGATCGGAATCAGCCGTTGTGACGCTATTAAATATCTCAACGATTCAGGAGGGGATAAAATTTGAAAGCAGTTGAAATAAAGAACCTCTGTAAAAGCTTCGGAGGCAAGAAAATACTTAAAGATGTCAGTTTTACCGTAGAAAGTGGCAGGATCGTCGGTCTTCTCGGCAAGAACGGTATGGGTAAATCAACCCTTATCAAGCTTATGTGCGATCTTCTGACGGTAGACTCGGGTGAAATTCTCATTTTTGGTAACCCCGTTGGAGTGGAGAGCAAAAAGTCTATCTCATACTTACCCGAAAGATGCGCACTTGATAAAACGATGACCGTTAAAAAGGTTATCCGTTTTTATGCGGATTTTTACGATAATTTTGACCCAGACAAGGCTATGAAACTTATTTCAGACCTTGATCTTGTTGCCGATCAGAAGATAACCAAGATGAGCAAGGGTATGCAGGAAAAGCTGCAGCTCGCACTTGTTTTAAGCCGTGACGCAGACCTTTACATTCTCGACGAGCCTCTGGGCGGTGTTGACCCTGCTACAAGAGACTACATCCTCGACACTATTCTTTCAAACTTCAAGGAAGGTGCGTCGGTTATCATTTCCACTCACATTATAAGCGATATTGAACGTATTCTCGATGATGTAATCTTCATTGACAAAGGAGAGATCGTTTTCACCTCCGATGCCGATGAACTCAGAAGCAGTGAAAATGCATCAATTGACGAGATCTTCAGGAGGACCTTCAGATGTTAAAAAAGCTTCTTAAATACGATCTCACCTCTACCTTCAAGTTTCTCATAATATTCTACAGTCTCGCGCTGTTTTTCGGACTTTCAGCGAGGATCTTCTTATCCTTTGACAATTCATTGGCACTTGAGATCATTGGCAGTATATTCCGTGGCGCCGCGATCTCAATGATGTTCAGCATTATGATCAATAACATGATGCGTCTTTGGGTAAGATTCAAGGCAAACTTCTACAGCGACGAGGCGTACCTCACTCACACTCTTCCCATTGACCGTCGTACGCAGTATATGTCCAAGTTCATCGCTACGGTGCTGTCTATGCTCGTAAGCGTTCTCGTGATTACTCTGACTTTATTTATAACCTATTACTCCAAAGAAAACGTGGAGCTTGTAAAGTCACTTCTCTTCCCTCTCGCAGATACCTTCAAGGTTTCCGCAAGTGTTCTTGTAGCTGCAATGACCGTACTTATATTCCTTGAGTTTCTAAATATTCTCCAGTGCGGTTTTACCGGAATCATGCTTGGACACAAGATGCTTTCGGGCAAGACAGGTCTGTCCGTTGTTTTTGGATTTGCAGTATCTTCCGCAACACAGATTTTACTCACCGCAGTTCTTTTTTCATGCGGTATATTTGACAAGGATATTATGAATATCTTCATGACAAACGGGCCGCTTAATTTTGAAACTTTCAAGACACTTGCTATTGTTTCAATTATTGCATACACCGTTATCGTGGCAATAGTTTGTCTCATAAATATCAAACTCTTCAAGCGAGGAGTTGACGTGGAATAATAAACACAGCAGGCACCCTCGCGGGTGCCTGTAACTTTTTTATTATCAGATAACGTTAATGATGCTTTGTATTGTGGCGTATAATACGGGAACGATTAGTGCAGGAGTCATGTTACCGACCTTCAGCTTCTTACCAAAAATCAGGTTGATTCCTACACCGAAAATGAGTACCGAACCCACAAGGGAGATATTCGACACTACACTGCCGTCGCCGAGAGAGTCAAGATACGGCTCTACGATTCCTGCAAATATGGTAAACGCCCCCTGATAGACAACGAGAGGAACGACCGCCATCATAACTCCGACACCGAGAGCGGAAGCAAATATCATTGACGAGGTGAAGTCAAGCATCGACTTTGTGAGAAGTACCGACAGGTCCCCGTGAAGCGCGTCCTTAATAGGTCCGACTATCGCCATGGCACCGACGCAAAAAACAAGTGTAGCGCTGACAAAGCCTTCGGTGAAACTTTCGCTTGATCTTCTGAAAATCTTAAAGGTTTTCACTTTTTCACCGAGAGATTCAAGCCTTTCTTCTATCTTCAAAACTTCGCCGCCAAGTGTTCCGAGTGCAAGAGAAACGCACATCAGAAGGACACCGTTAAACGATATTTTCCCGTCAGTGACGGTCATCATCTCGCTGAGCGTGCCTGAGACTCCGATAAACACCGTAGCGAGTCCCAGAGCCTTCATAACTCCATCCCTGACTCTTTCACTGAGACCACGTTTAAAAAGCAGTCCGAAGAGACTTCCAACGATTACAGCCGCAGCGTTAATTAAAGTACCTACGCCGTACATATTAACTCCTGTCTGCCATAAGGCAAATAATTTATAAGCGATTCCCCTGTAACGCTTGTTACAGGGGAGTTTTGTTTTAAAAGAGTGTGAGCTGATTGGTTCTTGAAAGATTCTTAAGAACTCCGTTACGCTCAAGTATCTCCTGAACGGATTTAGACATTCCGCTTTCGCGCTTAAGGTCGTCGATGGAGAATATCTCGCACCTTTCTCTCGCTTCAACGATACTCTCAGCGGCAGCTGAACCTACGCCGGGAAGCGAGTCAAATGGCAGACGTATCTTTCCGTCCTCGGGCACGTAGCTGTGCGCCGTTGATTTATGGAAATCAACGGGGAGGAAGCTGTAGCCTCTCTGATAACACTCGTTTACAAGTTCAAGGGCACCGAGAGTATCGGATTCCTTCTGAGAGAGAGACACGCCGGGTTTGGTATATTCCTTGATGACCTGAGCAACCTTATCCTTACCGCCCATTACGATCTCAGCATCAAAGCCTGAGGGTGCGGCAGTAAAATATGCGGCGTAAAACACATCGGGACGGTAGATCTTGAACCATGCAAGTCTGAGAGCATCCATTACGTACGCCGCAGCGTGAGCCTTCGGGAACATGTACTTGATCTTCTTACATGAGTCGATATACCAATCGGGAACACCGTGTGCGATCATTTCTTCTTCGTATTCAGGCTTCAGGCCCTTTCCCTTTCGCACGTCCTCCATTATCTTGAAGGCGTGGCTCTTGTCAAGGTCGTGCTTCTGAATGAGATAAAGCATAATATCGTCACGACATCCAATAACGTCGGATATCGTACATACACCGTTTTTGATAAGCTCATCTGCATTACCAAGCCAAACGCCCGTACCGTGAGTAAGTCCCGAGATCTGCAATAAGTCCGCAAAGGTCTTAGGCTGTGCGGCAATAAGAACACCTGGAATGAACTTGGTACCCATCTCGGGAAGACCGAGCGTACCAGTTTCGCTGTTGATTTGCTGAGGAGAAACACCTATAG
>JAZUBG010000192.1:0-7457 GCA_045638405.1 Eubacteriales bacterium | reverse complement strand
CTGTGCCATTGATAATAAGTCAGAGGGCTTCATCCTCGGCGTCGGAGCGAAGATATTTACCATCGCAGGTCCCGTTATACTGTACGGCATCTCTGCTGGTGTGGTGTATGGGGTTATTTATTGGGTAACAACGGTGATTTGACGGGCGAACGCAGTTCGCCCCTACGAATATAGTATAGCATTACCGTAGGGGCGAGGTGCGTTCGCCCGCAAAAATCTTCAAAACAGTGGAATTAAAATATTACAACCTTATCGTCTCACCCGGTTTTATCGAATACAGCCTTCCGTCAACATCAAACCAAATAGTATAAAGCGTGGGATTATATATAATCGTTCCGTCTGCGCTGTAGCTTAAGGCCTCGTACGCCTTCACATAATCGTGAATTTCGATATTCGTCGCGTACCAGACGTCGTCCTTGCCTGAAAGCTTTTGACAGATAGCTTCGAAATGGTCCCAATTGTTGTTATTGTCAAACTCGCTTGAGTGACCCCACAGGAAAAACAGCCTCGGCGCCTGATTTGCCATATAAAACTCCGAAACGTTCATATTTACAAACTCGTCTATATACTGCATAATATCCGGGTTGTCGTGGTGTGCCGTAGGCATCCATCTGTGGAAGTCATCAGGCAGTAGGAATTTACTGTTATCCTCACCGTCACATCTTGCATAGGAAATATCAACTTCGCTTAAAATGCTTTTTATTCTTTTATATGTATCGGGGTCTGTAAAGCTCTTAACTGATGTATCGGGATATGCAAAGCCTTTTATTATCGTGCCAAGGGCTTTTTCAAGAATTAGTCTGCAATCGAGAAGCTCGCGTATACCCTCGATAGGGCGTATTTTCAGCTGAGATCTGTGGTCATATCCGTGGTTTGCTACCTCATGACCATTGCCGAGGATCTCCTTTTTGATTTGCTCCACGGTGAGTCTTGACTCACTTTCAACAAGTGAGCCTAACAGATTAAAGGTGCATTTGATACCGTATTTGTTAACGATCTCGGCTAATTTAAGATCGGAAAGGTTTCCGTCGTCATAGCTTAATGTAACTGCTTTGGGTTTTCCTCCCGGAAAACGTAAAAATTGATATAGCATATGTTTAACTCCGATAAACTATTATTTTTCGTATTTCTGATTCAATTATACTTTGTGAAGTTTTTGTTGTCAATAGATTTATCGGTAAAATAAATTCATCATATCCGGTATATCCCAAGTAAAAAATAAAAAAATGTTGCAATATCTGTCAAACTGTGTTATCATTACCGTAAAGATGCTCTCTTCTTTTGAGTTTGCATATGAAAGGCATGGTGAGTACTATGAAAAAATGGAATCTTTACACGACTAATGAAATAAAACCGCTCGGTTGGATGCACCGCCAGCTTGAAGTTCAGGCTGAGGGACTCAGCGGAAACTTACATAAGATATGGCCCGACGTGAGAGACAGTGCATGGATCGGCGGAGACAGAGACGGATGGGAGAGAGTCCCCTATTGGCTTGACGGATTTATCCCCCTTGCATATCTCCTTGAAAACGAAGAAATGATCGCTACCGTCAAGAAATATATTGACGCGATCCTTTCTTTTCAGAAGGAAGACGGCTGGATCTGTCCTTGCTCCGACGAGGGACGTAAAACTTACGACACTTGGGCGGTGCTTCTTATAACAAAGGTACTTACCGTTTATTACGAGTCATCGGGAGACGAGCGTATCCCCGATGTTCTTTACCGTGTTCTACGAAACTACTACGGTCACCTTAAAAACGGTGACATCCGGCTGTTTGAATGGGGAAAATACCGCTGGTTTGAAGGCTTTATTGCGATAAACTTCGTTTACGAAAGATGTCGTGAGCCGTGGCTTCTTGAACTTGCAGAAATTCTCAGAGAGCAGGGAACCGACTACCGTACAGTGACACATCTGTGGGAGAGACCCCTTAACAAGTGGACCTTTGACACACATATCGTAAACATTGGCATGATGCTTAAAGCTGAGGCGGTGTCATGTGATCTCTTCGGAGAAGAATATACTGACACAGCCGAGTACCTGCGCAGTATTCTTGATAAATATAACGGCACAGTTTACGGAAGCTTTACAGGTGACGAGTGTCTCTCCGGTATCAGCTCCATTCAGGGAACAGAGCTTTGTGCTATAATGGAACAGATGTACTCCTACGAGCTTCTCTACGCGTACACGGGAGACAGTAAGTGGGCAGAAAGACTTGAGATACTTGCATTCAACGCGCTTCCCGCAACCTTCAGCGACGATATGTGGGCGCATCAGTACGTACAGATTGCAAACCAGATAGCCTGCCGCAGATTCCCCGGGAAGCCCATATTCAGAACTAACGGAGAAGAGGCACATATTTTCGGACTTCAGCCTAACTTCGGCTGTTGTACCGCAAATCTCAGTCAGGGATTCCCTAAGTTTGCCTTATCTGCATTCATGCACAGCGGGGACACCGTGCTGAACGCCGTTCAGATCCCTTCAAGCCTTAAGTGTGACGGTATCAGCATCACACTTGATACGAATTATCCCTTTGAGCATACGTTTAAGTATGAAATTGAGACGGACAAGCCCTTCAAATTTATGATCCGTGTTCCCTCATTTGCTCGCGGTGTTGGTGTTGGCGGTACAAAATGCGAGCCCGATTCTGAGTATATTACGTTTAATATTACTCCCGGAAAGACAAGCTTTACCGTAGGTTACGAAGTTACACCTAAGCTTGAGGACAGACCTCATGGGCTGAAGAACGCCAAATACGGTTCCCTTGTGTTCGCGCTTCCCATAAAGTATTCCAAAGAAGAACTTGAATACGAAAGATATGGAGTTGAGCGCAAAAAGCCCTACTGTGACTACCACTATATTCCCGAAAGTGAGTGGGAGTACGCTTTTGCGGGTGACAGCTTTGAGGTGAATTACAAGGGTATATCCGCTATCCCGTTTTCTTCGGATGAGCCTCCGGTAACACTTAAAGCTAAGATGTGCGAGATAGATTGGGGATATGAGGACGGTTATGAGGATGTTTGTGCAAAGCTGCCGGATTCGAGAGAGGCAAAATCGTCCACCGTGGAAATTGAATTCTATCCTTACGGATGTGCAAAGCTCAGAATGACAGAAATGCCGCTTGCTGAATAAATGAAAGCCTTGACCGAGATCGGTCAAGGCTTTTTTGTGGTTTGAAGTAGATTGAGTATCTTATTTGTTTCGTTTAGCATCGGGAATATTTGTCAAACCAAGTATATAATCGGTAGATGTATTATATAACTTTGCAAGTTTAATTAAAATGTCCGTGGGAACATCACGATAACCACGTTCATAACGGCTATATTGAGGTTGTTTCATACCTAAGTAGTCAGAGACCTGTTGCTGCGACATATCATGATCTTCACGTAAATCTTTGATACGGGGGTAATAATTGTTCAAAAAAATCACTCACTTTCATAACCAAAAGGTATTGACATAATAACATGATTGGTGTATAATAAGAGTATAATATAACCGTACGGTTATGAAATATTTGTGTAGTGTTTGTAATTGAACAATGTATATGAAAAAATAACAGGAGAAAGAGGAAAAATTATGTTTTTATTGTTTGTTGCTTTAGTATTTGCCGTGATTGGGATTGTATTCACAGATAAGGTATATTATCACGGACTAAAACAGTTAAGAAAATACGACATGGAAAACAGTTGTTTGACATTTGATTCAATCGATGACTTTATTTCAAAAATTAAAATGTTTCCTGACGTGGATATAATTAGTATTGCTAAAGACACAAATACAGTTACTATAAGATTGAAGAGAAATAAATATAGCATTGTAGTTGAGAATAATATTGCTTACGTAGAGTATAATAATCCATATAGTATAAAGTTTTCGCGTATCGGCCGAATCATTAGAACTCTTAAAGTAAATAAAGCAGCGAAGAAGGCTGTTTTAATTAATAAATTATTAGATAAAGTTACTGATAAATATACAGCTAACGATCAAAAGAGCTACAAAAAATATCTTAATAGTTCACGCTTGATGACAATCTCCGTAATATTGATGATTGCGTGTTTGGTTATTGGTTCTTTCAGTATGTTTGGAAATCTTGAGCAAGATGCGATAGATAATGTAAAATCTACATATTACAATGAAAGAATTACTTATGATCAAATTATTGACCGATATTTAATTGATGCAGAATGGGAAGCTTTTAATTCCGACAGAGATATAGTGGTTGTCGAAGTTAACGGAATGAGTGTAGAAAATGAAATGATTTGCATTCAGTTTTCGGGAGAAGCAGGTTTGGGTTTCAACGGTGTGGATCACCAAGAATTTGAATTACGTTATTTCGATGTTGACGGTAAATCGATCGATCCTGATGCAGCGATGGAGTATATCTACGATTACTTAAAATAATAAGAGATGAAAAATATAACGAGTGTTTAGAAAGCTGATGTGTATAAGCTTTCTAAACACTCGTTTGTTTTATACTTCAAAACCTCACCGCATATACAGCTTGGCAAGACCGCCCTCGGAGGTCTCTCTGTACAGATGTGAAAGGTCTTTGCCTGTTTGATACATCGTTTCCACTACTACGTCAAATGATACCTTTCTGCTTGCAAAAAGGAAGTTTGCAAGGCTGAGTGCGTTTATGGCGCGCATCGCCGCAACTGCATTTCTTTCAATGCATGGAATTTGAACAAGTCCGCAAACGGGGTCACAAGTAAGTCCTAAGTGATGCTCCATTGCAACCTCAGCAGCATATTCAATCTGATCGATTCCCATTTCAAAGAGTTCACCGAGTGCGGCGGCAGCCATACTGCAGGCAGTTCCGATCTCAGCCTGACATCCGCATTCAGCTCCGCTGACAGACGCATTTGTGCTGACGATGTTGCCGATAAGACCTGCTACAGCAAGCGCACGTATAACGTCGTTATCCGTGAATTTGTTTTTGTCCTGCATATATTTAAGAACGGCTGGCAATACGCCGCATGAGCCGCAGGTGGGAGCTGTGACGATGATTCCGCAGTCCGCATTCTGCTCACTTACCGCAAACGCATACGAGCACACGAGTCTGTTTTCTCTTGTTTGCGGACTTTCATCAATGTGCTTCTGATTATATAAGAACTGTGCTTTTCTTTCAACCGAAAGTCCGCCGGGGAGGTTACCGCTTTTGCTGAGACCTTCGTTGATTGCATTAAGCATCGTTTGCCATACGATCATCAGATATGATTTTATATCGTCACTTTCTTTTTCAAAGACGTAATCGGAAAGTCGGATATTTCTCGACTTGCAAAGTGCGGCAATGTCGCTGAATTTGTTTTCTTCATACAGATGATCCGAGCGAGACGCTGACTTGCCGTCACTTTCTATTTCTCCGCCTCCGATGCTGTAGAAAGTTTTTCTTCCAAGTTCAGCTCCCGCCTTAAATGCTACGAACTCAAGTGTGTTGGGGTGAATCTCGGTTGGAGCTTCATAGTTGAATATGATCTCGTGTGTGACGTCTGCCAAAGTTTCTGCAATGGCTCTGTCGGTACCGTGTCCTTTACCTGTTTTTGCAAGAGAACCGAATAAGGTCACCTTGATGTAATCCGCGTCTGGATACATCTTCAAAAACTCCGTTGCAGCGTATGACGGTCCCATAGTATGTGAGCTCGACGGGCCGTAGCCTATTTTATAAATGCTTTTAATTGATTTCATTATCTTGATCTCGCTTTGTTATACTGTTTAATGTACTTTTTTCTTGTTTTGTTGCTACCTGAAATATACAGGATCCACGCTGTTACCGTGAATACGGCTCCGCCCACAACTGCAAGTGTGATTCCTAATTTTGTTTTGCCCCCAAGGGAAGAGGTGACACCTAATCCGCAGGACAAAAATGCAAGAGAGGCGCACACGATCCACGCTGAATTTGTCACTGTAGGGGGGGATCCGTATCTTTTAACGGTAAATACCGTATGTAATGCGATACATATCACCGAGAGTGTGACTGAGATTCCAACAACGGTTATTATTGGTGCCTTGCCTATAAAAACGCCACTTACGTCATTGGGATTTACTTTAAGATCAACGGAATCACCCGTTTTCATGCCTTCTTCATAGTGATCGAGTATTACAGTATAAGTGGTATCGTTAAAAACGTACTTGACTGTTATGTTTTTGTCTTTATCGTTTACCGATACGACTTCACCCTTGATGTCAAGTGTCGTAATTTCCGCGGAAGATTTGTCGTTTATGAAAGAATATATTCCGTAGCTTGTACTTAAGACACCTACAGTAAAGAGAATGATCACTATTATGTAGAGCGTTTTGGGAATAGCTCGTAAAACCTCGGCGTAAGACTTTGGATTTACGGATTCTTTAAGCGAAGATATTCGTTTACGGCCTTTTTTTAATTTCTTTTTCATTGAAGGGAACGTTCCTTTCGAGTGGTTACCTTAAAATTATAACACAAGCCGAATATGATGTCAATCAAATGACGGAGTTTATTATAAAACTGCGAAATGTTTAGGAATATCTTAATAAAAAAACCTCACGGAAAACCGTGAGGCCCTTAACGAAGAAAACGAATACTGAATAGGATAATAGCGAAAGACAACATAGTATACGATGGCTATGTTGCCGTTTGCGTTATTTTGATAAATTTGTCACTACCGTTGTTCCTTTTAACAAGATTCATGTTATAATACTTACATAAATACGATTTGTCGGTGAGGTTATATGATCGTCCACCCACGAATTGAACGCGGATGATGATAAAGTCTGGAATTTACAAAAAAAGTTATGGTTTTGGCGTTTTATTCTAAGGAATTTAGTATAGCTCAGTTGTATAATAAGTGAAGGGGTCAGACGGGATCCCGTGTTAGGAGGAAATTCTATGGATAACGGCGCAAGTAGCTACCGCCGTTTCCTTGATGGTGATGAAAGTGCCTTTGACGAAATAATGAAGGAGTTGTTTGACAACCTCGTTTTCTTCATTGACCGTTACGTGCATGACATCTACGCAGCCGAAGATATTGCCATTGACGCCTTTTCTGATTTGGTAGTAAATAAACATCGGTACAATTTCAAGGTAACATTGAAAACTTATTTGTTTATGCTCGGCCGCAGCCGTGCCTTAAATTACATAAAGCACAGCAAGGTTATTGACTTTGTGGAGCTTACTGAGGCAGATAAGTTAACGTCCGACCAGAAAACATTAGAAGAAACCGTCCTTGAAGACGAGCGGAAGCGTGTAGTAAACAACGCTCTGAACTCACTGACGGATGATATGCGTGTTGTCATTCACTTGATTTACTTTGAATCCCTGTCTTACGATGAGGCAGCCAAGGTTATGAAGAAGAATCGCAAACAGGTTGATAACCTCTTATATCGTGCAAAGAAGGAACTTCGCATCATTCTTGGGAAGGATGGTGAGCTCTTGTTATGACAAATTTTGAAGAAAGAAAAGCGGAGGTTTTCCGCCGCAGTGAAAA
>JAZUBG010000191.1:0-6224 GCA_045638405.1 Eubacteriales bacterium | reverse complement strand
TTTGCTTCAAGTACGAAATGGGCGTTCACAGAGTACAGAGAGTTCCCGAAACCGAAACGTCGGGCAGAATCCATACCTCAACTGCAACCGTTGCCGTACTTCCCGAGGTAGAGGACGTTGAAGTAGAGATAAATCAGTCTGACCTCATTATCGAAACCATTAAATCGAGCGGTGCGGGCGGACAGCACGTTAATAAGACCGAGTCCGCGATAAGAATGATCCACAAGCCCACGGGCATCGTGATCGAGTGTCAGGACGAGCGAAGCCAGTTCAAGAACCGCGACAAAGCAATGAAGCTTCTAAGAGCTAAGCTTTACGATATGAAGACGGCTGAGCAAAACGAGAAGATCGCCTCGGAAAGACGTTCTCAGGTAGGAACGGGTGACCGAAGCGAAAGAATCAGAACCTACAATTATCCACAGGGACGTGTTACCGATCACAGAATCGGACTTACCACACATTCCATGGAAAACTTCCTTAACGGTGACATCGGATTCATGATCGAATCCCTCGCAACCGCCGATGCGGCGGCTCGTCTCAAGGGTGATACTTGACTTAATCTGAATTAAGGTGACATTTACATTGGAAACGATTATATATAAGATCTGCGGCAGTGAACGTGACCGTGAAATGCTGGAGCTGTCGGGTAAGATACTGCGAGACGGCGGTCTCGTTGCTATCCCTACCGAAACCGTATACGGTCTGGGTGCATCGGCACTCAGCATCAGCGCGGCGGAAAAGATTTACGCAGCCAAGGGGCGTCCTTCAGACAATCCGCTTATCGTCCACGTTGCAGAACCTAAAGATGCGGAACAGTTTGCTTACACAACACCTCTCTATTATAAGCTTGCCGAAAAGTTCATGCCGGGACCTCTCACAGTCATCATGCCGAAGCGTGATGTGATTCCCGAAGCTGTAACGGGCGGACTTGACACGGTTGCTATACGTTGTCCCATTCACAGTGTTGCGAGAGATATTATTAGATGTGCTGGCGTACCCGTAGCGGCTCCCAGTGCAAACAGATCGGGCAGCCCCTCTCCTACAAGTGCTGCTCACGTAATTGCCGATATGCTCGGCAGGATCGATATGATAATAGACGGCGGTGAAAGTGAGATCGGAGTTGAATCAACGGTAATTTCCATTGCCGACGGAATAATAACGATTCTGCGTCCCGGTGCCGTAACGGAAGAGATGCTCTCCGAAGTAGCAGACAAAGTTGTTATTGACAAAGCAGTAACCGACCTTGCGTCTGTAGGTGCAAAACCTGCATCACCCGGAATGAAATATAAGCATTATGCTCCGTCTGCGGAAGTTATCCTGGTTGAAGCAGACAGCAACTATGATTTCATAAGCTACGTAAACTCAAATGCTGCTGACGGCGACGGAGTTTTCTCTTCAAAGGCGGAAATGGACAGTTTTACCGTTCACGTTTTGATAACGGGCGAAGTAGGGTCGGCAAGTGAACTTAACCACAGTCTCTTTTCCCTTCTCCGTAAAGCAGATGATCTTCAGCTAAAACGTGTATACATAAGAAAGCCTCCCGCATGGGGAGAGCACCTTGCACTCTTTAACCGACTCATTCGTGCCGCAGCGGGAAAGATCGTGAAAGCATAAAACTGAGTATAATTGAAATTTTGCCCGTAAGGGCGGAATGGAGAAAATATAATAAATGGCAAGAAAAAAGAAAATAAATGAGCAAACCGAATACGTAGAGGCTCATATCGAGGATCAGGCGATAACCGATACCATCGAAAAGAACTATATGCCCTACGTCATGACGGTTATCGTATCCCGTGCCATTCCCGAAATCGACGGTTTCAAGCCCTCACACAGAAAGCTCCTTTATACGATGTATAAGATGGGACTTCTCAAAGGTGCGAGAACAAAAAGCGCTAACGTAGTCGGACAGACTATGCAGCTCAACCCACATGGTGACGGCGCGATTTACGAAACACTTGTGCGTCTTACCAGAGGCAACGAAGCGCTCTTACATCCTTTTATCGACTCCAAGGGAAGCTTTGGTAAGCAGTACAGCCGCGATATGGCGTACGCCGCTTCCCGTTACACCGAGGTAAAATTAGACCCCATCTGTACCGAGATATTTGCGGGAATCGATAAAAATGCGGTAGACATGGTGCCGAACTATGATAACACTCAGACTGAGCCTGCGCTTCTCCCCACTACGTTCCCCAACGTGCTTGTTTCACCTAACACGGGTATCGCTGTCGGTATGGCATCATCCATTTGCTCTTTCAACTTAGCGGAAGTTTGTGACGGTACAATAGCACTTCTTAAAAATCCGAAACTGTCTACTGATAAACTGATGGATCTTATCAAAGCCCCCGACTTTTCCGGTGGTGGAAACCTGATCTATGACAGAGAGCAGCTTAAGGGTATTTACGAGACCGGTCAGGGCTCGGTAAAGCTCCGTGCGAGATATACTTACGACAAACAGAACGGATGTATCGAGATCCTTCAGATACCCTACTCCACGTCCATTGAGCTTATTATCAAAAAGATTGCCGATCTCGTAAAAGAAGGTAAACTGAAGGAGATCACCGACTTCAGAGACGAGACAGACCTTAACGGATTCAAGCTGACCCTTGACTTAAGACGCGGCACAGATCCCGATCAGCTCATGGCAAAGCTTTATAAAATGACTCCTCTGGAGGACAGCTTCGGCTGTAACTTCAACGTACTTATCGACGGTGCTCCGCGTCAGCTTGGCGTTGCGGGACTTCTCCTTGAGTGGATCCGCTTCCGCATGAACTGCGTTAAGAGAGAGCTTACCTTTGAGCTTGGTAAAAAGCGTGATAAGATGCATCTTCTCCGTGCCCTCGGAAAGATCCTCCTCGATATTGACAAAGCCATCTCCATTGTCCGCGAGACGCAAAAGGAAGCCGACGTTGTACCGAGACTTATGGAAGGATTCACAATTGATCAGATTCAGGCTGAGTACATTGCTGAGATCAAACTCCGTCACCTCAACCGCGAATATATCATCGAGAGAATCAAAGAGATCGAAAGCCTCGGCAAAGAGATCCGTGACTTGGAAGAGACCATCGCAGATGAGTTGAAGATCAAGGCACTTATCATTGAACAGCTCCGCGAAGTTAAGAAAAAATTCGCTCAACCCAGAAGAACTCAGCTTATTTATGCTGATGACATCGTTGAGGTCGTTGACACCGATCCGACCGAAAACTACAATATCCGCGTTGTACTTACCAAGGACGGTTACTTCAAGAAGACCACGTATCAGTCCCTCAGAGGTGCGGATGAGCAGAAGCTGAAGGACGGAGACGAGATCATAAATCAGGAAGACACCGAAAATATTGCTGAACTCATGTTCATTTCAGACAAGTGTAAGGCGTATAAGGCAAAGGCAGATGATTTTGATCCCGTAAAAGCATCAGCACTCGGTGACTTCTTACCTGCAAAGCTCGGCTTCGACGACGGTGAGAGACCGATTCTCATGAAGTCCATGAAAGACGGCTACAAGGCAGAGCATCATATCATCTACATCTTCGAAAACGGCAAGGGTGTAAGAGTCCCCGTATCCGCATACGACACAAAGGGAACGCGCCGCCGACTTACAGGTGCCTATTCCGATACTTCTCCCATCGTTGCGGCGTTCTATGAAGAAAATCCCGTAAACATTATGATCATGGCATCTGACGGACGCGGAATTTACATTAATTCCTCACTTATTCCCGAAAAGACAACGAGAAGTGCGTCCGGTGTGATACTCATGAGTCTGAAAAAAGGTCAGACTGTTAAGAGTGCAGTGTTCGGCGATGCTGCTGACTCATTCCCCGCCGCCGCAAAGTATAAGAAAACCAAAATCCCATCCCCCGGTGTCCTGCCGAGAAGCGTTCCCGAGCAGCTCAGCCTGATGGACGAATAATAAAACCAAATAACGAAAGGAAGTATATGATTATGAAAAACAACAGCAAAAAGCCCACATCTCAGAAGGTTCTCGCGATGATTCTCGCACTCCTTATGGTAGCGGGTATGGCAACAACAGCTATTGCAGTTATCGTTGATTCTCTTGCTCACTGAGTTTTGAGAAAGTATGATTTAGAACCGAATTATGATTTACAGGACTCGCGGTAATTTGGCCACGAGTCCTATCGGTCTTCATCCCATTACTTAATATTATCTACTCTGTAGTTACAATTGGAGTACAATATGAAAAATAACAAAAAAGTATTTTTAATCATCGGCATATGTATGCTTGTTGCAGTATGTATCGTTGCAACAGGTTGTACTTTAATGAACGGAGAGTCTCATGGAAACAATTCCGATAAGCATGACAAAGGTAATAAAAAGACCGATTCGGAATTTTCCTCGGTCGAGCCTGAAAATTCAGAAATCGAAGTAGATGAAACACCCATTGAGGATAATGAACACGACAATTCTTTACAGATCGATCCTAATATCGATTTTTCAAAACTTTATAAAAAAGCCGGAGACAACGAAGAATTGAAAAAGCTTACCTCAGCTCTGTCAAGTATGCCTGTTTCAAGAAAAAACGAGTATACAGGACTTTGCGAAGGTTATAACCTCATTGCTATATGTGCCGAAGCGTTCTGTCCCGAGTTTATTGACCCCCAGTTCACACCCACGCTATATAAACTAAGCACAAACGGATTCATATTCGAAAACTTTTACGCATCTCTACCGAATGATACAAGTGACGGAGAATACGCATTCTGTATGGGTCTTTTCCCCGATACGACCAGACTGAAAACCGACTCCAGCTTTGCACTCTCCATGAAGAATTATCTGCCGTACTGTTACGGAAACGTATTTAAGGATAACGGCGGTGTAGCCAAGGCATATCACAACTACGTTCAGGAATTCTACTTCAGAAACTATACCCACCCCAATATGGGTTACGATTTCATGGCTGCAAACAGCGGTCTGAATCTCGAGATCACGTGGCCCACCTCCGACTACGATATGATGGTCAACTCCGTTGATCAGTATATCAACAGCGAAGAGCCTTTCGTAGCGTACTACATGACCTTCAGCGGTCACTATCAGTACACCATGGATAACACCATGACTGCGAAAAACTGGGATGAAGTAAAGCATCTTGACTATAGCGACGCTGTAAAAGCGTATATTGCATGTAACCTTGAGCTTGAAAAGGCGCTCACATACCTTATGGAGCGACTTGAAGAGGCAGGTAAGGCTGACAGTACAATGATTATCCTTACTACAGACCATTACCCTTACGGCCTCAAGGACAACGAGTACGCTGAGCTTGCCGGCAGAGAAATAAACGATATCTTTGACAGACAGAAGAACGGATTCATTTGCTACGTGCCCGGAATTGAGCCCGTTGTAGTTGATTCGTACTGTTCAAGCGTTGATATTCTTCCCACGGTACTGAACCTTCTCGGATATACCTATGACTCACGTCTTCTCGTTGGCGTAGACATTCTTTGTCCCGAGTCCGAGCATATTGCGATAATATCCAACGGTAGCTTTATTACCGACGGAATCAAGTTTGATTCCTCAACGATCAAGTTCTACTACGATGACGACTCCACAGAGGTACGTAACCGTGCTGAACAGCTCTATGCAGTGGTTCAGAAGCGATTCAGAATGAGTGTTGAAATTCTGAATAACAATTACTACACATTCGTATTTGACAGAGAATCCACAATCGGAGACTTTGAAAACGTAACAGCAAACTTCGATGACGTTGATATCATGAAGCAGGGCGCTACCTACTATGTAATGACAAACGGTTATATGGATGCTGTAAGTGATACACGATTCGGATCTTACGATAAGGCAACCTTCGGAGAAACACTGGATACGTTCTACAGAATCGCCGGTAAACCTGAAGTCACTATGACACTTGACGATCTGCCATTCGTCCCCGAAGAGGGTTATGAAGATGGGGCTATCTGGGCATACGAGGTTGGAATACTGACAGAAGGTGAGTTCCCCGAGAAGCTTTCATCACAGGTAACTTACAAGACGTTTGGGGTACTTCTTGAGAGACTTGGTGCGTTCTTTGAGATTGATATGTCCATTGACGAGGATGCGCTGAAAGAGCTTGCCAAGGAGAATCCAGACGTTGACCGTGATTTACTCCGTACTGCTTTATTCTGTAAGAAGCGTAATCTTATGAACGACAACGGCAGAGACTACGACAAGATATTTACCAAGCCCGACGGTGGACTTGAAAGACACTATATTGCCGAAGA
>JAZUBG010000190.1:0-3683 GCA_045638405.1 Eubacteriales bacterium | reverse complement strand
CTCAGGTCCCTCTGCAATTTCGTAACCCATACCGAGGAAGATTTCCTCAAGCTGTCTCTGAACGAGGCTGATGGGGTGCATCTTACCCACGGGAACCTTATGTGCAGGTACTGTAACGTCGATCTTCTCGCTTTCAAGCTTCTTCTGAAGTGCTTCGGCAGCGGCGCTTTCGCGGCGTGCATCAAGCTTCGCTTCAATATCAGCGCGGACTTCGTTTGCAAGCTGACCGATAACGGGTCTTTCCTCGGGAGAAAGCGCGCCCATTCCTCTGAGAACGGCGGTAAGCTCTCCCTTCTTGCCGAGGTACTTGATTCTGAGAGCCTCAAGGTCAGCACCGCTTTCGCTTATAGCGGCAGCCGCCTCTTCGGCGATTTTTCTGAGCTTCTCTTTCATTTTGTATATCCTTTCAAGGCTTAATAATTTATATTTCTGAGATCCCGATATTATCATCAAGCTGACGGAATGCGGGAAAATAAAAAAATCCCGCGCTAAAAAACGCGGGACGGAAAAAACGAAATTTTCCGCGGTACCACCCGAAATTCCGGCATGAGCAGGCACTCACTTCCGCTGTAACGGGCAGACCCGCGCAAAGCTTATCACCTTGCGACTCCGAAGGGAAAGGCAAATACCGGGGGGCGTAACCGTCTCTCAGCCAAGAACGGTCTCTCTTTGACGCCTGATACCGTACAGCCGACTTCATCAGCGATTTTTATCAGGATATTAACGTGTACCTTAGTAGTATATCACAGTTTTCACGTTAGTGCAACAGTTTTTTTGATTTTTTACGTTTTTTTCGGCATAAGGATGGTATAAAAATCATATAAATGCCTCGGCTGAATTCAAACAAAACCGAAAAAATGAAAGGAAACCGGATATGAACACAAACAGTGAACTTTTTACAGTAAGACTTGACACCGGAATGCCTCACGAGACCGCCGAGGACTTTACCCTGCCTGACTACATGCCTGAGGTAAGACGAATAGTGTCTTCAAGCGCTTTTCCACTACCGGAAAACAAGTACGTAGAGGGATGTGAAGTAGTCCTGTCGGGTGTCGTCAACTACACCGTTTTATACATAGGAGAAGACGGAAAGCTGAATGCCGCACATCTGAGCAGTGAATACTCCGTTAACATCAAATGCGGTAACACCGACATGACAGGACTCTCACGAGAAAGTATTGTTTCAAACACAAGTGTAACTTCAAGTTCATGCAGAGCGACAGGTCCACGTAAGCTCTCTCTCGGTTGCAGGCTCTATTCAAAGCTTTTCTCCGCCTCATCGTATGCCTGTAGAGAAACGGTAAACGTTTCTTCAGGCGGAAAGTCACACACCGCAACTACCGCCGATGAAATAAAACTTGAAAGAAAAAAGAATGAAGTCACATCAACGTCCGTCATTTCGGCAAAACAGACGGGAGACGTGTCGGGGGAAATAAAAACCCGCCCCGGTACTAAGATAATCGCGTGCGGAGCCGGGACGGGTATTACAGACGTCAGAACAGGACATCGTGACGTCACAGTGAAGGGGGAAGCGTACATTGACTTTATTACAGAAGATACCGCAGGAGATGTAGCGACTTTACGCATAAAAAATCCGATAGAAGAAATCATAACGGTGGGAAACACCTCTCCGTCAGACAGAGAAACGAAAAACGCATCGGCAGTCATCAGATGTGCCGCCATCACAGTCAGCGGAGGGGACGAAGGAGTTTACACCTGGAATATGGAATATGATATCGACGTAATTCACACATCATCAAAAAGCGTACAGGTAACCGACGACATTTATTCAACCAAATACGAAACCGAAACGGAAAAAGAAACAGTCTATCCCATCGTATGTCTGAAAAACGGGAATTCGCGTCTCAGCGTCAGCGGGTCAAAGCAGGTCTCTCCGTCAACGGACAGACACGTGGGTCACGTTGCCGGTAAAGTTAACATCGACAGAGCAGAATGTACGTCCGACGGTAAACTGACGCTAAGCGGAAACTGTACGGTTTACGTTGTAACGGTAGGAGGCGGGGAGATTACAATGGAGGAAGTAAATCTTCCCGTTAAGTTCGACTGTCCATGTGAAAAGCACGATGGAGTAAGAAACGTGATCTGCGAAGCATCGGTAATGTATGCTGACGGAAGGCTTGACGGAGATAAGCTGACTGTGAATGCCGAACTGTGTCTTTCTCTCTTTGCATACTCGGCTATGAGAGCAGATTACGTCAGCACGTGTAACATGGAAACCGAACGGGAGCTTGGCACAAGAGGAAGCTGTGTAAAAATATACTTCCCCGAAGAAGGGGAAGAAATGTGGGATATAGGCAAGAAGTATCACTGCAGACTTGAAAAGATAACCCGTCTTGAAAACGGCGGAACACTAATCGTCAGTTAAACTTTTTCCCGTAATGTATTACAGTGCATGGTTTACCTGACGAAATGCAGTATTTGATCACAGACATTGTACCGCGGGAAGCACCGTCCCAGAAAGCCAAAACGTTATCGGAGTAATCAACTATTCTGCGGTTTCTGACAAGAGGCGCTCCGCGACGGTATTTATTGTACTCGGGTAAAAATTCGGTATATAAAAGGCCCCGTCTCACAGCATAGTCTTTTGCGCAGGCATCAACACCGTTGGCACCGCCGCTGACTATCTCACTGCATGAGTCGAGGAGATACTTTTCTATATCGTCTAAGCTTACGTTTATATTTCTGCTTCCTATAACTGCGGTTTTCATATTGCACCTTCATTTTTTGTCTTAAAATTTAGTATACTTACTTTAAGTATACTCTTAACATTATACCACAAAACAATCTTAAAATATACTTAAAATAAGATATTTTTTGAGGTATGTAATGAGAAACAAGAAAAACAAGCATCTCGGAATCGAAATCGACCCCGAGCTTCACTATAAGCTGCACTACATTTCAAAATACGAGGGCAGAAGTGCCAACGGTGAGATACTTTATCTCATTCGTCAGGCGATAAAGGATTTTGAGAAGGCGGAGGGCGAGATTCCCTATCCGCCTGAAGATGCCGAAAATTAAAAAAGGTGCGAACAGCCGAAGCCGCACGCACCGAAAAACACAAACTCCGATTGTTGTCACACAAAACTTAACAAGCGGTCAGCACAGCCGATCCCATAGCCAAGTGGAATTTGCATTTTTACAAATTCATTATTGGCTATGGGCATAAGAAACAAAACCCCTATGAAAAAAAACAAACAGAGCGGTGCATTAAGTAGCTTGTTAATTAAATTTTGTGTGACAGCTTTATTATACCACGGTTCTTTTATTTTTACAATAGTTTTCGTTTTGTTTTTTTGGATATAGAACAAAACGGGAGGACCAAGGCCCTCCCCTACCGCATAATTTAACATCATCTAATCATCCGCACATTATACCCGTCACCGCACAAAATCTTACAGATTCCCGTAGGTGCGACACCCGAAGGGTGTTGGTGTACATTCGACGAAGGAGAATGTGCGCCAATCCTCTCGTTTACTCAGTAAACAGGATGATCGTCCAGCTACGTACGCTTTACGCCGTACGAACGGACGGATATGAAATATGCCCGTATATATTCCTCTGTAAGAACGGCGGGAGTAAACCCCCGCCCTACAATATTCAATACCGTTGGTTATATCCGCACGTACGCTCGATCACCTCGCACCTCCCCACACCACTTGTAG
>JAZUBG010000189.1:0-4001 GCA_045638405.1 Eubacteriales bacterium | reverse complement strand
TGTTAAGCTCAAGTACAGCTTCGAGAAGTTCGGGAACACCGGTTCCGTCACTGCGAAGAACGATTGCACCGCTTTCTCTGCCGATGCTCTCACCGGGGAAGTTTCCGTCGGAGAAGATGATCTCGTCACCGTGTCCCATCTTCGCAAGTGTACAGAGAAGTTCGGGCGATATGATCTTGTTTATTCCTTTAAGCATATTATTAACTCACTTTCATATTTTATTTACCATATTCGGCATCTTCAGTTCAATTATACACTAAATTCGCTTCCGTGACAATAACTAATCGGATTTTTTTGCGTAAGTTATCATTATTTTTTGTATTCGGCATAGTATGAATAAAAAAAACTAACGGAAGGAACACACAAAAATGGTAAAAAAAGAACTTAACCCTGCAAAAAATTTACGGAAAGCTGAACTCACGGAATTTACATCCCCTGTTGATTACCGAATACTGATGACAACCCTTCAGTCTTTAAGTGATAAGTACCCTTTTCTTGGTATTACATACATGGGAACTTCCGTCCTCGGGCGAGGTATACCAATGGTTACCCTCGGTGAAGGAGACGTAAGAAAAAGGAGTGTTTTGTACGTAGGATGTCATCACGGTATGGAGTGGATCACCTCTGCCGTATTACTGCGATTCATTGAAGAATACTGCACTGCTTACGAAAACGGATATTACGTATGTAACGTAAACGTCAGAAAGTTGTTCAAAGCGCGGTGTATCTACGTGATACCTCAATTCAACGTAGACGGTGCGGATATTCATATAAACGGTGTTGATGGGTGTATTCTGAAAGACAGACTCATTGCAATGAACGGCGGTGACGATTTTTCCGACTGGCAGGCAAACGCAAGAGGCGTTGACCTAAACCATAACTATGACGCAGGATTCGGAATCTATAAGAAACTGGAAGCCGAGATGGGTATTTTTGGCGGCGGTAAAACAAAGTATTCGGGAGAAGTACCAGAAAGCGAACCCGAAGTCGCCTCAATGTGCAGTTTTTTGAGGTATGCAGGAGAGATAGGCACTGTACTTACACTCCATTCCCAGGGAGAAGAGATATACGGTACACCAAAAGATGCTTACGTGCCGAGAAGCAGAGCTATTGCAACACTTCTTTCACGTATGACCGGGTACCGACTCACATCCCCACAGGGTAGTGCCGCATACGGCGGTCTCACAGATTGGGTAACACGTGAACTGCGACGTCCGTCATTTACCATAGAATGCGGAATGGGGGAAAATCCTCTTCCGTTAAGTGACATGGGACCGATTTACGAAAAACTCCGCGAAGCATTTTTCAGTCTGCCACTGTTAATCTGAACTTTAATAATCCGATATATTGACATCACCTCTCCGTTTGTTGTATAATTTACGTAATGGATATTTCGCAATACAACACGGAGGAATTTATCATGGCATACACTTACTCTTTTATGCTTCCCGTAGCGGGCGAGCAGATATTCACGGTAGTCGTTCTTCCCGAAAAAGAAGGAAAGTTCCCTACAGTTATTCACCGCTCACCTTACGAAGGACATCACGTGGATATGACTGACAATGACGTCTGTGATATGATCGAGGGTACCTTTAAGACATACCCCGAAAACGGTTTCGCCTTTATATTCCAGGCCTGCATGGGTACGGGAAAAAGTACGGGTGACTCCGATGCATTCGTTTACGAGAGACGCGAGGGACTTGCTATTCAGGAATGGATCAGAAACAGTGATTTCTACAACGGAGAGATATATCTTCTCGGTGCAAGCTACTCAGGCGTGGTTCATTTTGTTACCAAGCCATTTGCCCCCGACATCAAGGGCGGAGCTTTTGACGCTACTGACTGCGAGCTTTACAATTTCCTCTATCTCAACGGTTTCTACAGATCAAATCTCCACGGTGACTGGTACATAGACAGATATAAGAGAAACGGCACTCTTGATAAGAAGCGCTCTGTGCTGAACTTCATGACTCTGCCCATGACTGACTACACAAAAGTCGTGTTCGGTGAAAGCGCACCCGCTTTTGACGAACAGCTTCTGCATCCCGACAGATGTGATCCTTTCTGGGACACCGTAAACGGTGGAAGCGACATGAGAGATGCCCTCACCACTGCGAATTTCCCCGTTTACATTTCTACCGGATTCCAGGATATATTCAACCGCGGAGTTCACGATATGTGGTTATCCCTGAGTGAGGAAACTCGTAAAAAGAGTGCATTTGTGATCCATCCCTACCATCACGGAGGCACAAGCGAAGAACAGCCTTACCACTTCCCGAACGGTGAACTGGGTGAGCTTTGCTCCGATTTCGAAAGAAAATGGATGAGTTATGCACGCGGCGAAGGAGAAGCTCCTTTTGAACTCGGTAAGATCACATACTACGAACCTTTTGACAACAACTGGCATACTGAAACTACCGAAGAATATATGAGAACTGACAACACCTACACTTTCACTCTCGGTGAGGGAGAAAAAAGTTATGCCTATGACCCCAAAGATCCCGCTTACTTCAAAGGCGGTCTTACCAACAACTTCGGCGGTACTAAATTCCAGGATGCCCCGGGACTCAGAGACGATATTCTTACGTTCTACTCCGACGTATTCGAGAGTGACACCCACGTAAGAGGCAAGATAAGTGCACGTCTGAGAGTAAAGAGCTCATGCCCCGACACCTGCTTCTACATTCGACTCAGTATCGTTAAACCCGAGGGTGACTACGCACTTCGCGACAGCATCGATCAGATCTCCAACTTCTGCAAGGATTACGTTCCGGGCGAAGAGATCGATATGGATTTCACTTTTGATCCTTCTGCATTCCTTCTCAAAGCGGGAGAAAAATTGAGAGTTGACGTTTCCTCCTCCGCAATGCCCCTTTTCGTACCTCACACCAACAATCGTGGACTTTTCACCGTACAGGACACAACAAGAATTGCCCAAAATACGGTCATTTGCGAAAAATCAACGGTTACTGTACATCACAAATAATCATCCAATATAATTCATTATGTCCCACGCTTCTGCGTGGGACATTTGTGTAGGTTTACCTGCACAAAAAACTTGACAAACAACCAAAAATATTCTATAATTTACGTTGTAAAACATAATTCATTCAGGAGGTAAAAAGAATGAAGAAAACAAGACTGACAGCATTGTTTATGAGTGTTTTGATGATCCTCTCAACTCTCAGCATGACTATGACTGTCTCTGCAGACACATCCTACTCCGACGTAAACAGCGATATGTGGTCTTATGAAGCCATCGAGTACGTTACGGAAAACGGACTTATGAACGGTACGGGCGGCTCGGCCTTCTCACCTACCGTAGCTCTCACAAGAGCGATGGTTGTTACCGTTCTCTACAGAATGGAAGGTTCTCCCTTCGTTGAATTCGACAATGAGGGATTTATGGACGTAGAAGATGATCTGTTCTACTCAGACGCCGTTCAGTGGGCGTTTGACAACGAGATCGTTACAGGTACGGGAACAGACGATTGGGGCGTTCCCTACTTCTCTCCCGACCGTGAGATCACACGTCAGGAGCTTGCTACAATGTTCATCCGCTATGCGGCGTTCAAGCACGTAAAAACTGAGACTACCGCTAACCTTGACAAGTTCAGCGACAAGGCTGACGTTGCTTCATGGGCAGCTGATGCTATGAAGTGGGCAACCGATGTTGGTCTTATCAACGGTACCGGTAACGGTTCCACACTTTCCCCTCTCGGAAGTGCAACCAGAGAGCAGTTTGCAACTATCATTTACCGTTTCAACACTCTGAAGTTTGATTATCACATGGTATATAACGCTCCCGTATACGAACAGAATTACGTAGAAAAAGTATATCCTATCGTTGATAACGCTGATATTTACGTGGCAGTTGACGGTAACGACAAAAACGACGGTTCATTTGATAAGCCTATCGCTACATTCGAAAAGGCTAAGGAAATGGTACGCGAGCTTAAGAAGACCGCAAAGGACGAGATCGTAGTTGCATTCATGGCAGG
>JAZUBG010000188.1:0-4418 GCA_045638405.1 Eubacteriales bacterium | reverse complement strand
AGGAGTCCAGCCCTCTCTCTCCATAAGGAAAGGAACGATAGCGGGGTCGATGCAACCGCAACGAGTACCCATCATAACGCCTTCAAGGGGAGTAAGACCCATGGAAGTGTCAACGCACTTTCCGCCCTTAACTGCGGAAATGGAAGAACCGTTACCGATGTGGCAGGTGATGATCTTTGTTTCTTCAAGAGGCTTGTCGAGAAGCTTAGCCATTTCCTTGGAAACGTATCTGTGAGATGTACCGTGTGCACCGTAACGGCGGATCTGATACTTCTCAGCCATTTCGTAGGAGATACCGTAGGTGTAAGCCTGCTCGGGCATTGTCTGGTGGAAGGAGGTGTCGAATACGAGAACCTGGGGCTTCTCGGGCATTACTGCAAGACAACCCTTGATACCCATGATGTGTGCGCCTGTGTGGAGAGGTGCGAAGTCGCGGCAAAGTTCGAGTTTCTCAAGAACTTCCTCTGTGAGAAGAACAGACTCAAAGAAGTAAGGACCGCCGTGGACAACGCGGTGACCTACAGCCTCGATCTCGTTCATGTCGGAAATTACACCGTACTCGGGGCTTGTAAGATATTCGATAACGTACTTTGTAGCTACAGCGTGGTCGGGCATTGCGATCTCAACCTTAAGCTTTTCGCCGTCCTCGCCCTTTCTGTGTTCGAGTCTGCCGTCAATACCGATTCTCTCACAAATACCCTTTGCAAGAACGGACTCGGTTGCAGTATCGAAAAGCTGATACTTAAGTGATGATGAACCTGCGTTTACAACAAGAACTTTCATTTTGAATATACTCCCATTCTGCCGACAGCATTTTTGCCGCGGCTAAAAATATAAAATACACGATAATTGACAATCTGCGCATTATCGTTTATAATTATATATGAAAACTCTCATAAAAGCAAGTACATAATTCCAATTCGGAGGTTTTTACAAAAAATGGCGAGAAACACGGCTATTATATGTGAATTTAACCCACTCCACAACGGACATAAATCAATTCTCGCCCACGCGCGTGAGACAGGCGGTACAGTTATTGCCATAATGAGCGGAAATTTCACTCAAAGAAGCGAAGCGGCAATATTTGACAAATACAAAAGAGCACACCTTGCAGTGCTAATGGGTGCCGATGCAGTTTTTGAGCTTCCCTTTCCGTGGTGTTCCTCGGGAGGCGAATTTTTCGCCCTCGGAGGTGTAAAAATTGCAGAAGGTCTCGGAATTGACAACTTCATTTTCGGCAGCGAAACGGGAGACACGGATCACGTACGCCGTGCTTCAAATCTCATTGCTTCTTTTGACCTTTCCGACACAGATCATGAGATTGGAGCCGCCGTATCTTCCGACAGATTTCTCGCAGAGTACGGACTAAGTCTTTCCTCCAACGACAAGCTTGCCGCTGAATATATGAGAGCTGCAACGAAACTGGGACTTGATGCCGATTTTTCAGCATACAAAAGAATGACGGATGACGGAGTGTACCGCAGCGCTACCGACATACGCAAAATGATATATTGGGGAGAAGATTTTTCACCGTTCGTACCTGACGCAACACTATCCGTGTGCGGTACAATGCCAGACATTCGTGAAGGTGCACTGGAAGAAATTTTATTTAACCGTTTCCGCATTGACGGTGACGTTTCGGATGACATATTCGATGCCGCAGGCGGTGTCAGCGAAAGACTGATAAAAGCCGCCGCCAAGGCTCGTTCGGGAAGCGAATTTTTCACTTTTGCGGCAACAAAAAAGTATACCAATTCAAGACTTCGCCGCGCCGCACTGTTTACTCTCCTCGGAGTAAATAAAAACGATCTTATCTCCCCTCCCCGTTTCTCCGTGCTCCTTGCCGCAAACGAAAAAGGACGGCGTTTCCTTTCGGACACAAAAAAATCGAGAACCATCGAAGTCTTAACAAAGCCCTCTGTTTTTACATCTGCTGATGATACCGAAAAAAGGCAGTATGAGTTGTGGCGCCGTGCTGACGAAGTATACTCACTCTGCCTTCGTGAGGTCCCGTCTGCGGGAGAATATCTCAGACGTTCTCCGAATATTCTCTGAAATTTTCTCGCGTGTTAATACTATTGACCTGAAGGGATATTTGTGTTAAAATATAAGCATAAGTCACAGTACGTAAGTTTCAATATATAAATAAAGGTACTAAACATGAAAATACTGAAAATCCTTCCCCTCCTGCTTGCAACCGTACTTTTGCTCTCTTCCTGCGGCAGCACGTCGGTAAGCCAAACGGCTATTGAAGCTCTCACTGCGGACCCGCCCTCACCTACGGGACACTCAATAATCAATCCCGACTCTGAAGTCCGCGGAGTGTGGATCGCCTCCGTTTTCAACATCGACTATCCCTCTCAGACCGACCTTTCCGCAGACAAGCTGAGAAGTGAGATCGACGATATTATATCCTATTGCGGAGAATACGGTCTCAACACCGTGTTTTTACAAGTACGCCCCTCATGCGACGCACTGTACGACAGCGATATTTTCCCCGTATCAAAATCTCTTTCCACAACAGGAAATCTTACTTTCGATCCTCTGGAATATTTTGTCTCCGAAGCACATAAGAATAATATTTTCCTTCATGCCTGGGTGAATCCTCTGAGAATCACAACTTCTGCAAATGCCGAAAGTAGTCTCTCCGAGTCAAGTCCCGCGTCTATCCACCCCGAATGGACAGTAAAATATGCCGACGGAAAGCTCTATTTCAACGCAGGTCTTCCCGAGGTACGCGACCTTGTGGCAGATGGTGTCCGTGAGATAGTGACAAAATATGACGTTGACGGAGTAGTATTCGACGACTATTTCTACCCCTATCCTCAGGGAAATGCAGATTTTGCTGACAACGCGGCATATGAAAAATACGGCGGCGGATTTAAGACAAAAGCCGATTGGAGACGCGACAATATAAATCTCCTTATAAAGCAGTGCTACGATACCGTGAAAGAGTGCGACCCCGAATGTATATTCGGAGTTTCTCCCGGAGGAGTATGGCAGAATAACAACGGCACAAACGGCGGCTCTGACACAAGGGGATTTGAAACGTATCACAGTCTGTACTGTGACACGCTTGCATGGGTAAAGGGCGGATATGTAGACTACATATCTCCTCAGATATACTGGAACTTTGATTCAGCAATTACTCCTTACGGTCACCTCACCGAATGGTGGAATGAGCAACTTGACGGTACAGGTGTCGATCTATGGATATCCCACGGAGCCTATTTCTATGACGAAGGTAATCAGAGCTGGAAAAATCCTCAGGGTGAGATAAAAAATCAAGTAGAATTCGCACGTAAAGTTCTCTCCTACAGAGGAAGTGTGTTCTACGGATACGACGAGCTGAAAAGAAATCACCTTGGTATCTCAGACGAGCTCAGTGAACTTTACCGTGACGAGATAATCTACTGTGATCCTTCTCCCACGGGAGGAGTTAGTGTCACTTCACACTACTACGGTGAGGAATGTACGCCCGGAATCATTACCGTAAAAGGTTATTCCGATCCGTCCGTCGGACTTAAACTTGACGGCGAGAATGTTGGAAGAAACAAGGATGGCAGCTTTGAAGTGGAAGTTCAGATCAAGAAGGGCGAGAATAGTTTCACTTTCTCCCAAAACGGCAAAACATTCGCACTCAGCATCATCGGTAAGTAATCCAAATTACATAACCACATAACAAGTTACTATACGGAGAAAACGAAATTATGAAAGCATACGAAAGATTTCTTAACTACATAAAGTACAACACACAAAGCAGTGAGACTACAGGCAATACCCCGTCAACCGAAACTCAGCGTACTTTCGCAGAGATGCTTTGTGATGAACTTAAAGCTATCGGTGCAACTGACGCTCATGTTGACGGAAACGCTTATGTTACATGCAAGCTTCCCGCAACCAAAGGCTGTGAAGACGCGAAGTCGGTGGGATTTATCGCTCATATGGACACAGCTCCCGACTTTTCGGGACGTGACGTAAAGGCACAGATCATCGAAAACTACGACGGCGGGCAAATTACCCTCGGTAACTCCGGACTCACACTTGATCCCGCTGAGTTCACACATCTCCCCTCTCTCAAAGGAAGAACTCTCATTACCACCGACGGCACTACACTCCTTGGTGCAGACGACAAGGCGGGAGTTGCCGAGATCATGACGGTTATCGAAAAGATCATAACCGATAACATTCCCCACGGTCCTCTTTCCTTCTGCTTCACTCCCGACGAGGAGATCGGAGAGGGTGCCGATCACTTCGACGTTGAAAGCTTTGGTACGGTCGCGGCATACACCGTTGACGGCGGTGCTGAGGGTGAGATCGAATATGAGAACTTCAATGCCTACGGCGCGAAGTTTGAGGTAGCGGGCCGCAACATCCATCCCGGTACGGCAAAAAGCAAGATGATCAATGCTTCTCTC
>JAZUBG010000187.1:0-16407 GCA_045638405.1 Eubacteriales bacterium | reverse complement strand
AACCACATGGAGGGCAGTCGCCTCACCCACGACCAGACAAGGTACATTTTTGAAACAAATACCATAGGTGTAACCGAAGGCGGGGTTCGCGTTGACGATATTATCGAAACGACCAATCACTTCAGGTGCATTGACGAGATCATAGACAGCGCAAGATCCCCTCTCAGCGAGAAGCTTATAAAGAATTTTCATCTTATCCTCAAGACCGGCACCACCGACGCAAAAAAAGATTGGTTTGCCGTTGGTGAATACAAAAAGCTTCCTAATGAAGTCGGCGGCATGGACACCACTCTCCCCGAGGAAGTGTCAGACGAAATGAAGAAGCTTCTTGCAGACTACAACGCAAAAAAAGAAGTAACGATAGAGGATATTATCGCATTCCACGTTAAATTTGAGCGTATCCACCCCTTCCAGGACGGAAACGGACGTGTGGGCAGGCTTATAATGCTGAAGGAGTGTCTGAAGCATAACGTAGTGCCGTTTATCATCGAGGACGACCTCAAAATCTTCTACTACCGCGGACTGAATGAGTGGAACACAGAAAAAGGCTACCTCACCGACACCTGCCTCTCCGCTCAGGATAAGTTTAAGAGGTATTTGGAGTATTTCAGGATCGGGTATGTGGGGTAAGTGTGGGATATAATTTTCCTCTCAAACAACTTATTCATAAAAATAACGATAGGACTAGGTGATTAATCAATGGATAATTTATTCGACATCAGAGATAGGTATTCTCATGACATAACATACATTTGTGATCATGTTGTGTACCTTGAAAACTTTTTCCTTTCATCAATATGTATGATTCATGAGCTTGAAACAGTTTCGCCAACATTTTTTGAGGAGCAAAGTATTAAAAACATTTGTAACAACAATACTATTATACAAGGCGAAATGGCAAGCTACTTAGAGAAACTTATTGCAGAGATTCGTTCACTTAATATCAAAGATGCAAATCCAAATGAACCATGCAGTGAGGATCCATCTCCTGAGGGTGATGTTATTTTATCCATAATCACTGATATCCGCAAAGGAGAATATAATCCAGTAATACTATTTCACAATGCAATGTCAACTATAACAGCAATGTGTATGATGAAAAGTGACCTTGATGGTTTTGAACAATATACTTATCTTTACGATAATCCGAGTAGAGTACATAAATTGGTAGAGCTAGCAATTGAAGAAGAAACAAGGTCACGACGTGAATCATTAATAAAAGAGAATTCATATATAAATAAGTCCGCTAATTCATTAGAACTGTTTAATTCTAACAATCACATTAACATATATAAACAAAACTTTATTCAGGTAATGGCTTATTTTGACAGCTGTATATTCAGCATGGTTCGTACATGTATGGAACATGATTTTTTTAAATGGTTAGCTTATTTTGAAAATGTCAACATCAAAACACATGAACTTGCAGCTTGTGACGATTTCGAATCATTTAAAGTTAAACAAATAGAAGCGTCTTTGAAAAAATGTTATGTTAAAGATTTACTAAACATACTACATGACAAATTCAATGGAGTATTCAATGTCAATGGAATAGATATGTACTCAAAGTTACAAGAAATGATAGGACGACGCAATGTGCACATACATAATAATGGCATTGTAGATGAGAAGTATTTGGAAAAGTTCAATATATATGGAGCAACACTTGGACAATATTTAACTATCACTAAAGATTACTTCAACAGCATTATTGAAATAACACGTCAAGTTGTAATGTCAATTGCTAATACTTGTATTTAACCCAACCCCCTTCCCATAAACCATCGTTTTTGGGAAAGTTTCGCACCGTCTCAAAAGAGGCTGTATAACCAGTTTTTGAGACGGTGCGTTTGTCCCATTACTCGTGTCAAAATCAACGTCCCACAGTACCGTTCTCGATGGCTCTGTAAAGCGTTGACTTGCTCACTCCCGTAAGCTTTGTGATCTCGCTGACGCTGTACTGATTTGTTCGGTACAGTGCCAGCGCCTTTTTCATTGTGTCTGAGTTGGTTTTAGGTCGCCCCCCTGCCCTGCCTCTGGCACGTGCCGCTGCAAGACCCTCTGCTGTTCGTTCCGCGAGTACATCCCTCTCAAACTGAGATAAGGACGCGAGGATTGTGAACAGCAGCTTCCCCGTAGGAGAAGTAGTGTCTATTGTCTCCTTCAGCGAGACGAGGCGTATATCCTGTTTATTGAACAGCTCCATCAGCTCAGCCAGGTTCTTGACGCTTCTGCCAAGTCGGCTGAGTGACTCTATAACTATCGTGTCACCAGGCTTCAACCGTCCGAGCATATCATCAAGCTCCGGACGGTTCTTTTTTGTCCCCGATATCTTCTCGCAGAATAGCATGTCTACTCCGTATTTACGAAGCGCATCCTTCTGTCTGTCAAGATTCTGATCTGACGTTGAAACTCTCGCGTATCCGTATACCATCGTTGTCTCACCCCTTGTCCTTCTTGCTAGTATATAGCTCTCCGATAATATCGAGTAGCGCTATCAGGAATATTCTTATGTATTTCATGTACATTAACCTCCACGTTACCTTGAATAGCTTAAACCGTAGCCTCCATAACTTCTCCTTCGAACGCATAAATGTATTCTTCCACCTCCTCGGGTGTAAAGCCTTCCTGCAGCAGCTTGTCTATAGTCTCAGGAGAGATCCCTTCGTAAGATGCGATAAACTTAAGCTCCTTAGTATATTCATCTAAGTAGTTACCGCTTGTCCGTGTACCGTAAAGTCGAGGATCGTTCCATGAGCCATAACGAATATCGTACCACTGCCTTCCGTAGTAGGTACTGTACTCGAAATATCCCTTAGTAATCTCCCCGTTGGGTGAAATCTTCAGAATATCCCCGTCGGTTATCTCTATCCGCTCGAAGCGACAAGCCTTCAATTCCCCAAATAAGGGGGAGTCAACTATCGCCCTATACAGTATCTCATCTGTACTTGCATAGACGTAAACCTTATTCTCGGGAAAGTGTAATATTGACAGTGGCGAGTCTCCTTTGACAAGGTACAGGTTATTCTTGTTATCAAGTACCGAGAACGAAAAGCTACCGTAGATGCTTTCAGCCATGTAAGCAAGGCTTTCGAAGTCGAGCTTCTCCTTGTTCTCAATGAGCTGTACCGCGATGTAGGAGTCGGTCTCTATCTTGGTCTTAGGAAGCTTCAAGCTGGCTCTCAGCATGTCGTCGTTCATCAGAACGCCATTATGCGCGAGAGCAAACTTAGTGTTCTTCACTTTACCGAAGAATGGGTGGTTGTTGTAGTTACGTCTCTCACTACCCTGAGTGGAATGTCGTGTGTGACCGATGAGTGTTCTGACACTATCGTCGTGCTTAAAAGTGTAGTCGCGAGCTGACTTGCCAACTTTGTTAATCGCGATATTGTTTCCCTTAGCAAATGCTATTCCCACCGCGTCTGTGCCTCTCACAGCAGATTGTACCGAGAGGGAATTTGTAAGCTTTGAAAGATTCATGATCTCGTTCCCGTAGCAAGTAAAACCAAAAAGTCCGCACATATTTTTATTCCTCCATGTCTGTGTTATCATTATCTAAGTCGTTTACGTACAATCGTTTAAGCTTAAGGTATTCCACAAGCTCCGGATATTCTTCTCGATCGATTGACATCACAAAGTCTGACCATGACGTTTCCTCGATCTCTGTATCTGTCGAGTTAATAGCGAATGAGCATATTCTATCAATAAGCTGCAGTGTCGCGATAAAGGTCTTGTACTTGAGAGTACCACGGAAGATCCTGAACTCTACTGTGGAGTCGTTCATAAGATTCACCGCAACGTAGCGTCCCATATGCTTGTCCTTGGCCTTTTTATAGGTCTCCTGAGGCGAGCAAGAAATAGCCTCATAACGAGCCGCCCAACGATTAAGATTGCTGTAACTTCTTCTGCTGAACCGTACAAGCTCATTCCAATGCTTCTCAAAGAAGAATATCAGCCTTCCGATAACCTCATCCTGGTCTTTCACAGTTTCACCTAGGTCGTTTCTACCGCAGTGGATATGGAGTCCGCAAGAGCAGGTGTTATGGGAGGAGTACCCAAGCCTTATGGCCTTTGTGAAGACCTCCTTCCAGTTCATGCTGTTCTTATGGTAGTCGAGAGTCATTGGGTGGCTCACAATCTCAAATCCTTCATCGAGGCTTCCGTCATGCTTACAGTAGATGTGTTCCTTGCTTTCATTGGCAATGTCAAGCAGTTCTTCAGCGTTTTTGTTATCTTCACCCCCTCTGTCAACCTCAAGCTCGACTCCCATAAAAAGATTACCCGAACCGTAGAAGATCGGCTCTGGCTTGTAGTTATATGATTTTATGGGTAGGCTTTTCACCTTCTCGAAGCAAGCCTCGCAGTAAGGCGCGTCCGTGTCATCGTCGTAGCACACGTTTTCGTTGTGGACTAAGATTCCGCAGTGTGTGCAAGTGGCGTAATTGTTGGCGTAGCAGCTGCTGCAGAGTGTTGTGTAGCCGTCGCCTCTTGCACGAGAGGTCCATATCCTCTCCATACAACAGTCGCAAATGGTGGTCTCTTCATCGAGACAGTGTTCGCACAATATCTTATCGTCAAATAGAGTTGCTTGAGCCTCCGTAAGTCTTTCTCCGCATACGGAACATTCTAAGTAGTTCATAATTTCCTCCGAAATATATTTAATTGGGTTTATACCGAAGGAATAATATATAAACAAAAACTCTCGGTATGCGTAAACCGAGAGGGACTATTTGGGCGTATAAAACACTATATTAAACAAAAATTTATGTAGGAGGTATTTAACTATGTACGAAATGATACCTGAAATAATGACGTTTGAGGAGTGTAAAACACTGCTCAGAGTCGGAAAGAACACTTTACTCAGGATGCTTCACACGGGTGAGCTTGATGGGTTCAAGATAGGTAACAGATGGAAGATAAAAAAAGAAAGTGTAGTTGAGTTTTTGAGGTATAGGTGAAAGATATACTGCCCCGTATAAAAAGTATATAATATACCTCGTTTTTGGAAACTCGTAATCACATTTTGTGCATAAATCAGATTACCTTGTTTATTGTCGAGTTTTTTTGTGTATGCTAAAATAAATATGCAAACAAGGTACATACGACACCTAACTTCAATAAAATGATGGGAGATAAGCATGAAAACAACAGAACTTTTTGATTTGACGAAAAGTATTGCAGAGCCACTTCTTGCTCGCTTTGTTTACCCTGAGGGGGCACTTGTTTGGCTTTCGGACTTTATCTGCGAGGCAGGCCCGCGTCTTGACAAAGACAAATACGTCGAGACAGAAAAAAACGTTTGGGTTGCGAAAAGTGCCACCGTAGCCAAAAGTGCACTGATTCTCCCTCCCGCAATAATCGGAGAAAACGCCGAGATCAGACACTCAGCATATATTAGAGGCTCTGTGATCGTCGGAGACTCCGCAGTTGTGGGAAACTCCTCGGAGATCAAAAACAGCATTCTTTTCGACAGAGTACAGGTGCCTCACTTTAACTACGTAGGAGATTCGATCCTCGGCTACGCTTCTCACTTAGGTGCAGGTGCAGTTACGTCAAATGTAAAAAGCGATAAATCCAACGTTAGCATAATAAGGGACGGCGAGAGGGTTTCCGTTGGCAGAAAAAAGCTTGGAGCCTTGGTTGGGGATTTCGTAGAGGTAGGATGCGGTGCGGTATTGTGCCCCGGTACAATAATCGGAAAGGGAAGCACCATATATCCTCTGTCTCTCGTGAGGGGCACTGTTCCCGGGAACTCTATTTTCAAAAATAAAGACAACATTATTACAAAAAAATAATTAAATTCGGAGGTAGTTATGTGCGGCATTATTGGTTTCACCGGAAAAGACATGGCGGTCCCGAAGCTGATTGAAGGACTGTCTGCTCTTGAATATCGCGGATATGACTCTGCGGGAATCGCTTATTTTACAGACGGAGTTCTTAAAACCACCAAGGCCAGCGGAAGGCTTTCTGCACTGGAGGAAAAAATATCCTGTGCGTCTACGGAAAACGCTCTGACAGGTATAGGACACACCAGATGGGCGACACACGGAGAACCCTCCGAGAGAAACTCACATCCTCACGGAAACGGTAGAGTTTACGGTGTCCACAACGGAATTATCGAGAACTACAGTGAGCTTACATCTTACCTCGAAGACAAGGGATACTTTTTCACCTCGGACACCGATACCGAGCGCGGAATTCTGTTGATCGATTACCTTTACAGAAAAACATCGGACCCCGTGAAGGCTATGCACAGCGCCGCAGAAATAATGAAAGGCTCCTTTGCCATAGCCGTAATGTTCGATGACCGCCCCGATACTGTCTATGCAATGCGTCGTGGAAGTCCCCTTTTGGCGTGCCCGTCGGAAGTTGGTATGTTTGTGTCATCCGATATTTCAGCAGTCCTTCGTTATACTAGACGATTTGCCAGAATTGACGAGGGGGAGGTAGCCGTGCTTACCCGTGACTCTATTGAGTTTTTCTCACGAGACGGCAAACGTATATCCAAAATGCTTGAAGAGGTCTCATGGGACGTGGAGGCGGCTGAACGTGGCGGTTATCCTCACTTTATGATCAAGGAAATAAACGAGGAGCCCGATGCTGTATCGCGAACCCTCAGACCGCGAATTAAAGACGGAAGACCGTCTTTTGAGCTGAATAACCTAACCCCCAAGCATATAAAACGTATCAGACAGATCCATATAGTTGCTTGCGGAACTGCAATGCACGCGGGTCTTATTGGAAAATATGCAATCGAAAAGCTGGCGAGAATTCCCGTAAACGTAGAGATCGCATCAGAATTCAGATACAGAGATCCTATCATAAATGAAGACGATCTGGTAGTTATCATTTCTCAGTCGGGAGAAACTGCAGATACTCTTGCCGCACTCAGACTTGCTAAAGAAAAAGGCGTACACACATTAGCAGTTGTCAACGTACCAGGATCAACTATTGCAAGGGAAGCAGATTCCGTGATATATACGTGGGCAGGTCCCGAGATCGCTGTTGCAAGCACCAAAGCATACTCGGTGCAGATAGCCCTTCTGTATCTTTTAGCCGTGAACTTCGGTGAAGCCACGGGTACTCTCTCTGAATCCATGGTGAAAGAACTGTGCGGTGAGCTTGAGGTCATCAGCGAATACATCGAAAAATCGCTGAAGCTGAGTGACAAATGCCAAAGCTTAGCAGAAAAATATAAAAGTCATAAAAACATTTTCTTCATTGGCAGAGGTCATGACTATGCTCTCAGCATGGAGGCGGCGCTGAAGATGAAGGAGATCTCCTACATCCACTGCGAGGCGTATGCGGCGGGAGAGCTTAAGCACGGAACCATATCCCTTATAGAGGACGGAACACCTGTGTTTGCTTATGCTACAGATCCTTCTTTGTTTGAGAAGACCATCAGCAATATTAAAGAGGTCAAGGCGAGAGGAGCCGTCGTTCTTCTTGTCACAGGGGAAGGAATGAGAGTTCCCGATGGGGTAGCGGACGACGTGATCGAGGTGCCTCGTGTTTCTGAGCTCTTTATGCCTCTTTGCGGTGTTGTTCCCGCTCAGATGCTTGCATATTATACAGCAGTAGGACTCGATCTTGACGTAGATAAGCCGAGAAATCTTGCAAAATCCGTAACCGTTGAATAAGCTTGAAAGGAAACAGGACGAAATGGGAAAATATTTTGGAACTGACGGCTTCCGCGGTGAAGCTAACTGCTATCTTACAGTTGAACACGCTTTTAAGATCGGAAGATACCTTGGATGGTACTACGGGAAGGAGCATAAATGCCGCATAGTTATCGGCAAGGACACAAGACGCTCCAGCTATATGTTCGAGTACGCTCTCGCGGCGGGACTAACCGCCAGCGGAGCAGATGCTTACCTCTTACACGTTACAACGACTCCTTCTGTTGCGTATATTGTCAGAACAGATGGATTTGACTGCGGAATTATGATCTCCGCAAGCCATAATCCCTACTATGATAACGGAATCAAGCTTATCAACAGCAGAGGAGAAAAAATGTCCGAGGCTATCATCTCTGATATTGAGGCTTACATCGACGGCGATATAAGTGATATACCCCTTGCGGTCAGAGAAAATATAGGTAGAACCGTTGACTATGCCGCAGGACGAAACAGATACACAGGTTACATTATATCTCTTGCAAAAAACTCCTACAGAGGAGTGAAGGTAGGCCTTGATGCGTCAAACGGCTCAACGTGGATGCTTGCTAAAAATATATTTGATACCCTTGGTGCCGAAACTTACGTTATCGGAAATACGCCCAACGGACTAAACATAAACATGTGTTGCGGTTCTACCCACATTGAAGCTTTACAAAAGTTTGTAGTTGATAACAAGCTTGATATTGGCTTCGCCTTTGACGGAGATGCAGACAGATGTCTTGCTGTTTGTGAGAACGGTGATGTTCTTACGGGAGATCACATCCTCTATATATGCGGAAAATATATGAAGGACGAGGGTAAGCTTAAAAATAATACGGTTGTAACTACTGTAATGTCAAATATGGGTCTTTACAAAGCGCTAGAGGCTGAAAATATCAGCTCCGTAAAGACCGATGTTGGTGATAAATACGTATACGAAGCTATGAAAAATGGCGGCTACAGCCTTGGCGGTGAGGAATCGGGACACATTATATTCTCAAAGTACGCTTCCACCGGAGACGGACTTATTACCGCTATCAAGCTGATGGAGGTTTATATGGAAAAGAAGCTTCCTGCCTCTAAGCTTAGTGATGGGTTTACAAGATTCCCTCAGATAACGGTAAATATCAAAGTTGAAGACAAAGATGCAGTGCTTAGCGATCCTGATGTACTGAATGAAAAGCAGAATGCTGAAAAAACACTTCAAAATAACGGCCGTGTGCTTCTCAGAAAAAGCGGAACAGAACCTGTGATCCGTGTTATGGTCGAGGCAGAGAGTGATCTCTTATGCAGAACTATGGCAAATAATATAGCCGATCTTATAAGGATCAAATATGAGGTAAACTAAAAACAGAATGGGTGTTGAAGAAAAGCTTCAACACCCATTCTGTTTTTAGTTATTGTCTATTGTAGAATCATTGCGACGCTTGTACTCTGTAGGTGTCATGCCTGTGTGCTTCTTGAAAATACGGCTGAAGTACATCGAATTGTCATACCCTACAGCATCGGCAATTTGCGTCATATTGTAATCCGTGTTATCTATCAGATTCATTGCATTGGTCATTCGCAGAGAAAGAATATACTGTGTCGGAGTAAACTTCGTGATTTTTTTAAAGCTTTGGATAAACCAGTTAGCCGTCATTGCGCGCTCTTTAGCATAATCTTCTATCACGATTCGCTCATTATAGTGCTCATTAAAATAATGAGTTGCACGTTCGACCTCGTCAAGCATCTCTGTACCAATATCATTTCCTTCATGGAGATATCTGTTTATGATCAAAAATATGTGTCTCAGATTCATATTCAGTAGATCTTCATAATTGGTTCTTTGTAGCTGAAGCTCTTGAATCATTTGACGAAACAGCCACTGATAGTCAGGAGACGTTCCTGTGAAGAAAACATTTTCGTTTTTTGGCATCTGGTAGTAGTTAAGTAAAAGTCCAACATCGGAGCCTGTGAAATGCACCCAATAGGTTTCAGGCTTGTCTGCGGCATAGAGATAGTACATCTGTGTCTCTCCGGGACGGAACAGGACCATGTTCCCTTTTGGGATAATTCTTTCAACCCCGTCAAAATAAAAATGGGCACATCCGGATGCTACGTAAAGAAGCTGATAATCGCCGCGTCCGTTAGGTCTCTCAGTATCTATTACACGGCTGGTGTGAACGCGGTAGTAGCCTGCGGCCGTAATGATAAGCGGTCTGGTTTTATCGACAATATCCTCGTGTTCTTTGCCAAGATATGCTAAGTTAGTATACATATAACTCCTCCTTAAAAGGTATTAGCATACATTAATTTATCTTGTATGTATATTATATATAAAATATTGTGCTTTTTCAATAGGAGACTCACATTTTGTGCATAATGTGAGTGAGATTGTTTATTGTTATTCCCGTGCGAACATGTTAGAATATAGTCGTAAAAGAAAGCAAGTGTTTAACTAAATGGTAGGAGAAAATACAATGAACCTTGTTAATTGCACAAATGAAGTCTATAGTGAAAGAATAGCCAATATATTCTCAAAGCTTTACGGAAACAATGATTCTATTATTAGAAGACAACAGAAAAGGTACGAAAAGGCGATCCTTGCGTTTTCTGACGAGTTTCCTACTCGAACTGAGATAAATATCTATTCAGCTTCAGGCAGAACTGAAATAGGCGGTAACCATACCGACCATCAGCACGGTGTCGTTTTGGCGGGTGCTGTTAACTTAGATACATTAGCAGTAGTAGCGTTTCACAACGAGGGTATCATCCGTGTGAAATCCGAAGGATATGATCTTGCCATGATTCGGACAGATGATATAATCCCCGATGTCAATGATGATGGTACGATGGCGATCGTAAAAGGAATTATGGCAAAATTTGCCGAAAACGGTGTTATGGTATCGGGATTTGATATGTACACCACCTCAGACGTAATTTGTGGCGGTGGAATTTCTTCCTCCGCTGCCTTTGAAACACTGATCGGTACAGTCATCAATGACCACTATAATAACGGTAAGGTTTCCGCTTTTGAAATAGCACAGTACGGTCAGTTTGCCGAAAATGTGTTCTTTGGAAAGAGCTGCGGACTTCTCGATCAGACAGTTTCTTCCTTCGGCGGACTTGTAAGTATTGATTTTAAGGATATAAGCGCTCCGAGCGTTGAGAAGATAGACTTCGATTTCGAAAAATTCGGATATGCTCTCTGCATCACCGATACAAAGAGCAGTCACGAGAACCTTACCGAGGATTACGTGGCAATTCGCAAGGAAATGAAAGAGGTAGCAGATTACTTCGAGTGTGAAGTTCTCAGCGAAGTTGATGAGAAGGAGTTTTACGATAAGCTTCCTGAGCTCAGAAAGTCCTGCTCCGACAGAGCGATCATGAGAGCAATGCATTTCTTCGCTGAAACCAAACGAGCAAAAGACGAAGCAGATGCACTTAGAGATGGAGATATCGACAGATTCCTGAGATTAGTCAGTGAATCGGGTATATCCTCCGGTAATCTTCTTCAGAATTTGTTTTCCACCAAGACACCGACCGAACAAGCAATTCCCCTTGCACTCGTGATAAGCAGATCTATTCTCGGTAACAAAGGTGCTGTTCGAGTTCACGGCGGCGGATTTGCAGGAACCATACAAGCTTTTGTTCCAAGTGAAATGGTAGATGCTTATAAAGAAGGCATCGAACGCATTTTCGGTGAAGGTTCATGTCATCAAATGAAAATCAGACCATTTGGCGGTCTTAAAATAATATGAAATTGGAGGTGAGAAAAAATGATTTGCGGAGCAATTCAGAACCTTATTGATTATGGCATCAAATGCCATCTCATAACTGTTGCAGATGAAATAGTAGTCCGTAACCAACTTATGGACACACTTCATCTTACAGATTGGAAGGATGGGATGATACCTGAAGCAGGCGATTCTATCGACGAGATTCTAAAGACCCTTGTAGATTATGCGTGCAAGCAAGGAATCATAGCAGACACGATAAATTCGAGAGATTTGTTTGATACCAAGCTGATGGGGTACTTGACTCCGATGCCGCGTGAGATAATTGCTGAATTTGAAAGGCATTACAAAGAGAGTCCCGAAGCGGCGACTGAGTGGTATTACAAAATCAATAAAGATCTTAATTATGTCAGGGCAGGACGGATCGAAAAGGACCTCAGATGGAAATACCCCTGCGAATACGGTGTGCTTGATATCACCATAAATTGCTCCAAACCCGAAAAGGACCCCCGTGACATTGCAGCTGCGAAGAAGCAAAAGTCAGCAGCATATCCCAAATGCCAGCTGTGTCCTGAAAATGCAGGATTTGTTGGGACGGCGAAACACCCTGCACGGCAAAACCTACGTCCCATCCCCATGAACGTGGGAGGAGAAGCGTGGGAGATTCAATATTCTCCCTATGGATACTACAACGAACACTGCATTGCTTTTAACAAAAAGCACATTCCAATGAAAATTGATGCAGCAGTATTCGGAAAACTCTTCGATATCGTTGATTTTCTTCCTCACTACTTTGTCGGATCCAATGCCGACCTCCCCATTGTCGGCGGATCGATTTTGACTCACGAGCATTTCCAAGGCGGAAGATACACCTTCGCTATGGAAACTGCCGAGGTAGAAACTCCCTTTGATATCGGGAAGTATCCCGAAGTAAAAGCGGGAATCGTCAAGTGGCCGATGTCAGTTATCAGACTCAGCTCTGAAAACCGCGACGAGCTTGCCAAGTGCTGTGACTTAGTGCTTGAGCGTTGGAGAGCATACAGCGATTCTTCAGTTCTCGTTTTTGCCGAAACGGACGGTATTCCACATAATACCGTAACCCCTATCGCGCGTAAGAACGGAAAAGAATATGTGTGCGACCTGGTTTTAAGAAACAACTTTACCACAAAAGAAAGACCCCTGGGTTTGTTCCATCCCAATCCGAAACTTCACCACATCAAGAAGGAGAATATCGGACTTATTGAGGTCATGGGACTTGCGGTTCTTCCTTCGAGACTTGCTCGTGACGTAGGAATGCTTGAGAGGGCACTGTTAAACGGTCAAAGCCTCATAGCGATCCCCGAGCTTGCTCAGCATTCCAAATGGGTTGAAAGGATCCGCGAACGTCATTCCGAGATAAACCAAACAAACGTTAAAGAAATCATCGAACAGGAGATCGGCAGCGTATTCCTCGAAGTTCTAAACGATGCCGGTGTGTTCAAGCGTACTCCCGAAGGCAAGGAAGCCTTCCTCAGATTCATTGAATTTATGAACGCCTAATAATTATTTAACGAAGGAGCTTCATTATGGAACAGAAAAAGTATTTAAAATGGTATCACAAGGTCGGTTACGGGTCCGGCGACATTGCAGGAAACTGCGTATATGCACTGCTAACTGCATTTATGATGATCTATCTGACCGATACGGTCGGACTCAGCATGGGTATCGTTAGTACCTTGATTGCAGTATCAAAGATCTTCGACGGTGTGTCCGATTTCTTCTTTGGAAGAATGATCGACAAGACACACACCAAGATGGGTAAGGCACGCCCCTGGATGCTCTGGCCCTACATCGGTTGCGCAATTACTCTGGTAGCCTGCTTCTCTATTCCTACCAGCTTGGGGAAGACCGCACAGTATATCTTCTTCTTCGTCTCTTACACACTTCTGAACGCAGTATTCTTCACCGCAAATAACATTGCATACGCATCTCTGACCGCGCTGATCACCAAGAATACCAGTGAGCGCGTACAGATTGGTTCCTTCCGCTTTATCTTTGCCTTCGCTACAAAGATTGTCATTGAGGCTGTTACGATTTCTGCGGTTGTTTGGCTTGGCGGCGGCGTTTTCGGTTGGAGAATGATTGCTATCATCTATGCAATTGTTGGCCTGATCACAAATACCTTCTCTGTATTCTCTGTGAAGGAGCTTCCCGAGGAAGAGGTCACAGAGGACGAAACAACCGGCGAAAACAAGCTTACATTCTTACAGTCCTTCAAGGTTCTTCTTAAGAACAAGTATTACGTAATCATCTGCTGCAGCTACATTCTGACTCAGCTTTATGCATCCGTTATCGGCATGGGTACCTACTATGCCAAGTATATTCTCGGAAACGAGAAGGCTTTCAGCACTTTATCCCTTGCTATCAACATTACCATGGTAGTAGCACTTACAGTTTTACCTATCGTTATCAAAAAGCTCGGCGGAATGTATAAGCTCAACATCTGGGGCTATGGACTTGCAGCTTTAGGAAGAGTAGGCGTCATGGTAGCCGCATATATGGGTAGCTTTCCTCTCATGCTTGCATTCACTGCAGTTTCTACCATAGGTATTGCACCTCTTCAGGGTGACCTTAACGCACTGATCGCATGCTGCTCCGAACACACTACCTTAACAACCGGTCACAGACTTGAAGGTATGATGTATTCTTGCTCTTCCCTCGGTATCAAGATCGGTGGTGCTCTCGGAACTGCTATCTGCGGTTGGCTTCTGGATGCAGCCGGATACATTGAGAATGCAGCAGTACAGACTGCGTCTACCGTCAACATGCTGAACTTCCTTTACCTGTGGATGCCCGTTATCCTTTGCGCAGCTGTTGGATTCCTGCTTGTCTTCCTTAGTGTTGAAAAGGCCAATGAAAAGCTTCTTACCAAAAAGACAGAAAACGTTTGAGAAAACGTATAAGGAGAGATTGTAATGAAAGAATTTCAGAATTTCGATCGTATAGGTACAACACCTCACAGAAGTTATTACATACCCTTTGCGGAAAACGATGTTGTCAGAACCAAATACGGTATCCTGGACCGTACATCAAGCTCCCGTTTTACATCTCTTGATGGTGTTTGGCAGATCAAGCAGCACGATCACGTTGAGGATTTCGACGTTAACGAAATGCTTGATGAGTCAATTCCCGTACCCGCATGCGTACAGATGCACGGATATGACCACATCCAGTACCTCAACATCCGCTATCCTTTCCCGGTTATGCTCCCTCATCTTCCTTACGATAATCCTTGCTGGCATTATCGCCGTACATTCAACGTGAAGAAACAGAGCGGAGAGCGATACTACATCAACTTTGAGGGTGTAGACAGTGCGTTCTATGTTTACATAAACGGTCAGTTCAAGGGATATTCTCAGATCTCACACGCTACAAGTGAGTTTGACATTACCGATCTTGCGGTAAACGGTGAAAATACTATTGATGTTCTCGTACTCAAGTGGTGTATATCTACTTATCTTGAGTGCCAGGATAAGTTCCGATTCTCCGGTATCTTCCGCAATGTGTATATGCTCACACGTCCTGAAAATCACATTACCGATTACAAGATCGAAACAAAGATTGACGGAGAAAACGGTATTTTGGTTTTCAAAAATGAAAGTTCTGTTGATGTTAGTCTAAATCTTAAGGACCAGGAGATAACAGTCCCTGCTAAAGAAACCGGGACTATCACTGTAGCGGGTATTAAGTACTGGACTGCAGAAGAACCTAATCTCTATAAGCTTGAGATCCGTGCAAACGGAGAAAAGATTATCGAAAGCATTGGCTTTAGAGAGGTCACCATCGATGGAAAGGTATTTAAGATCAACGGAAAGCCTGTAAAGCTTAAGGGTGTAAACCGTCATGACTTCCATTGCGAAACTGCGGCAACTGTTGACCTCGAGTATTTGGCTAAGGACATTCATTTGATGAAGGAACTCAACGTAAACGCTGTACGTACCTCACATTACCCCAACAGCCCTGAGTTCTATATGTTTTGTGATACATTTGGTATTTACGTAATGGACGAAGCAGACCTTGAAATGCACGGAGCGTGCAGTCGTGACGGTCGTTACGATATACCTCTTTGGGAAGAATATGCAGAAAACGATTTCTTCACCCCCGGTATTACTGACCGACACGTTTCTCTCGTTGAACGTGACAAAAACCGTCCCAGCGTTATCATTTGGTCCCTCGGCAACGAAAGCTCCTTTGGCAAGGCGTTCTTTGATGGTGCAAAATACATAAAGAATCGAGATAACACAAGACCTATCCATTATGAGGGTCTCCAAAATGCCGATCCGAAATACTATTACACCGATATGGTGGATATGGTCAGCATGATGTATCCTTCTTTCCAGACTATTCGCGAGAAGGTGCTTGATAATCCTGAGGAAACAAGACCTTTTGTAATGTGCGAGTATACTCATGCTATGGGTAACTCCTGCGGAGATATCGCAGAATACTGGGATATGATCTATAACAATGAGCAGATGATGGGTGCGTTCGTTTGGGAGTGGGCTGACCACGGTATCAAGACCGATGAAGGTTTCCTCTACGGCGGAGACTTCAAGGAGCCAGAGCACGACGGCAACTTCTGTGCAGACGGACTTTTGACACCTGACAGAAAGCTTAAATCCAATGCCCTTGAAATGATGGCTGTTTACGGAGGAAAGACCAAGTCTGAGGTTTGCTCAGTAGATGTTCCTCCCAGCACCTATAAATTCTCCTCAGCTATTGCTATTGAAGTCAATGAACATACCGGAGAGATCACTTCTATCAAGGCAGATGGAAATGAGGTCCTTCGTACTCCGATGCACTTCAACATCACCCGTTATACCGACAAGTCGGATCGTAGCCATGTCGTTCTGTGAGCCAAGGAGTTGCAATAGTTGCTTGTCTTCCTAAGACCGCTTGGCCTCCGACTTACCGGAGAGATCACTTCTATCAAGGCAGATGGAAATGAGGTCCTTCGTACTCCGATGCACTTCAACATCACCCGTTATACCGAC
>JAZUBG010000186.1:0-14113 GCA_045638405.1 Eubacteriales bacterium | reverse complement strand
CATGGCTACGATCCGACTTCCCCGTTACAGGAAAGGTTTCTGCTAACAATGAGTGGTCCGGTGCAGCAGTTCCCGATTACAAGTTTGACGTAGAAGACTCCGCAAGCGGCGTATTCCGTTTCGAAAACGGCGCACAGCTGATTTTTGAGACATCATGGTCATTCAACGGCCCCGGAGACAATTCCACACAGATCGCCGGCGATAAAGCAGGTATCACTCTCGAGCCCTTCAAGCTTTACAAGGCTGACGGAGCAAAGCTTGTTTGTGAAGATATCGAAGGTGATTTCGGCGGTGACTTCTTCGCACACGAGATCGATCACTTCATCGACTGTATCAGAAATGATAAGACTCCTTCCTCTGACATTGAGCAGGCAGTTCAGCTTCAGATGATGCTTATGGGAATCTACGAGTCCTCTAAGGCAGGATGCGAGATCAAGTTCGAGTATTAATAAGTGAATATCGAATCTCCCCTATACCGTGTAGCACGGTATAGGGGAGATTTTTATTCCTTCGAAGGCAGTATCATCAACAAAAGATGTTTCGGGGGCAGCTTTCGTTGTGGAAGAATCAAAAAATCCGGTTTTTAACTTTAAATAATTAAATTATTGTTGATTTTTTTGTATATTCCGTGTATACTGAATGTAGGATCAACCTATTAGGTCCAAATTTTTAGTATAAGGAGAACACGTTATGAACCTTCTCAGAAAATGTACGGCTGAATTTATCGGCACCTTCGTTCTCGTTTTCTTCGCTTGCGGAACTGCGGCTGTTGTAGGCTGCTCCGCTGAAAACGGAACAGGTTATCTTCTCACAGCCCTTGCATTCGGTCTCGTGATCGTTGCCATGGCATATTCCATCGGTAACGTGTCCGGATGCCACATCAATCCCGCAGTTTCCATCGCAATGCTGGTCAGCGGTAAGCTTACACTCAAGGATTTTATCGCTTACGTCATCGCTCAGTTCGCCGGCGCTACAGCAGGGGCCGCAGCTCTTATGGCTTTCGTAGGCAAGGGAAGCGGTCTCGGTGCTAATGCTCTCTACGACGGCGACGTTGTAAAGTCCCTCGTTATCGAAGTGATCCTCACCTTCGTATTCGTTATCGCTATCCTCGGCGTTACCTCTAAGGTTGAAAACGGAGCAGTAGCGGGTATCGTTATCGGTCTCTCCCTCACCCTCGTACATATCCTCGGTATCTCCTTCACAGGAACTTCCGTGAACCCTGCACGCAGCTTCGGTCCCGCACTTTTCGTAGGCGGCGATGCTCTCGCAAACGTATGGGTATTCATCGCGGCTCCCCTCGTAGGCGGTGTTCTTGCGGCGCCTGTTTACAAGTTCCTCGAGGGTAAGAAGAAACAGTGATTGTTTACAGTTAAAAACTTCGTTCGGTAATCGCGGCAGTAACTTCAGATGATGAAGTTACTGCCGTTTTTACTCGGTTTCTTTAAATTATAACCGTATCCGACCGTGACTGTATTTGATGTAGGGAAATTCTCTCAGTGAAATCAACAAAAATTTTTCCTCTTATTAAAACATTATTTTTCCTGACCACATATTTTTCTTCCCAAAATATGTTAAGTCTTGATGAAAAGCGTACTGCTACCGTATATAATGACTTTAATAGAGTATCATAGACAATCGGGAGTTTATGAGAGAAAAAAGTCAGGGACTTCAATTTTGAAGTCCCTGATAAAGCTAATTTAGCTAAGTAAAAATTAGGTTGTACCGTTTTCGATATCCTTGAGTACCTGCTCAATTCTTCTGTTCATAACTCTACCCTGCATATTGTACTTAGAAGCAAAGCTTGCAGTTGTTGTAGAGAATGCAACGTCAAGCATCTGTACGTATGTTTCATCGGCCTGAAGCATGTTGATGAGGTCGTATGTCTTACCTTCGAGGATAAGGTCGATCATCACCTTGGAGTCCTTGTCGTGTGTAGAACGGTTCTTAAGGATACTGTCGTAAATTGCAGGCTTGAGGTACTTCTTGGAGAGAGCACCCATAGCCTCAAGGATTACGTCTGTTACATGCTCGTCATTTGTTGTCTTAGGAACAGCAACGTGGAATGCACCCCAAGGCTCAATGTAGCTTATGTACTTTTCCTGTGTGGAGTCTTTCTTGGGCATAGGAAGAATACCGAAGTCTACGTCAGCTTCACCGCGGAGCCATGCAGCCTCACCTGTTGTGTCGAAGAAAAACAGGAGCTCACCGGCTGTGAACATTTCACTGAAACTTTCACGTCCGTACTTGTCGAGGATAGTTTCTTTTTCTCCTACACCTGCAGCGATTGCACCGTTACCGAAAATTGCAGAGAACTTATCTGCCATATCAGAAAGCTCTTTGCTGAGCTCACTGGGAACATAGGGGTTTCCGAGCTCATTGAAATGAGTAATGGGCATATTATTTGCATACATAAGAATCGTACCGTCAGGTCTGTTAAATCTGTATGCACCGTTTCCGTTTTCGTTTGTGGGAACAAGCTCAGCAATTTTAAAGAACTTGTCGAAAGTCCACTCGTTGTTCTTAACGAAATCATAGAGATTGGGAACACCGTAGTCTGCAGCAACAGCCTTGTTGTACATTACACAGTATGAGTCGAGGTAGTAGGATCTCTGAATCATACCGGTAAGGAAGAAGGTAGCACCTGCGATCTGATATGAATCGCGGAGGCTCTGTGTCCACCAGTCCTTGGAAAGGTCAAGTACTTCATATCCGCTTATATCAGCAAGACATCCCTGAAGGAAGAGGGGCTGACATACGGCAGCTGTTGTACCACCAACGACGTTGTAAGCTTTAGTACCTGCCATAACGTCTTTTCTAACGTTCTCAAATGTGGGGTGAGGACCACCTTCAACACCTTCGTTTTCAGCAGTTACCCAAGTAATACCGAAGATTTCTTCAAGGTCTCTCTGACGGAAGTAGAGCGCATCTTCTTCAAGGTCACCGGTTTCTTCGGTTTCCTCGGTTACGCCTACACCAATCCAAGTGAAGGACTTACCTTCAACGGATGCTTTATGCTCTGCTGCAAGCTCACTTACATAAGCATCAACTTCCTTGATTTCGGGATCGTTTGTTGTTGTGGTGTTCTGTGCACCCAAAGCGACACCTGTTGTGGATGCGGGAGCTTTATCATCACCGCAGGCAACAAACATGGGAAGTGCCATGCAAAGAAGCATAACAAGAGCAATAATTCTTTTTGCCATTTTTTCTTTTCTCCTTTGTTAGCATAAATTTAGCTACTACTATTTTATCATATTTTTTGAAAGTTTGCAACTGCTTTTTTATAATTGCAATTGTAACTTTTAATAAAACATTACACTATTTTTTTGTGGAGGTTTAAGGCTGTTGTTAATTTGTAGGGTAACTTAATAAAAAAACAAAGAATGATCCTTAATATTGGTAGGACCACTCTTCGTTTTTTGTTAAGTGTTACTTAGTTACTTCATTCTGTAGACGTTCCCGCCCTGAAGACGTTCATGTGAAAACGCCATCATTTCGGTAAAAGTAACTAACTGATATCCCTCAGATATAAGTTGGGGAATCACAGTTTCCATGGCATCAACGGTTGTTTTATGGATGTCGTGACACAGTATGATCGCACCGTTACGTGCCGCGGAGATGATCTTACTGTGTAACTGTTCAACATCTTTTATCTTCCAGTCAAGAGTATCAACTGACCAGTTTACGTATGCGACACCAAGCTCGGCTCCTATTGCTTTTACTTCATCGTTATACGAACCGTACGGTGGTCTGACAAGATATGAATGTCCTCCTGTTACCTGATTCAGTTTATCATTCGCCATTGTGATCTCTGAGATTATCTCATTTCTTGTAAGACGTGTGAGCTCGGGATGACTCCATGTGTGTGTACCCACGTTATGCCCCGCCTCATACATACGTTTTACTGTATCGGCACGGTATGTGATTCCTTTCCCTACAAGGAAAAACGTACCTTTTGCACCGTGTTCCTCAAGAATATCAAGGAGACGTTCTGTGTGCGCTGAGGGACCGTCGTCAAACGAGAGAACTATCATAGGTTTTGTAGGGTCAATTGCAGGATTTTTTTCAAGCTTTGGCAGTTGCGGTATTACCGTTTCCTCGGGGGTAACGGATGTGGATGTACTTTCAGGTTCAGATGAGGTATCTTCCGGGGGTTCACTGCCTGCGGGAGTATCTGCGGGTGTAGACTCAACGGTGTCGTTTTCTTCGGGTTCGGTTTCTATCGGAGTATTTTCGGTGATCTCCGAAGGTTCATTATCGTCGGTTATGCTTTCTGAATAGGTACTGTTCACCGAACTGCTGTCTGGCATAAACACTTCCGCCTGAGAAGTAGCATCATTTGAAATCGTTTCTTCCGAGGGATCATGTAGAATAACTTCTGCAGTAATGTCGGGTGTGGTCGGTGAATTATCTCTCAACGGAGCTTTTATCATATATGATGAGGCACTGCAAAAAAGCAGTAATACACAAGTTATTGCAATACATATGACCTTTTTCAATTTATCACATCCGATCATTGGAAAACTGAGGTTTATTATACCATAAATCGACACAAAGTGCAATCGGTAGATTGCACTTTTCGAAAAATATTACGTTTTATGATCGGTTGATCTTATCGTACAGTTTGGGGAAGGTACGTTTGTCCGGAACATACAGGAATGCGTATATAACAGCAGCAACAATTCCTAAGATTCCGAATACGGTCCAGATGAGGGTGTAATTACTTGAGCTTGCTATAAGCATAAAGCTGATTACGTACTGAGTAACGGACGAGAAAACAGAGTGAATTACAGTGGATATTCCGCCTATCCTTCCTCGGTGAGAGGCGGGAACCCTGCGGGAGGTGTATGGATTACTGCCGAGCACCGAGATGACCTCACCGAGAGTGAAAATAAACATTCCGACAAACAGTACCGCTGCGGCTGTTTTGTAAGAGAATAGTGTATTTCCTGCGACAAACAGCAGAAGCCCTATAATTACCTTGGGAATTTCCGTGAATTTTCTTAGGAGAACAGTAAAAACGGGAGTGAAAGCAATTACTACAAATCCGTTCAGAGAATTAAGGTAACCGTACATGGTGGCACCGTAATCTCCAAGTACTTCTTTAAGCTGAAGCGGCAGAAGGATACCCATAAGGCTGGTGGGCATTGATGCAATACAGCTGACAAGGATCATGTAAATTATAACGGGACGTTTTTTCAGTACACTGAAGACGGAGATATTTTCGTCTATTGGTAGTTCGTACTCGCTGTAATTTTCACTGAGAGATGCAACATCTTCTGTTACTGCGTTTCTTTTGTGAACGAAGAATATGATAAGTACGGTGGATACAAAGATAGATAATCCGTTAATACAGAAAGCAAGGCGCACGAATCTACGGAAAAGTATTCCGGAAACACTTGCACCGACTATGTAACCAAGATTGAACCCCAGATATGACAGAGAATATGCTTTATCACGCTGAGTAGATGTGGAGTAATCGGAGTTAAGTGCATCATATGCAGGTGATTCTATAGTTTGGAACAGTCCTGCGAGGAAAAGAATGATTGCAGTGCCTATCGTCAGCGGAAGGATCGCTGCAAGAAGATAAAAACTTACGGTAAGACAGTCGAAAAGGATTATTATTGATTTTCGGCTGAATTTGTCTGCGAGTTTACCCCCGAGAAGGGCGGCGGGGAAGGACAGTACCGATGCGGTAGCGATAAGAAGTGTTGCATTTCCGTCCGAAAGTCCTAATTTTGTCGTTAGGAAGAAGGTGAGCATAGGCCAAACGAAGGAACCCATAGCAGTAACAAGCCTGCCGATAAACAGAACATATATCTCCCGTTTCAGGCCTCCGTATTGTGTGATCAGTTTTTTCATTATAACCTCAGAATGTTTAACTTAGTAGCAGGGGAAATGTCAAAGTACCGTGATCTGGCACATTTTCATAGTTTCAATAGCAGCGTTGTGGCTGCCCGGAGTAACGCCCGCCATACAAGAGGTATCAATCATGATCTCTTTTTCAGGAAAAGCGGCTTTAAGGATCAGTGTGTTGGATACGACACAAATATCAGTGCAAAGACCGATAAGTGTAACGTCGAAATCCTCTCCGTCTGCCATATTTTCTATAATTTCGGGAAGCTTGACCGAGCCGAAGGTGAGCTTTTCAACGGATACGTATTCTTTGTCTTTCAACGCATCTGCGATCTTATAGTTAAGCTCAAAACCGTGAGTTCCCTTGATACAGTGAGGAACGGGAAGCTTTTTTCCTTCGGAAGTCTCCATGTAGTTTTCAAAATGGGTATCGAAAGTTACTACGATCTCGCCCTCGTGGGATTTTATCTTGCTTACGGCATTGTCAATTATGGCAAGGGCTTCGGGAGTACCGAGAGCACCGTCTACAAAATCATTTTGTAAGTCAACAACAACCAAAAAATGCTTCATTTTGAAAGTCCTCCGTGGTTTGATAATAATGTTGCTTGCCTTTTATTATATCACAACCGGAATATAATTGCAATAAGTAATGATCTGGTCAGCACTTAATAAAAAACAGTTCCCGTTGCAGTTAACGGGAACTGTTGAAATTAGAATATTTGCTTTTATTGTGATTATTTTCTCTTGTTTTCGTTTAACATAGGTTTTATATTTGTTTTATCTACGGCAAATCCTGCCAGAACAAAAACGACGGAGCTTGCTACCGACTGAACAACGTTTGTGGGTATCGACGCAAGAGGGGATATAAAATTGCCGTATAACAATGCTTCATACAAATAATATCCACCCGCGCATATAACCGCGGCAGGTAATAGTGCCGAAAGGTTACGCAGATTTATGATTTTTTTACCTTTGCTCGAAAAGAGAAGCACCGTAAGTGCCTTGATAATAACGGAGCCGGGAGCCCATATGGGGAAACCGCTGAAACAATCTGCAAGGAATGCTCCGCCTGCACCCACAGCTACAGCGTATGGAAGGGGCAGTAGACAAGCCGCAAGGTATATAAGTCCGTCACCTATGTGTATGTACCCGTTATTGGTGGGGATATGCAGGTAAGCGGTGACAACGAAAACCAAAGCACAGAATACCCCGGAAATACTCATTAGTTTTATTTTGTTATTTTTCAAAAAACTTCACCTCAGATCTCAGTCAGAAATTCTTCAAAACAAATACCGTCAGTGCTCGGAAGGTCAAGTTCAATTGTGCGTCGGAGTGACTTTGCGATAAAAGTAGTGGCGTGACGTACTGCAGCCGAAAACTCTGTTCCGTTTACGCAGTCTGCAGTAATTATGGAAGAAAAGACGTCTCCCGTACCCGCACGGCACGGTCCTACCTTATGCTCGCGTATCACAAGCGGGTCGTTTCCGTATTCATAAACAAAGTTTTCTAAGTCGTCACCACGTTCAAGACCGGAAATTACGATCTTCTTAGGACCGATCTTGCTGAGCTTTTCACATATATCATATAGCTCAGATTCATTCATATCGGCTTTGTATTCCGTACCCGATAAAATACAAGCCTCGGTCAGATTAGGCGTCAGAATATCTGCAAACGGGACGAGAGAGGCCATTTGTTCAGCCAATACGGGAGAATAAGTGGGATACAGTTTACCATTGTCCCCCATAACGGGATCCACAACCGTAACGTTACCGTTATTACTGAAAACTTCAAGGAATCTTTTTACAATTCCTATCTGCTCGGGAGAGCCGAGAAATCCGGTAAGAATACCGTTAAACTGCAGCGAGAGCTTCTCCCACTCGGAGATATATGCATCCATATGTTCGGTATAGTCCGTGTAAAAGAAACTGTCATACCCCGTGTGATTTGAGAAGATAGACGTAGGCAAAGGACAGCACTGTAGCTTCATAGCCGAAATGATTGGAAGTGATACAGCCAAGGAACAACGCCCGAAACCACAGAAATCATTGATTACCGCAATTTTCTTTTGTCGATTGTGAGACATTTTTATTGATACCTCTTGATTTTTTGATAGTTTATTATATAATAAATCTGATGATATGAAAATAACCAAAAAAGGAGAAAATTATATCACCAGATGAAATATACAATAATAAGAGAAAATAAGAATCCCGCATATCTGCAGTTGTACAGACAGGTAAGAGACGATATAATAAATGAGCTGTATCCTTTTAACTCCAAGCTTCCGTCAAAGCGGTTGCTTGCCGATGAGCTTGAGATCAGTACGGTAACAGTGGAGCACGCCTATGCACTTCTTTGCGAAGAAGGGTACGTGGAAGCTCGTGAACGAAGCGGATTTATTGTAATATTTCGTAAGTCTGACGGATTTGCAACATCAGGAGAATATTATACTGAGTACAGAACACAGCCGACAGAACGAACTTATCCTGATTTTCCGCTGTCTGTTCTCAGTAAAACCATGCGTAAGGTATTGAGTGACCGTGGTGATCGGTTACTTGAAAAGTCGCCGGGTTGCGGCTGTATTGAGCTCCGAGAGGCGATCCGTCATTATCTTGCACGTAACCGCGGTATACAGATCGATGCAGACCAAATCGTTATCGGTTCGGGCTCGGAATATCTTTACGGTCTGATCGTAGAACTTCTGGGAAGACACTGCATTTACGCAATAGAGTCCCCGTCGTATAAGAAGATAGAACAGGTATATAAGGCTGCAGAGATCACATACGAACTCCTTCCACTCACAGACTCCGGTATTGACAGCAAAGCTCTTTCGCATACGAGGGCAGACGTACTGCATACAACGCCTTACCGCAGTTTTCCAAGCGGAGTTACGGCAAGTGCATCAAAGAGGCATGAGTATATCCGTTGGGCAGAGGAGAGGGAAAGGTACATTATCGAAGACGATTTTGAATCCGAATTTTCGGTATCCACAAAACCGACGGAAACTTTGTTTGCTCTCTCAAAAAATGATAACGTAATTTATCTCAATACGTTTTCAAAGACTATTTCACCTTCTCTCCGTATCGGATACATGGTACTGCCGAAAAAACTGGTAGAAGCTTTTAACGAAAAACTCGGCTTTTATTCATGTACAGTACCTACCTTCATGCAATTTGTTCTCACTGAACTGATAAGTAACGGAGATTTTGAAAGACATATAAACCGTGTAAGACGGAACAAACGAAAAGAAACTGCAGGCACCCTGCAAACAAGGTAAACTCTCTTTAAGAGTTGTCTTGGTATCATAACAAAAACCGCCTGTTCAGGCGGTTTTTGTTGTCGTAATAATTACAGTTTTCCATCAGCTCTGTAATAATCTTTTATAAATCTGCTGATACCGTAAAAATCACCGTCTTTTTATAAGGCGGTGATTTTTATGTTAAAATTATTTAGTATTTTCGTATCTTATCTGATTACTTAAGTACTTTGACGAAAACGAGGATGGAAAGTACGATACCGATAAGAGCATAGAGACCGATAACAGTTCCCAAAATTGAGAAGATGATACCGATGATCGGAATCTTTGCAAGCAGACCGATAACAACACCGCAGATGACGTCGATAAGAACGTAAACGATAAGAGCAACGATGAAGGATGCAACATCTTTTGCCTTAAATGCTTGGGGGAAGAAAGGCTTCAGCATATCCATTTTAATTTCTCCTTATGTGATTGTGTTTTGAGACGGAAACACTCCGCCTCGTTTTAGGTAGTTATATTATAGCATAAAAAGTCACAAAAATCAAATATTGTGACGAAAAATATCAGAAAATTTGATAATTCAAGTGTCGTGAGCCTGTTTTATTACTCTTTAACTATTACAGAGATTCCATCCGGAATAGCAACGATCTTTCGTTTTTCTTTGTTCAGTATAAGATTTGCTTTTGAAAACGCATCTGTGATACTATCTGCAGGTATCATGTGCATTTTTTCGATCACATTAGCGTCCATTCCCGAAACGTAGATAACGGTTGCTTTTTTCAGTACGCGAAGCATTACCTGCGTCTGCCACTGGTCGGGTACGGTTTGACTTTTACTCCTCGAAAGAAATTCTCTCATTGTTTTGTCTATGTCACGCTCGTCTGCCAACTGGTGATAAAAGTGATCGCCTCCGATTCCATCTTCGGAACGGGCAAGCATGATTATGACTCCGCCTTCTTTTACAGTCGCTTCAGCGGCGGTCATGCCCTTGACTGCCTGGTATACATTCTGGTCAAGAGGAAATCCGCCGTTTGTGGAAATAACGATGTCGGCATGATCTGCTTTTACTCCGCAGAGTCCTGTCAGAAAATCAGTTCCCTTTTTGTGTGCGGCTTCACAGTCACCTGCAACGGCGTAGATTACTTTTTTCTCGGCATTGAGTATTACGTTTACGATATATGTAAGACGAGCCTTCTTTGCCGCCCACAACATATCCTCATGAATTGGATTGCCGTCAAGAATACCCGTTTTAGCCTTTGGATGAGCAATAAATTCACTGCAGTGGTTACCAAGTACCGTGTTTCTTCCCGCAATACCCGGGAGAACGCTCTTTCTGCCACCCGAAAATCCCGCGAAGAAGTGGGGTTCGATAAAACCCTCGGCTATGAGTAGATCGGCTTCAATGGCAAGTTTGTTTATTTCACACGGACTACATGAGGGAAGTTCTCCGATGTTTACAAGATTTTCTTTATCGTCACAGTCGTGTATCACGATCTTCTCACGGTTTACTATATCCATGCCGAATTTAGCTATAAGCTCGTCTTTGGTAGTACCGCGATGACAGCCTGTAGCGATAAGGATGGTGACGTCTGCGTTCGGATTACCTTCTCTTATCTCACTGAGCATCTTCGGGATTATCAGCTTACTTGGTACGGGACGGGTGTGATCGCTTGCAATAAGTACGATTTTGTTTTTACCAACCGCCAGTTCTCTGAGGGGCTTACTTCCCGTGGGAGTTGCCATGGCTGCACGTATAAGTTCATCTTCTCCTGCGGGCGGAATATATTCGTTGATGGACGACTCAAGAACACCTGAAAGCTCACTGTCCTCAAAAGTATGGGAAATGAATCCTTTGCCGTAATGGAAACGTACTTCTTTCATGATAATCTCTGTATCCTTTCGTTTATTTCACATTTCTGTATAAAAAACAGTTTATGTCATGGGAATAAATAAATCCCACTGCCTGCAGGTAGGAATAGATTATAGTTGCCCCGACGAATTTCATTCCCCTTCTTACAAGGTCCTTTGATATGGCGTCTGACACGTCGTTTGTGGTCTTGCCGGTTTCGTAAATTATTTCGTCACCGATGAAACTTCTTAGGTAACCGTAAAACGAACCGAATTCCCTCTGTATTTCTCTGAAAATTCTGCTGTTATTAACGGCGGCTTTGACTTTATGTCTATTTCTTATAATTTCTTTATTTTCGAGAAGTACTGATACCTTTTCGTCATCGTAGGCACACACTTTGTCGATGTCAAACTCGTCGAACGCTTCTCTGAAGCCCTTACGCTTGTTAAGGACACATTCCCACGACAGTCCGGCTTGAAATGATTCGAGGATCAGCATTTCGTAAAGATACCCGTCGTCGAAATTAGGCACGCACCACTCATAGTCGTGGTATTCTACGTATTTGGGATTTTTCACGTTACACCAAGTGCATCTGATTTTACTGTCCATCATCTTTTGCCTCTTGCGGTTAATAATTTCTGAGTATATTATAACATATTTTCGGGAGATGAGCAACAAAAAAATCCCCGCCCATGTGGGCGGGGATAAGGATACGACTGGATTATTTGTTATTTAATTTTACCCGCTTAAAGAATTAAAGGAAAATGTACTTCGCAATAAAGAGAACTGCGAGAATGTACATTACAGGGTGGATCTCCTTATATTTCTTTGTAAGAAGGTTGATGATTACGTAGGAGATAACACCGATAGAAATACCTTCTGCGATGCTGTAGAAAATGGGCATTGCAAGAATGCAGAGGTATGCGGGGATAGCAGATGCGAGGTTGTCATCGTCCATCTTGATCTTCACGATGTTGGAGAACATAAGGAAGCCGACTACGATAAGCGCAGGAGCTGTCGCAAATGAGGGGATAGCTGTGAAGATAGGAGCAAAGAGCATGGAGATGAGGAAGAGAACACCCGTCACAATCGCAGTAAGACCGGTTCTTCCGCCTGCAGCAACACCGGAAGCGGACTCAACGAAGGTGGTGATGGTGGAAGTACCGAGAACAGCACCTGCGGATGTACCTACAGCATCTGCCATGAGAGCAGGACGGATAGAGGGAAGCTTGCCGTCTTTGTCAAGCATATCTGCCTTAGTAGCAACACCAATAAGTGTTCCAAGAGTATCAAAAAGGTCAACGAAGAGGAATGAGAAGATAACAACGATGAAATTTACGATGCTTACGCCATTGAAATCGACCTTGAAGCACTGACCGAATGTCTCACCGAGCTTTGTGAAATCGGTAAGAGCGAATGTGGGGTACACTGAATAGAATCCTGCAGCAGGATCGGGAACATAAAGGCCGATAAGCTCGCAGAGCATACCGAGAACCCAAGTGATAACGATACCGAGAAGGATCGAACCCTTAACGCGTCTTACGTAAAGGATAGCTGTTACAAATACGCCGATCATAGCGAGGAGCGCGCCGATACCGACTGTTTTGAAGTTCTCAGTGAAGTTTACCATTTCAACGAGAGTGGAACCGCCTACAACGAGCTTCGCATTCTGAAGACCGATGAACGCGATAAACAGACCGATACCAACTGATACGGCGTGCTTAAGAGACATGGGAATGGAGTTGAAGATGGCCTCTCTTACCTTAGTGAGAGAAAGGATAATAAATACGATACCCTCAATAAATACTGCGAGGAGCGCCATCTGCCATGAACAGATGCCTGCGCCTACTACGGAGTAAGCAAGGTATGCGTTAAGACCCATTCCTGCGGAAAGAGCAAAGGGAAGGTTTGCGTAAAGACCCATCATTACGGTGGCAATGAAGGATGCGATACAAGTTGCGAGGAGCACTGCGGTGGAGTCCATTCCTGCATCAGAGAGAATGCTGGGGTTAACGGCAAGGATGTACGCCATGGTCATGAACGTGGTGATACCCGCAACGATCTCGGTTTTTACACTTGACCCGCGTTCCTTGATTTTGAAAAACTTGTCCAATTTTTTATCCTCCTTAAAAATTTAATTGGTACAAGTCTATTATAGCATATTTAGATATAATTTCAACAGTTTTCAAGGAAAAACCGCACAAAATTCAATAAAATGTGAACTTTGTGCGGTGTATTTTTGAATAAACCATTATTGTGGCAAATAAGGTCGCTTGACTGAAATTATACTTCGTCGAACATATCTGAAAGCTTTGTTACGCTTTCATGAAGCTTCAGAACACCTTCGAAAACGGTTTCTTCGTTGTAGTTGCGCATGAAAGAATTGGCTTCCAGAGTAAGATAACCATCGTAGCCGACTTCCTTCAGGGCACGTACTATCTCACAGAAGTCAATGTTCATAGAGAACGGTATCTGATGACAGTCGTCGCGTCTGTCGTTGTCGTGAATGTGGAGTGCTTTGAGTCGGCTACCGAGAGCGCGTATCATATTTGCGGCGCCTCCGCCCGAGCCTCGCATTTCAGCGTGTCCGAGGTCGAGACAGGCAACCAAAAACTCGTCGTTTACGACGTCGATGTGACGGCAAAAATCTTCACCCGTTGAGCAGGCGGCAGGACATGAATGATTTTCTCCGTCCCTCCAGTTGAACATATTTTCCGTTGCGATCTTAACTCCGCAGCTTTTTGCAAAGGGGAGAAGCTCGTGATACATTTCTGCGTTTTCCTCGGCAGTCTTATTGTTGTCTGGGTGGATGATACAAATTTCCCCTCCCGCCTCCGCGGTACATTCAATGGCGCGGCAAAGATAGGAGCGTACCGCAGGCACGTCAACGGGAAAGGGGGCGTGGGACTGATTACATACGATTCCGTGCTCAAGTCCTATATTTTTCAGCTTTCTTGCAAAGCTGAGATAATCGGGGCCGTTTAACGGGTGGGGGGTGTCTATGGGCTGCTTTGTGCTCCAGTTGATTCGGCACATATCAAACATGGAAAAATCCCATGCATCAAATCCGGCTTTTGCCACAAGCTCCACAGCTTTTTCCATGCCGACGATTCTCGCGGTGGAGGAGATTTCAGTAAGTCGGAGGCCAAGCG
>JAZUBG010000185.1:0-9525 GCA_045638405.1 Eubacteriales bacterium | reverse complement strand
ACTTAGCTCGTTGCCAACATGGAAAAGGCACTCAAGGGTATCGTTCTCCAGAACAGCCGCGAGGATGCTCTTACCGGCGGTGACATCGGAACTCAGTTCGACAACAAGGCTACTTCAGCTACCGAAACAACACCCGAAGCGTTCCTCAACAGTAAGAGATTCTATCAGGGTGAAGGCACATTCCTCGATGATTTCGAAAAGAGATACGCTCAGTTCATTGCAGCTAAGATCGGTCTCTGCGAGAAGTACGAGAAGGAATGTCTCCAGGTAAGCGTTTACAGAAAGCTTATCGAAAGACTCAATCTCCTCATCAAGCAGCTTGAAGCATTCTTCAAGAACCTTAACGACGTTCAGGTTAAGCTCAGCGAGACACTTGCAGACAATATCAGCGAGACCAACGGTATCGTTGGTAAGACGATGTACGTATTCGGTTCTCAGAAGGATAAGGAAGCTATTTACAAGTCCCTTAACTTTGAACTCGACCGCAGTAACGTTAAGATCAATAAGAGCGTTATTGACGCTATTTACGGCCGTCTCTGTGCTGATAAGAGACCCTCCAATCCCGAAAATGCGGCTTATGCTAATGTAGGTGTTATCACTGCATTCGTTAAGGAGACTATCGCATCCTTCAGAGACAAGATCGACAGCGATGCAAACAACAGCGAAGAAGTTAACATGGACATCTACACTGCTCTCTGCAAGGCAACCGATACAGAGTTCGCTGAAAAGGGCGGTAAGGACCGTCAGTCCGGCGGACTTGGTGATCTTGATATCGTAACCGGCGCTGTTAATATGTCTAATGAAAGAGAGCGCAGACATCAGGAAGCTTTCATGAACTGTAAGAATAAGCTCTTCAGAATGGCAGCTCCCTTCCTTATCCACGATAAGGAGATCTCCGACAATGATCTCGGTACAGTAACGGCACGTCCCAAGACTTTCTGGGGCTTCAGCCCGTCAGTCAGCGAATCTTGTCCCTTCATTGGTAACGTTCTCGGTATCAATGCTGACCTTCAGAGCGACAGTGCATACGCGAAGAATGAACTTTACTGCTACAGAGCAGTTTACGGTCTTGAGGCTGTATATATTCCCAAGTTCAACGAGCTTAAGGGCGGCGACTATTATACGTCTTACGAGGCAATAGTTAACGCAATGGTTAAGGATTCCGAGGGCAGACAGGGTGCAAGAGCGTTTGTAAGAACACCTCACCTTGATATGAACTGGCACAAGATCCTTCCTTACATCACCGAAGAGAAGCAGAGACAGGACGAGCTTGAATTCTTCCACGGCTTCTGGCTTGCTGTTGCATACGGTAAGATCAAGACCGATAAGGAAGGTTACGTATACGTAACACGTTCCATTGACGGCGGTTACGGTACGTTTATCGATGATGATATTCCGCTTACATACAAGAATAAGCAGATCACCAAGGTTGAAGTTCAGAAGATCATCGATGCTCTCAGAACAGACAAGGTATTTACCGGAACTGAGCTTCCCGCACTTGAGGCTCGCCTTGCAGAGGAGCTTGAGGATATGTCCACTTACGTTGGTACAGGCGTTCTTAAGGGTCTTATCAACGGTAAGAATGAGGATCTCAACCCTATCAACGTTGTAACACGTTACCACGATACTCTCAGACACAACAAGTATATCACAGCAGCTCTTATCGGTTCTCTTGAAAAGATCGCAAGTGAACTTGCTGAGAGATACAACACTGAGCGTTCCGAGAGACAGCTTGATGAAGCTAAGTACAGAATCTGCAAGAAGATCTACGATTCCAGCAAGCGTACCAAGGGTAAGTCTGAAGTATTCGGACGTTGGGAAGCTGCTTTCGAAAAGTATAAGATGAAGGATGATTCCTCCGAAGAGGAGATCCTCGACTAATTAAAATCGCGGTCTGTCCGAAGGCACTCACAAGAGTGTCTTCGGAGGACCTCAAACACCTTTAACGGGAGTGACAATATGCATACCTTTTTTATAAACACTTCAAAAAAGAGCCTGAACGGATATGAGGTCCTTTTTGATATTCATTATGAAAATAAGGCGCTTGTGTCAATGGATTGTCCTATGTCTGATTGGTACGACAAGGAAAAAGGCTACGTTGCCTGTGCCAAGCAGATGAGCGATATGATCGACGGTTATGTTGAGCTTAACAATGCGTATAACCTGATCATATATATCGATCTGTCTGACAACAAAGTGTACTCATCCATACCCAGAGACGCATTCCACGATAAAGACCGTGAGGAATGCTGTCGTGCTATGCATATTTTGTTCACTCACGTCATCAGTGAATCTATAGTTGAAGAGCTGGTGAATTCAGGCCGCAGACCTCAGGACGTTCTTGTGATGTTCGGTGAGGAAAAGAAGTTCACCAATTTTAAGGTTGCAACAAATGATCCTGCGAAGCTTGCCGTAATGAAGCACCTTTTCGGTTTTATCGGACTTCCTGACACGGAGACTGTTGAAAAACTTGCAAAAGAAGTGGATCTTTGTGACGAAAATGATAAAGTGGGTTGCTTCAAAGGAAAGATCGAAAGTAACCTCGGAAGTGAGCTTGTTCCGGGTATCCGCGGCAGATATACAGATGCTCTCGGGCTTTGGTATGATGAGGTAATAAATGATGCGGATATCTCCATGGCTGATTCTCTGCTTTTCGACCGTATCAGCGGAATTAACCGAACTGAAGCTGACAGAACGGGTGTTGAGACTGTGTCTTGCCCCTATGACTGTTACGCTTGCAGAGTAAACAAGAGCGCACTTGCACTCAGTCAGTTGAATATTGCCCTTTATCTTCTCAGATGTGTGGAGACAGGGTCCATATATGATAAGAGTATGGGAGACGATGATAAACAACTTCTCCCGTTCCACGGATATACCGCTGATGAGATCGCTCCTGTTCTCAAAGATAAAGAATATTTATATTTGGAGAAGGTGCAGGAGATCGAAACTCTTGTTAATTCTTACTCCGAACTTAAGCTTGCGCCGAAGCTTTCGGCATTCGACCACGGAAAATTCGGACTTGACGAATACGGTGACGTTTCCGTCAGCATGGTGGTGGATGATGTCGATTCTTCGGAAAAAGAAGAGTCTTCCGATGAAGATTCAGCGGAAGAAGAAACAAAAGACACTGAAACTGTCCTCATAGAAGGAAAAACAAAAAAAGTCAAGGTTGTAAAAAAGACGGGGCGTACACTCTTCAGCAAAGAAGAATTCAAACCCTTCGACTATAATTTTGATTACAACAGTGACAAAATGTTAAAGAAGAATTTAACACCGGAACAGTACGTGGATCAGGCGTCAAAACTGAGACGTCATCATCTTGATTACTTAAAGAAGCTTAAGATCCATATTTCTGAAGCACTCTCAAGTTATGCCGGAAAATCCAAGGAAAATAAGCCGGCACTGCTTCAGGTCGGAGGATACAGATATGCTGCTCCCGGTGAGGAAAATAAAGTACTTGAATCAGTAGAAAGTGTAGCCGATAAAGCTTACGACACTATACTGAAGCAGTACATGGAGTTCTGTGCGGGTAGATCCGTTGCTATCTCCGATATTGAAGAACAGTGTAATTGGTTCGTGTCACGTGTTCATCAGATAAGAGAAAGTATAAAGAGGATCAAGTTTGTTGCAATAGGACTTTTGGCGGCGATCTTTGTTCTGTACCTCCCCTATTTCATAATCCAATCAGACGTTATATTTAATCTTAATGATCCCACGTCTTTTGCTATTGCAGTTTGCTCTTTCGGTATTCCTGTAGGAATTCTTTACGTAGTTTTCACAATGCTTACGGCAATGCGAAAGAAGAGCTACATAAAAGCATGGAATGAGTTCAAAAACAAGTCCGATGCGGCACTTGCGGAAAATAAAGTAGCTGTTGAAAAGTACGACAAGATGCTTGCAACGGTTATTCCCGCGCTCCGTTGGGTGTATGAATATAAGCTTGACGTTGATTACTGTGTAGAGTGCTGTAATGTTGCGGATGCTAAGATCGAGCATCACCGCAGAAAACTCCGTAACAGAATTCAGTCCATAGAAAATATTCTCGGGGATCTTGAGTACAGAGATTCCGATGAGGAAGAAGTCAGGTACGAAAAAAAGAAGGTTACGGATCTTATCGACTATAACGTGCCTTTCTGTTCAGGTAAGAAAAACAAAGCTTTCTACTCCGTAATTGAAAGCACACTTTATACAAATAAACGCTAAAGGAGGAAGGTAAGACATGAAGCTTATAATGTTTATTATGAAATCCATTATCATTCTTGCCATGATCCTTCTGATGGCGGCTCCGTTTTTCATGGAGTATTTCAGCTTTACCCGCGAGAAAGAGAAGAAGATCAGCTTCAGACGTACGAGAATGTTGGTATATGCTCTGATATATACCTTCGTTATTACAATTGTACTTAATCTGATAGTTTCATTTTTTGGATGGCTTGAGAAGCTCAGCTTTATTGTATGGCTTGCAGGTAAGTTTGCATTCAGTACGAAGGTCGGATACTGTACGACTCTTTTCGTAACTATTTTCATCAACTTCGGTATCGGTTTTCTTTTCTGGCTTATCGGAAGATTCGTCCGTATCGGATATGGCAAGAAAGATATTACCAAAACAAACGAAAAGGGAGAATTTACGTTCTTCCAGAAGTTGGAACGTAAATTTATCAAGTTTTTCCACAACGAAACGTGGTTTTTCGTCGGCAGGATATTAAAATATCTTAATCTCCTGTTGTCTTTGGCTTACGCACTGATTTTCGTGTTGTATCTTATTCCTGCATTATTCGGTGCGGCATGGCTGCCTTACGGATTTATTTCCAAGATCTTTAAGGCAGGATATATCTATCCCACCATCACTCTTCTTACTCTTTGGCAGGCGTATTTCTTCATTGAGGGTATAAAACGCCTTGAGGACGAATGTCCCGAGCTCCTTTACGATGGCTTTGACAGTAAAGATAAGGCTAAGGTAGATCTTGAAGCTATCGACGAAGAGGTAAAACGTCAGTTCAAGGATTATTATTCATGTGACGTGGCTCTCTCCGAAGCAGTTGAAGAAGAACTTTCTTCAACCGATCATAATCCCATAACCGAGTTTATCGCCAAGGCGATAGAAAACGATAAACGTAACCCTCAGATAAGAAGGGAAGCTTACCTTGACTGCCTTGATAAGCTGGTCGAGGGAGAAAAGGGACTTCTTATCAACGGAAACTTCTTTTCTGAGTTCTCTATGTACTTTTTACGTTACTTCTCTGCGGTAATTGCAAGAGGTGACAACGTGGTATTCGTTTGTAACAACGATTCTCAGATAGATGCTGTTTATGATTACATAATCCGTGCGTTTTCCGAGATCTCAAGCCTTTTCTGCAAAGGCTTCCGCGATGATGCTGTGGATCTGGATCATCCAATCTGGCGTGCGGTTAAGGTAAGCGGAGAACATAATGTTGTGGAAGAGGCATCAGTTGATGAAAACAGTATTCTCGTAACCTCTCTGGCATACCTTTGTTCCAACAGATTCGAATCCGAGCACAGCAAGTTTATATCTCTCATTGATGCGGTTGTTTTCGTTGATTCGCTTAACACCGTCAATACCTATAACAGACAGCTTGCAGTGCTTAACACAAGATTGAAGCATCTGACAAAGCAGAACGCTCTTGCTTCAAAGAACGGCAAGGTCAGCGATATGTTCCGCGTCAGATATATGTCCCGTCAGATCCGTTACATATGCTTTGACGATACACGTACCCCGGGACTTGATAAGGTTCTGAAGAATCTTCTCGCAGTTGAGTTTGATTCAGCAGATGCTATGATCTATAATCCCTCAACGATAGTACGGTGTTATAACTATGAAGGTAAGGCGGACGAGTACGGCAGAAGATCCTATCCTCAGTTCTTCACTTCGGAAGAAGAGGTGGGTGCTATTATGAATATGGCTGTCCTCTGCCTTGCAAAAGGGGCGTCAAACGTTACTGTGTTTGCCGATGATGTGATCCCGTACGGAAACCTTGCTGAAACTATCAGCTCCAATATGGGTCAGATTTCGGTAAAAGCAGACGGTAACAACATCAGAATCAATAAGAAGTTCTATAACCCTGATGAATATTCCGTTGTCATTGCAATGGATTCGGGAAACAATCTTCCCGCAACGCTGAGAAGATATACTTCGATGGTCTCTGATAAACCTTCTCTTATAATTGTGTTCTCAAAGCCTTATATGATGCGTGACTATTTCATGAGTGACGTTAATTCTATGTGGAGAACCAGTCAGCTTGAGAGAATTCCCGTTGAAGAAGGTACCAAGAAAGATATAGCTCAGAAGATTATCGTTAAAGCTAATGCAGGAGGCATTTCCAAGACCGAACTTATGCGTCTTGCCGCTTCTGTCCCTCAGTTCGACGAATACGTAGCGAAGAACGACGTTAATGCAGTTCTCCGCGGTGTTCTTCAGGTGTTCGGAGTTCCTCAGGAAGACAGAATCGACCTGTTTAAGTACTTTGAATATACGTCATCTCAGTTCTTTGATACTGCAGGTAAGTATAATTCAGAAGTGAGGATCGTTCTCCGACGTCACGGTCAGCTCTTTGATATGATCAATGGCAGAGATATGATCGTTATGGTAACGGGAGACAGTGAGATCACACTTCCGCTTCCTAAGAGCCGTATAACTCAGAATTTCATTGTTGGACAGAATCTCATACACAACGGTAATATATATTATATTCAGAAGATCGACACCGCTGCAGGCAAGATCTACGCAAGATATGCCGTTGGCGGAAAGAACGACGAAGCTTATCGCTACATTCAGTCACGTGAGTATCATGTAGAGCTGAATTCCGAGCAGATCGAGGCTGTGTTCCCGACAAAGCACGTGATTCTGAAGCGCAGTGAAGAGAATATCAGTGTAAGCGACGTATATGTGTCCGTATTCAGAGCTCCCATGGAAGTCGTAACTGACGGATACTTTGAGATCGATCCTCATACACTTGCTATTAACTCAGGTGATAACGAATATCACAGAATAAACGATCCCGGTAATGATGCTTTGGCAAAGCAGACCTACCGCCGTTACGGAAGCCTTGAGTCGCCTGTGTATTCTTCCGAGGCTATCCTTCGCTCCACAAATCTTGTAGCAGACGAGAAGGGAGCACTTATGATGTCAGTCAGAATCTGCGGACAGTTCGGTGAGAACGTTGACCGTGTCATGTCTCTGGCAGCGGTAATGCTTAACGAGCTTATAAGATCTATGTTCCCGTCAGTTGCGGATTCTGTGAGTGTTTGCCCCGTACTCCACGGTGAGATCCCTGAGGGAGACGCGAGAGACGTTATGGCAAAACAACCCAGAGTAAGATTTACGGGTGAGAGTGAGCTTGTTTCCACAACTGACTTTAACCTTGTTATCATCGAGGACTGCGAGAGAGACCTTGGCGTTGTTTCCGTACTTATGTCTGCGGGTGATGACGTTCTTGCGGCACTCTTTAATCCGATATTTAATTATCTCAGATGGTATCAAAGCACCGACCTCAAGAGCGATTACCTTTACTACGGACTTGACCGTGAACCTGAGTGCTTCGACTTTGATTCTACAGCAAAGCTTGCAAAGATTCTCGGCGACGATAAGCACGACGTAAGATTTGTGGATATTGGAACCGTTACTGAATACGCTGTTTGTGACTTCTGCGGTAAGCGATATGCTAAGGGAGACGACGTGATTGAGCTTGACGACGGTCGTAAAATGTGCAAGACATGTGCCGAAAATCTCGTTGGTAACAATAAGTCTATTCTTAAGAACCATCTTGACCGTGCTAAGATATTTATTGAGAGTACCTACGGCATTCAGCTTGGCGATGACTTTGAATTCTGTTTCGAGTCAACAGTTAAGATCGCAAATACCCTCAAGCAGAACCGAGAGCTTCTCAGACGCGGCACAGATATTCCCCTCAACTCCTTCGTTGATGAAAAACGAAGAGTACACACCGAGTACGATCTCCCGTCTGTCAGCCTTTCCGAGCTTCTTGTACGCGAGCTGACTCACACATGGCAGCTTAAGCGTCTGCCTGAACTTGCGGACGATCTTGCTGAGGGACATATCGCCCTTGTCGGGGTTCAGTACCTGAGATTCTTAGGTCAAAGCCATCTTGCAAGTGCAAGAACAACCTATTACGAGACCAGCAGAAACGAATCGGGCGAGGGTTACAGAAAACTTGTTCGCGAGCTTCTCGAAAAGCCTAAGTTCAACAATAATCCTTTCCTTTATCTCCTTGATATGGCAGGCATTTCAGACGTTGACGGTACAGATAAGCCTGAGAGGGAAGAATTTGGACCCGATGACTTTGGTCTGCCTCAGAATCCCGAAGAGTCTGACAGAATCACAGATGGTGAAGTGTCGTACTTCTACTATCCGCGACTTACCGGAACTATGCAGCTTGCTTACGATGCACTGTTGGGTGCTATTCGTAACCATGCCGAGCGTGTTGAAGTTGCAGGATGTACCTTTGAGGATATGGTTAAGGTAAGCGATGCCATCGCTTACGATCATCCTGAACTGTTCTGGTACAACACTTTCTCCATGAGCGGTTCATTCGTGATGCCCGCTTACGGTGCCACTGCCGAAGAATCAGCGGTACTTCAGAGACGTATCGACGAGGTAGTTCCGAAGTATCTCGAAGGCATCGACGACACGATGAGTGCTTACGACGTAGCTCTTAGACTTCACGTTAAGGTCATTTCTGCGGTTGACTATGATACCATCGCACTGAATAAGCAGATAAGCGAAGGCGGACCTGCACGGGAGAAGATCGATTATCTCAGAACTATCTGCGGAGTATTCCTTGAAGGAAAGGCTGTTTGTGAGGGTTATGCACGTGCAATGCAGTATCTCTTACAGAAGTGCGGAATTGAGTGTGCTGAGGTAGCAGGTCACGTGCGTAAGGAAAACGGTGAACGCGGTGAGGCTCACGCATGGAACATTCTGAAGATCGATGGTGAGTATTACTATCTTGATACCACTTGGGACGACAGCTCCAATACCGTACAGAGCGTAAAATCAAGTGACCTTGGATTCAATTACTTCTGTATCACATCCGAAGAGCTGCTCAGAACGAGAGACATTGATCTTTCACCTGCTGATATGCCACCTTGCACTGCTACTCGCGGTAACTATTATTACCACAACGGTTGCGTGCTTGAAAGCTACGATCTCGACAAGATCAAGACTATTGCACAGACTGCGGTAAAGAATAAGAATAGGTCTTTCACATTCAAGTGTAAGAACAAATCTGTCTTTGACCGTGCACTCAATCAGTTCTGTGCAGTCGGTCAAGATTGTCTTGAAACTATCAAAACTGTCTCGAAGATCGACAAGCAGATAGTGACAAACACATATTCTTACTCATATGATAAGAATATTCTGACTGTTACTATCAGATTTAAGTACAAATAATATGAAAAAAGTCAGAGCTGATTTTTATGTCAGCTCTGACTTTTGATTGTCCACAAAAACCACTAGCGTTGATGGTGGTACCAAAAAGCTTTAGATAAGAG
>JAZUBG010000184.1:0-7348 GCA_045638405.1 Eubacteriales bacterium | reverse complement strand
CTTGGCCTCCGACTTGTTACTGATAATTTTATTACTCAGTATCACGGTGGATCGTTCGTTTCCGTTATGAACTCCTTCTTTATGGACAGAAACCTCAGCGAAGACGATATTGATGCGCTTCTTGAGTGGCTTAAGAGCAGATATTGATATGCTCAGTGCTTACGATAAACTTAGATTTGACAATCTCATTTCGGATTATGTACTTCACGGAAAGCCTGAGCAGGGGATCGGTACCTACAGCGAAAAAAGTCTTCACTATATTCTGAAGAATTTCTTTGAAAGCAATACCGACTGCCATGAGGTATCCTACAAAGGATTCGTTGCTGATATAAAAAGCGGTACGAATATTACTGAGATTCAGACCGCGACTCTTAGAGGTCTTAATAAAAAGCTTGACGCATTTCTTGAGGATTCAAGTGTGCGTCTTGTTTTTCCTGTTATCAGTAAACGGAGAATCGTTTGGATCGATACCGAAACGGGTGACGTGCAGAGGAGTAAAAGAGCTATAAGCGAGGATATTTTTTGTCTCGCTCCCGAGCTTCTTTACGTAGTGGAATATCTCAGAGATCCTTTACTTACAATTACCGTAATTACTCTTGAAGCGGATGAATACCGCAATCTTGACGGATGGGGACGTTACCGCAAGAACAATGCCACTAAGGTCGACATCGTTCCTACCGCAATCGTTGATATGAGAGATCTCACTTTCCCCGATGACCTTGCGCAGTTTGTGCCCGATTCCCTTGGAGAAGTATTTCTCAGACAGGAATATGAGAAAGCTACCCGCCTTAAAGGACGTTCTCTTTGGGCTGTTTTGAAGATGCTTGAAGAAATGCGCTTTATCCGTCGTATCGAAAACGATGGAAAACGTCACAGATACTGCAGGCTAATGAAAGAAAACGTAAATAATTAACCGACAGGGTCATCTGTCGGTTTTTCTTATACACTTGTTTGTGAAATAAAAGATTCCGTAACCGATGACACTTCCCGCGAAATTCAGTATTATGTCATCCACGTCAAAACTTCCAAGTCCCGAGATAAGCTGCAGTACTTCGACAAGCGCTATTATAACAAGAACCATTGATTCGGTAATAAAGAAGTTTCTCTTTTCCATTACTATTGGTAAAAAGTAACCCATGGGCAGAAACAAAATAAAATTACCGACAAGATTGTTACGTACAACCGATTTCGACACGTTTCCGTTTTGTAAGGCTGTCATGTAGTTACTGATCGTTTTAAACGGAATCAGATTTACACTGTTTGTCAGTCTGCTGTCGAGATTACTTAAGCTAACGGAAAGGTCTCTGCCGTTTCTCAGAAACAAAATAACGGCAAGAAGGGAACAGTATATTATAAACAACGTCAGAATAACTTCGCTATACTTTTTCTTCAAAAAATACACCTCCACAGGAAGTATCTGTCAGTATGTTATGCAGTCAATCGGTAATCAATTCTTAAGAGTGAAAAATCAGGGTGCCGTAAAACGAATACGGCACCCTTTTGTTAATGATTAAAGTGTGATAGTCTTTCCGGTCTTGGAGGACTCAAACGCAGCAAGAATGATGGAAAGAACAGTTCTTACCTGGTCGTACTTTACGATCATTTCATCGTTGCCGTCAATTGTGTCAAGCATGTTCTTATAGAGAACAGCCCAGTCCTGATCAAATGTTGTACCGTCGTCGGGGAATTCAACACGTCTGAGACCGAGGTCGTATTCTACGATCTCACGATCGTATGCACCATCAGCACAGTAGGCAGTAACAGTCTTGGGCTTCTCGCCCTCAATGATGCTCTCTCTGAGCATACCCTTACCCTTGTAGATCTCATCAACCCAAAGAGCACCCTTGTCGCCGTAAACTGCAAATCTGGGACAGTCAACGAGGAAGTGACCGCTGACAACTACTCTTGCGTGTACTCCGTTGTCGAATGTGAACTCAATAATGCTTCTGTCGTCAACCTGAGAAACAGTTTCGCTTCTGAGATAAGCTCTTACGTCAACAACAGGTCTGTCGATGAGGTAAACGATCTGGTCGATAAGGTGAACACCCCAGTCGTAAAGGATTCCGCCGCCGTGGTCCTCAAGAAGTCTCCATCCGCCCATGTAGCCGCCCTTGAAGTTGGACTCAATGTCAGCGATGTTACCGAGTCTGCCTTCCTCATAAGCCTTCTTAACAACGAGGAAATCAACATCCATTCTTCTGTTCTGATGAACGAAGAAGTGCTTGCCGCAACGCTTAGCGGTCTCAACCATCTTGTCAAACTCTTCAAGAGTCATTGCAACGGGCTTTTCACAGATAACGTGCTTGCCTGCCTCAAGAGCACGGCAAGTCATCTCGCAGTGGAAGTTGTTACCGCAGGCAACAACAACGATGTCCATATCCTCGTGAGCGATAAAGTCATCGAAGTTGTCGTAAGCCTTCATTCCGCGCTCTTCAGCGAGCTTTCTCTGAGACTCACGGAAGTCGAATACTGCAACGGGCTTAAGATCATCGCATACGTCAGTTCTGTCGTGAGCGACTTCCCAGTGGTAACCGCCACCCATGTTACCGTAGCCGATAAAACCAATTCTGTGCTTCATAATATAATATCCTTTCAGAAAATAAAGTTTAAGTTTATTCCTTTTCGGGAACTGCAACCTTGATCTGAAGTTCCTCAAGAGTCTTGGGGTCAGGGAGACCGGGACACTTGGAGAGAAGCTCTGACGCATTCTGTACCTTGGGGAATGCGATAACGTCGCGGATATCCTCAAGACCGAGAAGAAGAGTTACAAGTCTGTCAAGACCGAATGCGAGACCGCCGTGAGGAGGTACACCGTACTTGTATGCTTCAAGAAGGAATCCGAACTTTTCGTCAGCCTCTTCTGCACCGATTCCGAGAGCAGAGAACATCTTGTTCTGCATTTCGGTAGTGTGGATTCTGATAGAACCGCCGCCAAGCTCAGTACCGTTGAGGACACAGTCGTATGCTCTTGCACGAACTGCGCCGGGATCTGTATCAAGAAGGGGAATATCCTCTTCAAAAGGCATTGTGAAGGGGTGATGTTTTGCGTAATATCTGTCGTCCTCTTCGCTGTACTCGAGAAGCGGGAACTCTGTTACCCAGAGGAAGTTGAACTTAGACTTGTCGATCATACCAAGCTTCTTTGCAACGTGTACGCGGAGTGCACCGAGAGCATCGAAAACAACAGCGTTCTTGTCAGCAACGATAAGTACAAGGTCACCCTCACCCGCGCCCATCTTTGTGATGAGTGCGTTCATCTCATCCTCGCTCATGAACTTAGCAAAGGAAGAGGAAACTGTGCCTGCAGCGTTCTTGTACCATGCAAGACCCTTAGCACCATAAGTCTTCACGAACTCTACGAGAGCGTCAACCTCCTTACGGGACATAGATGCGCCGCCCTTAACGGTGATACCGCGAACGGAACCGCCATTCTTAACTGCACCGGAGAATACTGCAAATCCGCATTCAGCTACAACGTCGGAGATATTTACAAGCTCCATCTCAAAACGTGTGTCGGGCTTGTCGGAGCCGTAACGGTCCATAGCCTCAGCGTAGGTCATTCTGGGGAAGGGAGTCTCAAGGGGAAGACCCATGAACTCGTCAAAGAGTCTCTTGATGAATCCCTCGTTCATTGCGATGATATCGTCTTCGTCAGCAAATGACATCTCAAGGTCGATCTGAGTAAACTCAGGCTGACGGTCAGCTCTCAGGTCTTCATCTCTATAGCAGCGAGCGATCTGGAAGTAGCGGTCAAATCCCGCATACATGAGAAGCTGCTTGTAAAGCTGAGGAGACTGGGGAAGAGCATAGAACTTACCGGGGTGAACACGGCTGGGAACGAGATAGTCTCTTGCACCCTCGGGAGTAGGCTTGATGAGATTAGGAGTCTCAATGTCAATAAAGCCGTTTTCTGCGTAATAGTTACGGGCGATATTTGTGATCTTGGAACGAGCGATGATGTTACCCTGAAGGTCGGGACGGCGGAGGTCAAGATAACGGTGTGTAAGACGAAGCTCAGTCTTAACGTCGCTGTTCTCAACGATAGCAAAGGGAGGAGTCTGAGCTACGGAGAGGATCTTGAATGTGTCAACCGCGATCTCAATCTCACCGGTAGCCATGTTGGGGTTGATAGCCGCCTCGCCTCTGGAGCGAACGATACCGGAAGCGGAGAGCACGTACTCTGCGCGTACGCCGAATGCGTCGTCGAAGATCTGCTTGTCGGTTTCAGCGTCAAATGCAAGCTGAACGATACCTGTTCTGTCTCTGAGGACAATGAAAATAAGACTACCGAGGTCTCTCTGTCTCTGGCACCAGCCGAGAACGGTTACTCTTTCTCCGATGTTGGATGCATTGAGAGTACCGCAGTAATTAGTTCTTTTGTCACTCTTTGTGAATGAAGCCATTATAATTTACCTGATCCTTTCCTTCGTCTCAGTTATTTGTCTGATTATTTTTAATAAACTCAGCAGCAGCGGAGATCTCTATCTCAGTCTGCTCACTTGTTTTCATGTTTTTGATCACAGCACGGCCTGTCTCGATCTCGGAGTCGCCGAGGATGAGAGTGTACTTTGCACCGATCTTGTCAGCGTACTTCATCTGTGCCTTGAGGCTTCTGCCCATAACGTCACAGTCAGCGATGATTCCCTCACGACGGAGATCGGTGGTGATGCAGTTTGCCTTTACAGCCGCAGCCGCACCGAGAGATGCAATGTAGAGCTCGGGGCGCTTTGCCTCGGGAACGTAAGCTCCGCACTGCTCCATAGCCATGAGGAGTCGTGTGATACCCATACCGAAGCCGATACCGGGCTGAGTAGGGCCGCCGAGCTGCTCCATGAGACCGTCATAGCGTCCGCCTCCGCAAACTGTGCTCTGTGCACCGATGCCCTCACAGATAAACTCAAATACGGTACGTGTGTAGTAGTCAAGTCCGCGGACGATGTGAGTGTCGATCTCGTACTCAATTCCCGCCGCATCAAGCATCTCGGTAAGGCTCTTCATGTGAGTGTCACACTCCTCGCAGAGATGACCGATAGACTTGGGAGCCGCCTCAGCGATCTCCTTGCAGTCGGGATTCTTACAGTCAAGGATTCGAAGGGGATTAGCCTCAAGTCTTGCCTTACAGGTGTCACAGAGTTTATCCTTGTTAGCGGTGAGATACTCAACAAGCTTCTCTCTGTAAGCGGGGCGGCAATCGGGACAACCGATTGAGTTGAGGTGAAGCTTGATTCCGGTGATTCCGAGCTCGCGGAGAAGAGTGTGAGCGAGGGAGATTACGGTAAAGTCTGCAGCCGCACCCTTAGCGCCGAACATCTCAGTACCGAACTGGAAGAATTCTCGGCTGCGTCCCGCCTGAGGCTTCTCGTAACGGAAACAGTTAATTATATAGTAATACTTGAGAGGCATGGGATCGGATGTGCGTCCGTTCTCGATAATTGCACGTACAACAGATGCAGTACCTTCGGGACGAAGAGCAAACACAGTACCGTCACGGTCGGCGAATGTGTACATTTCCTTCTGAACCACGTCTGTCGTGTCGCCAACGCCTCTTTTGAAGAGTGAAAGCTCCTCAAAGGTAGGAGTACGTATCTCGGAAAATCCGAAGCGTGAAGCAACGTCTCGCATTTTGCCTTCAACGTAGTTCCAAAGCTCTGATTCCGGAGCTAAAATATCCATAGTGCCTCTTGGCTTTTTGATCTTTTCCATGATTTTTACCTTCCTTCCAAAGCTTTGTAAGTAAGTAAAACTCAGCTTTGGCCATAACTATTCACAATACTCTAATTATATCAAAAAATATAAGAATAATCAAGTACCGTAAAGAATTTTAAATGAATATCATATTCATTTTTTTATTTACCGCTTTGTGTATACTTTTGATTTGAATTTCCGGTGCTTTTCCTGGTGCTTTTACTAATTATGTATATTATTTGACGTGTAATTTGGTCAAAACTATTGAAAATTACAATAAATGATGGTATAATAATGAGGAAGGATGTAAAAATATTCTTTTTAAAAAAACAGAGAGAATTAAAGATTATGAATACACGAAACTTAAATACTTCTAACAGAGCACGAAAGTTATCCGTTGAAAGAAACAGTCGTAAAAATTTTAATCACTATAAAATTTTGGCGTTGTTTTCCACAGTTATTGTTGGGGTACTTATATGCTTGCTTTCATCTTGCGGTGGTACCGATATTATTCATTCCAAGACACCATCCCCCAATACAGGTGTTACCGGGCTTGAAAGAAAATCGGATATACTTTGTACCCCGGAAGAAGAGTCATCTCCGTGTAACGTGGAATATCCTGTTAGTTTTGCGTCATATACTGACAAAACAGCCAAGTTTTCAGATGGTTTCGGATTTTGTTCTGCCGTGCTTATTGATGTTAAAAATAATGTTGTGGTGGCAGCCAGTGATGCCGAGGAAAGAATTTATCCTGCATCTCTTACAAAGATCATGACTCTTATAGTCGCCGTTGAAAACTGCCCTGATCTTGATGTTACCTTTACTATGACGGCAGATATTCTTGATCCTTTGCTCATTGAAAATGCATCTGTTGCAGGTTTTTCGGCAGGTGAAAAGATAAGTATTCGCGATATGCTTTACGGACTTATGCTCCCGTCCGGTGCCGATGCGGCTGTTGGTCTTGCAGAGTTTATATCCGGAAGTGAAAAAGAATTTGTAAAGCTGATGAATGATAAGGTTGCAGAACTTGGCCTTGAAAATACTCACTTTGAAAATTGTACCGGACTACATCATCCGAATCATTACAGTACTTGTCATGAGCTTGCAAAAATTCTTGAGTATGCGTTAAAAGATGAACTTATGCTTAAAATATTTAGTACTTATCAGTATATAACTGCTCCTACGGAACAGCATCCTGAAGGTATTCTTCTTACAAGTACACTATTCTCACGTATGTACGGTAATGAACCTGATTCGGCATTCGTTGTAGGCGGAAAAACCGGGTATACGCTTGAAGCGCATCACTGTTTGGCCAGCTTTGCAGTCTCCTGCGACGAGGACGAGAGCGAAGAGTCGATTTATGCTAAAGAACCTGAATACATACTTGTTACTGTCGGATCAACCAATTTATGGGGACCTATTTATAACGCTATTGATATTTACAGTGTAGTATCAGGTGCGAAACAGGTACCTGCGGTTATCGAGCCGACAAAAATTATTTGAATTAAAAAGAGAGTGTGCTTTGAAGTGAACCCAAAAGTTTAGACAAAAATAAATATTAAATTGCTTGTGAATGAGCTCGGAACTGAACCGGGCTCATTCCTTTTAGCTTGAGAGAGATTCTCTCATTGTTGTAGTAATGAATGTATTCTTCCAACTTTTC
>JAZUBG010000183.1:0-4420 GCA_045638405.1 Eubacteriales bacterium | reverse complement strand
CCATCTACGGTGCGAATCCCCTTCGCTCATGCCTCATTGAGGGATGCCTTGAGAAGGGCGTTGATTACCGCAACGGCGGTCCCCTGTACGGCCACGGACAGATCCTTGCTGAGGGTATTGCCGACGCGGGTGACAGTCTCTGGGCTATAAAGAAGCTTGTGTTCACCGAGAAAAAGTACACGATGGCAGAGCTGATCGACGCTCTTGACGCGGATTTTGTTGGATACGAAGAGCTTTATCACGACTTTAAGAGCTGCGAGAAGTTCGGCAACGATATTCCCGAGGTTGACGAGATCACCGCAAAGCTACTTAACCGATTCTTCACTATCCTTCGCCGTCAGCATACCTACCGTGGCGGCGTATACAGCGGCGGATGCAGTCCCGATGACAGAGCGACATACTATGGTGCTCAGATCGCGGCTCTCCCCAACGGAAAACGACGCGGTGAGCCTCTCATCGCAGATTCCATAGCCGCGGTGCCCGGATGTGACACAAACGGTCCCACTGCACAGATACGTTCCGTACTTAAGTTCAATCACGGTATGGCGGGAAGCGGATTCATTTTCCAGAATAAATTTGACAAAAAGATGTTCTCTTCCGATAATGGTAAGGAAAGCTTTAAGGGACTTGTGAAGACATATTTCGCTGCAGGCGGACAGCAGTTTACCGCCACTGTAGTAAGCCCCGATGAGCTCCTTGATGCAGTGGAGCATCCCGACCGACATCGTGACCTTATCGTCAGGGTCGGCGGCTTCAGCGGATATTTCGTGGAGCTTGATCGCACTATCCAGCAGAGCGTTATCAAGAGAACGTTCAATGAACTTTAAAAACAGAAGAGCTATAACAGGAGGTTTCTATGGAGTTTGACGTAAAACTCGAACCGATGCTTTACGGGTTCTACAAGGACGAAAGTCTTGAGCTTGGTGAACGCCTCGGAATGGCACTTGCTTATCAGAGCAAGTATGGCGACCTCGGATTTGACAAATATCACCTCCCCCGTTGCGGATTTGGCTCATATCTTGTCCATTCGCATCACGGAGACAATATCGGATACGAATTCAGCGGGCTAAAAAGGGCAGTTGCCGATCACCCCGAGCACGAAGTTCTTTATAACACTTTGTCGGACAAATTCGGTACTCTCATGTGTGCAAGAAGTGTGTTCGGTGACGAGAGAATAAAAACGCTCACGGATGCCAAGGCTATGTGGGGAAATAATGGTAACGGCCACGTGAATCCCGACTTCGGAAGGGTCGTGAATCTCGGCACAGACGGGATACGTGAGATAATCGCGGAAGCCAAAAAGCGAGGAAACCCCGACTCAGACTGGTTCTACCGCGGATGCTCTTACGCCCTTGATGCGCTTGACAGCTTCGGTGAGAGATACTGTGCTATAGCTAAGGAGAGGGCGGCGAGCGAGCTCGATCCAAAAATCAGAAAATATTACGAAGATGCAGCACGTGCCTTTGAGGTGGTGCCGAAGAAGCCCGCATACGATTTCATCTCCGCAGTTCACGCCTTCTGGCTGGTTTTCACCGCAGACGGAAGTGATTCTCCCGGCAGATTCGATCAGTATATGTACCGCGCATGGGAGATGACCGAAAACAAGGACGAGGCTAGAGAGATTTTAGAGAGACTTTGGGACGCATTCCACGACACGAGAACGTGGAACCTGTGCCTTGCGGGAAGCGACGAGGAATGGCGTGACGAAGCAAACGAGCTGACCTATGAGATACTCCGTCTTGCAAGAGAGAAAAAGTATAACACCCCGAATATTACTCTCCGAGTCCACCGAAACACTCCCGAGGAGCTTTGGGATGCTATCACAGAAACTCTTGCATCAGGTATAGGAATGCCCGCACTTTATAACGACGAGGTAGTTTGCCCCGCTTTAGAAAAGATCGGTATTCCACCGTATGACAGTCACGACTACTGCATGAACGGCTGTAATCAGATAGATATTATGGGTAAGAGCCACATGGGACTTGAGGACGGAGAGGTCAACTTTGCCAAGTGCCTTGAGTACGCACTCTTCAACGGTGTGAACCCCATGAACGGCATGGAGGAGAGCCTCCCTACGGGAGATTTGCGTTATGCCAAGTCCTACGAGGAGGTTGAGCGGGCGTTTACAGCTCAGCTTGACTACACGTGCTACGTTTCGTGTGCTACTGCCAACAACGGCATGATATCCCGCGCGATATACGGTCAGAATCCCCTCACGTCATGTCTCATTGAAGGATGTCTTGAGACGGGACGTGACTTCAAAAACGGCGGTCCTCTTTATAATCACGGACAGATACTTGCCGAGGGTGCACCCGACACGGGCGACAGTCTGTGGGCGATTAAAAAGCTTGTTTTCGATGAGAAAAAATATACGATGGGTGAGCTTCTTGATGCCCTCAGTGCGAATTTTGAAGGGTATGACGAGCTTTACCGCGATTTCAAGAGCTGCGAAAAGTTCGGCAATGACGTGGATGGTGTTGACGAGATAACCTCACGCATAATGAACCGATTCCTCACTGTGCTCAAGCGTCATCACACCTACCGGGGCGGAGTGTTCACAGGAGGCTGCAGTACCTACGAGCGCGCGGCACAGTACGGACGTTCGGTAGCGGCACTGCCTAACGGAAAGAAGCGGGGCGAAAGCCTTTTTGCCGACTCTATCGCCGCAGTTCCCGGATGCGACACCCACGGTCCCACCGCTTGCATGAAATCCGTGCTTAAATATAATCACGGTGAAGCCTGCAGCGGATTCGTGTTCCAGATAAAATTTGACAAGAAGCTTTTTGTAACCGAAGACGGTAAGCGTATCTTTAAAGGACTTGCTAAGGCTTATTTCGCCGGCGGAGGTCAGCAGTATACTGTAACGGTGGTGAGCCCCGAAGATCTCATCGCCGCACAGAAGGATCCCGAAAGATACAAGAATCTTATCGTAAGAGTCGGCGGATACAGTGACTATTTCGTTGACCTTGGAAAAGGCTTACAGGAAAACATCATTGCCCGCACCACAGCGGAGCTGAAATAAATTTTGATAATAATTATTACGGAGGATACATATATGAATTACAATCCCAACATCGACCCCCTTCTTCATGGTTTTTTCAAGGACGAGAGCCTTGAGATCAGCGAGAGAATCGCTATGGGACTCGTTGAATGCGCACGTCTCGGCGAGATCAGCTTCGACAGAAACTATCTCCCTCGTTTCCACTTTGATTGCGAAATGTCCAATTTCAGTTATTCTGACAGCCTTTGCTACAAGTATAGTTCCGCTCCCGAGCTTGTGAAGGAAATGCCCGAATACGAAGAACAGATCATGAGCTGGAGATCTAAGATCGAGCCGCTTATGAGAACAAGAGGTTATTTCTGTGATGCAAGACAGGCAACTCTTTCAGATGCTATGGCAATGTGGGGCGGCGGCTGGGGTGGTCACTCCAACCCCGACTTCGGAAGAATCGTAAACCTCGGTACCGACGGTGTTCGTGAGATCATTGCGAAGTGCAAGACTCTCGGCAACCCCGATTCCGACTGGTTCTATCGCGGATGCGACCTTGCAATGGATGCTCTTGACATTCTCGGTGAGAGATTCCACGCTCTTGCACTCGAAAAGGCTGCGGCTGAGACCGATCCTGTGGCAAAGAAGTGCTATGAGGACGCCGCTCGCGCGTTTGAAGTAGTACCGAAGAAGCCTGCTTACGACTTTACATCTGCTGTTTACGCCTTCTGGCTCACCTTCGTTACCGACGGTATCGACTCTCCCGGACGCTTTGACCAGTACATGTGGAGAGCTTGGGAGATGACTGAGGATAAGGATGCGGCAAGAGAAGCTCTTGACAGACTTTGGGAGACGTTCCACGACACAAGAACATGGAACCTCTGCCTTGCGGGAAGTGATGAGAACTGGAACGACGAGTCTAACGAGCTGACCTACGAGATCCTTCGTATTGCACGCGAGAAGAAATTCCAGACTCCCAATATCACGCTCCGTGTTCACCGTAATACTCCCGAGAAGCTTTGGGATGCTATTACCGAAACACTCGCGTCAGGTATCGGTATGCCTGCTCTCTACAACGACGAGGCGGTTTGCGTTTCCCTTGAAAAGATCGGAATTCCTCCCTGCGACAGCCACGATTACTGCATGAACGGCTGTAACCAGATCGACATATTCGGTAAGAGCCACATGGGTCTTGAGGACGGTGAGGTCAACTTCGCAAAGTGCCTTGAGTACGCTCTCTTCAACGGCGTGAACCCCATGACAGGAAAAGACGAAGCACTTCCTACAGGTGACATGAGAAAGGCTAAGTCTTACGAAGAGGTTGAGTCAGCATTCATCACACAGCTTGATTATATGTGCTACGCCGCTTGTGCACTTGCTAACAATGCACAGCATTCAAGAGCCGCATACGGCCCCAACCCCTACCGTTCA
>JAZUBG010000182.1:0-5564 GCA_045638405.1 Eubacteriales bacterium | reverse complement strand
ATCCTCACGAAGACGTAAGACCGTCATCTTCCCGTCATGATAGCCGGCAACAAACAGAAATCCCTTCTCCTCGTACAGCTCGATAAAGCAACCTCTCATACCGCGGATACTCGCCTGATTGATCTTCTCCAGGTCTCCATCCGGCAATATCTTAAATGCCGCGATTCCCTCGTCGGTCACAACGAGGATCTCATCAGCGTTCTTTACGGTTGTAAGTCTGTGTGCTACGACGATTGTCGTTCTGCCACGGCACAGCTCCTCAAGGCTCTTCTGAATCGCGATCTCGGAAGCGTTGTCGAGAGCCGAGGTCGCCTCGTCGAGAATAAGGATCGCGGGATCCTTCAGAAATACTCGCGCGATGGAGATTCTCTGCTTCTGACCGCCGGAGAGCTTGACCCCGCGCTCACCTACTACGGTGTCAAAACCTTTTTCAAGGCTTACGATGTGGTCGTAAATATTCGCTCTCTTAGCCGCCTCTTCCACCTGCTCGCGGGTAGCGTCGGGACAGCCGTAAGCGATGTTCTCGTAGATAGATGCGTTAAAGAGGAACACGTCCTGCGCCACGATACCGATGTTGCGTCTGAGGGAACTGAGACTTGCCTTCTCAACGGAAACTCCGTCGATTCTTACTTCACCCTCTTTTACCCTGTAGAAACGGGGGAGAAGGTGGCATATGGTAGTCTTACCGCCGCCTGAGGGACCGACCAGCGCAAGAGTCTTTCCGGGTTCAACCTTGAAGGAAAGCTCACGGAGAATATCCGCGCTGTCCTCGTAAGCGAAGGAAACTCTGTCGAACTCAATTTCTCCCTTAGCCACGCCCATGTCAACTGCGTCGGGGGCGTCAACTTCGGGGGGATAATCCATGATCTCGCAGAAACGTTCAAATCCCGTCATACCGTTCTGGTACTGCTCGATAAAGCCGACGAGACGTCTTACGGGGTTCATGAAGATGCTGATGTACATAACAAACACCACGAAATCGGTAAGGCTGATCTTGCCGTAGAAGCAGAAGAGACCGCCCGAAACGTAGAGAACGATATTAAGAAGGTCACCGATAAAGGTAGTACCGCCGATGAAGTCCGCCATTACCTTATAAGCCTTGCGGCGTGCCTTAACGAACTTACCGTTACCCTCTGCAAAGTGCTCGTTTTCGTAATCGGCATTGGTATATGCCTTGGAAACGCGGATACCCGCGATACTGTTTTCGAGATTTGCATTAACTTCACCGATCTCAACTCTTGAGGTCTTGAACGCCTCAGTCATAGCGAGACGCTTCTTGGCAGCAAAGATGACCATTACGGGAATGGTGGCAAACACGATGAGAGTGAGGGGCATATAGATGCTTCCCATAACGACAAAGGCACCGATGAGCATTACAGCGGAAAGGAAAAGATCCTCGGGACCGTGGTGAGCAAGCTCTGAAATGTCCATAAGGTCGGAGATGATACGGGACATGATGGTACCGGTCTTGTTGTTGTCGAAATACGTGAGGGGGAGATGCTGAAGATGGTCAAAAACGTCACGTCTCATATCAGCCTGCATTTTAACGCCCACGACGTGACCGTAATAGTTTACGAAGTAGTTAAGTCCAAGTTTGACAAGGTAGATCACAAGCAAAATGACCGCCCAGACAATAAGGAGTTTCATGTCTTTGTTAGGAATATATTTATCAAGCATATTCCTTGTGATCATGGGATAGAAAAGGTCACACACTGCGAGAAGCAGGGCGCACAGCATATCAAGAATGAATATCTTCATATGCGGACGGTAATACTTTGCGAATCTTTTGATCATAATTGTAACTTCACTTCCTTTTATGTAAAATCTTCTATCATTTTAGCACACGGAAGTAGAAAAGTCAAAGGTTTTTTACATTTTTTACAAAAAGAAGGGGAGAGGAAAATGCAAAATGCAAAATGCAAAATGCAAAATTGGGGCATGGGCAGTCGTGTAGTGACAGAGGTGACGTGCAGGTTGAAGGGTAACGTAATCCAACCACATGGTAGGGGACCGTCCCGTTTTCGTACAGATTTAGGTGTACGTTGCGGGAGAACACAGTTCTCCCCTACGGGAATCTGTGGAATTTCGTGCGGAGTTAAGACGGAACGTAATCAGATATTGTAGGGACCGACGTCCCCGGCGGTCCGTGATCGTGCGGGTTAAGGTTTACGTTATGGAATGAGATCCTTCGGTCGCTTTGCTCCCTCAAGGATGACAGGGTAAAGTACACCGACAGAGGTAATGTGCAGTGGATTTATTTGATCTTCCTCAGATTTACCTTTTCAACGTAATTGAGTCCGTATTTGTCTACCATTTCGAGAGCTTTTTTGAAATCTTCGTCGCCTTTCAGACAATCCGCATCGTGAGCGTCGCTTCCAAGCACGACCTTAACTCCGTACTGACCTGCTCTGCGCCAGAACTCGTCCTTAGGATAGCTTCTGCCGCCTCGGATACCGAGAAGATTGATCTCCAGGGGAGTGTCGGTCTCAAGAGATACCTCGAAAACACGGCTCATGGCATCGACGTATTCTTCCACGTCTCCCGTGTAGCTGTTGAGATCGGGATGTGCCACATATGTGTAAAGTCCCGTCTTCATTCCCTCGCATAAAATTCTCGCATACGCCTTTACGCTGCGAATATCGTCTACTCGGCTGCCGGCATAATTTCCGTCATACTCATTATTGTAGAAATGCTGACCGAGAATGATGTAGTCACATGGATATTTCTTTATTTCGGCAAGCAATTCGTTAAAGAGTGCGGGATAATACTCCGCCTCATAACCCAGCTTAATGTCGATCTTTCCCGCAAACTCCTCTTTAAGCCGGAGGATTTCGGAAACGTAGATCTTCATTTCCTCGGGAGTCATTCTGTACCATGAATGGAATCTCTCACCGAATGGATAGGGTGCGTGGCACGAAAAGCCGAGGGTCTCCATGCCGCCGCTTACTGCCGCCTCTACGTAATCTCTTATGGTACCCGAGGCGTGATGGCAGAGATAGGTGTGGGTGTGGTAGTTATGTCTGAATTTTCTTTCGTCTTTCATATGTTACACCTCTTTATACTGAAGTTGACTTTCATGTGTCGCCTCGGGAAAAGCGACCGTTCATATCTCCGTGAAATACTCTTCACGTCCGAGCCTGTCAAGAGAATCAAGCTCCTCCCTGAGTATCTCTTCAAGCTCGTCAAACGCTCCGCGGACAGCCATCGGACGGAACTCCTTCTTTCCACGGATCACACGAAGAAGGGGCGTTTCGATCTCAGACTTCTCATCCTCGCCGTGTCCGATGAAAATCAGATTTACTCTATATTCATAATTGCTTTCGGGGCGTTTTTCTTCCCCGTCGTAGGTGAATTTCACGCTCAGCTTCACACCTAAGGCTTCAAATTCACCGCGGTAACGTTTTAATACTTCATGTGCCTCAGATTTGACCTTTCTTTCTTCCCCATCTGCACGGAATGTGTTCTTCGGCTCGGCTCTCCTTCGGCGCCATCGTGCGAAAAGTCCGTCGTCATCAATGGTACCGTCCCAGTAATGCTCGATAACACGGCGGATGTACCACGTTTTGTTGACCTCGCTTTCCATGAAGAAAAGATCTCTGCTCTCCATGGGGAAGATCACAAAAACCGTGTGCCACGTTCTATATCCAACGTGTGTGACCTTTTCAATTTGTCTTACGTCGTCCCACTTCGCTTCTTCCCTGAGTCCAAGGATATAGTATATCCTTACTCCCTTTTTGTCAAAAACGAAGAAATGAGGAAAAAACACAAAATATCCCGTCGCAATAAAGACAGCTACAATCAGAAGCCCGACGCTTGCCCCTTTCGGACCATCGTCTTTGATACTTGATGCGCAGATAAAACTGAGGAATCCGAAAACAAGCTCCCCAAACAGCATCCTGAAATTCGGGAAAACAAATTTCAACTCATCTTCTCCTTTCGTGGGATCAAAACACTATATCATCAATGGTTACTTTTCTCGGGGTGTAACCGCCGTCCTGCTTTTCGGGGGGATTTGCACTTGCGGGAGCATCTGCGGATTTTAACATAGGTGCCGCAGGTGTTCCGCCAAACGTCTCAGTGGAAGTCGGTGCGGCAGACTTTTCCGCCACTCTGCCCACGATGTCGGCGTAGCTTCTGTCGGGGTTCTGCAGAAGCAGGTCGAGAAGGGACACATAGTCTCTTATAACCTCACGGGGAGTGACCATCATGTCGGCTCCCGCGCGGGAAAGTGAATTCTTTAAAAATGCGGTCATGTCCTCGTCCGTCACGGGAGGGGACCACTTGTGATACTGTCCGTGGAGTGCGGTAAGACGCATCATGAGAGCGAGAAGCTCCGCGTCGGACAGACGCTTCAGGCGGATAACGGGCCCCATCATGCTCTTTAAGGGAGAGTTACCGTCACCCGACACGAATCTGCTGTCGCAAAGGCGGCTGCGGAGAGCTTCATAGCTGAAAAGTCCGCGGCGTGTGTCCTCAAGAAACTGAGGAGTTCCGCCGAAGACCAGCATAAGTCCCTCAGCCTTGCCCTGCATGGTATCGTTGTACATTGAAAGTATCTTCTCGTAATTGGATTCACGAGAGATACGGTTTGCTATCTTATAAAGGTTGACTCCCTCGTCGATGAACACGCAAAGTCCTGCGTAGCCCACTTTGCGGACAAGGGCACAGATGAGCTTCAAGTGGTCGTACCAGTTAAGGTCGTCGATGACGGACAGGCTTCTGATGCCGAGTGCGGCACGAGCCTCGGTCTTGTTACCGAACTCGCCTCTCAGCCAACGAAGGCAGGCGGACATCTTTCCGTCGTCGCCCTCACCGTACGCCTTACAGTATTCGCTGACCACAAGGGCGAAGTCGAATCCACCGACGCCTGCCTCTAAGCTTCGCGCGTCGGCAATGATCTCAGAGGTTACGGCAGAAACGAAAACGTGAGATGCGGGAGTGATACCACGTGCCGCAAGACGTTCAGCCGCCAAGGAGTACCACTTTCCGATGATGGCGGGGAGCGCACCGCCGTCGGGGGATGCTTTGCATGAAAGGTTTCGCATCAGCTCACGGTAGGTTGCAAGACCGCCCGTTCCGCTGAGTCGTCTCTCGGGAGAGAGATCGCAATCGGCAGTCACAAAGCCGTGATCGGCGGCGTAACCGCGCATGAGCTGGATAAGGAAGCTCTTACCCGAACCATAACGGCCGATTATGAATCTTGTCGCACCCTCGCCTTCTGCAACGCGGTCAAGGTCGCGGGTAAGGGATGCGATCTCGTCAACACGTCCGATGGCAATATACGGTGCGCCCGTGCGGGGAACGACTCCTGCCGAAACGGAGGAAAGGAGCGTTCCGAGAACTCTGCGGGGGATACGTTCTGTGTTCATATATCAGTTTCTGCCTTTCGATTATTCTTTGTTTTGGAACATTTCCGCAGGAAATGGGGGGGAATAATGCAAAATGCAAAATGCAAAGTGCAAAATGCAAAATTGGGTGTGGGATGTTATAACACATTGTAGGGGCGACCATTGGTCGCCCGTTCACGTGGGGGGGTAAGCTGTCAGCGTCAGTTGACTGAGAGG
>JAZUBG010000181.1:0-19216 GCA_045638405.1 Eubacteriales bacterium | reverse complement strand
GGATCAACCTTGTTTATTGAGCCTATGGCAGTTGTAGAAGCCAACAACGAACTTCGTACCCTTGAGTCCCGAGAGTCACACGAGATCGAGCGTATCCTTTATGAGTTTTCCGCAGAGATCGGTGACATCTCTCAGTCTCTCAAAAACAACTATCGCAATATTATAGAGCTTGACCTTATCTTCGCTGCGGCTGATCTTTCGATCATCATGCGTGCTGTGGAGCCGAAGATCACAGACAAGCGTATAGTTAAGCTTAACCGCGCAAGACATCCTCTCCTCGATCCCAAAACAGTAGTTCCCATTACCGTTACCTTAGGTGGAGAATATTGTATGCTCGTTATTACCGGTCCCAATACGGGCGGTAAAACGGTTACTCTGAAAACCACGGGACTTTTAGCTGTCATGGCTCAGTGCGGACTTCACATTCCCGCTGACGATGATTCAACTCTTTGCGTGTTTGACGACGTGTTTGCTGAAATCGGTGACGAGCAGAGTATTGAGCAGTCTCTTTCTACCTTCTCATCTCATATGAAACGTATCGTAGGAGTTCTTGAGAACATGACGGAAAATTCCCTCGTTCTCTTTGACGAGCTTGGATCCGGTACGGACCCCGTGGAAGGCGCGGCACTTGCAACCGCAATTCTCGAGGAAGTCCGTATCTGGGGAATTCTCTGTATTGCGACAACTCACTACGCAGAACTCAAAGCTTATGCCATAGAGACACGCGACGTTATGAACGCTTCCTGCGAATTTGATATTGCAACGCTCCGCCCGACTTATAAACTGATCATTGGTACACCCGGTAAGTCAAATGCGTTTGCAATTTCCGAAAAACTCGGTCTTCCTTCACATATTGTTGAACGTGCTAACGGCTTTATCGGTGACAACTCCAGAAGCTTTGAGAACGTGATCGAAAAGCTTGAGGGCACGAGAGGCGAGCTTGAGCGCGAAAAGGAAGAAGCGGCGAAACTGAAGTCTGAGTTTGAGGCTTTCAAGAAGGAAAAGGAAGCTGAACTTGAACGTCGCCTTGCCAATGCCGAGAGGGAAAGCGCAAGAATGATCGAAAAGGCGCAGCAGCTCCTTAACGGTGCCAGAGCAACAAGCGAATTTGTGTTTAACGAGCTTGATGCGGCAAAGAAGGCCAAAGATTACGATAAAACAGGCGATCTTAAAAAGGATCTTCGCCGCAGAATGCGCGAGTATGACGATAAGCTTAATCCCATAATGGAAAAAGAAGACGACGGATACGTTCTCCCGAGACCTCTCAAGAAGGGTGACAACGTCATCCACCGAAATCTCGGAGTTGCGGGCGTACTTCTTGAAGATCCCGACAAAAACGGTAACGTTTCCGTCAGACTCGGTGCCGCAAGATCCAGAGCAAATATCAAAGACCTTAAGCTTGTTGAAGATAACGGAGGTCAGAAGAAAAAGGATCCCCAGTCCACGTATAAAGCAACTGTTTCAAGAGCGTTCAAGCCTGAGCTTGACATTCGCGGTATGATGGGTGACGACGGTTGCTTCATGGTTGACAAATACCTCGACGAAGCTAACGTAGCCGGCATTAAGAGCGTTACCGTTATTCACGGAAAGGGAACAGGTGCTCTCAGAAACGCTATCTGGAAAATGCTCAAGTCCGACAGACGTGTAGCAAGCTTCAGAGCAGGTCAGTACGGAGAGGGAGATTACGGAGTTACTGTAATAGAGCTTAAATAACCTGCGTTATAAGACAAAATTGTACACGTCTTACCGAATTTTTCAAAGCATCCCTTGCAAATAACGACAGAATCTGTTATAATATAATTTAGGAAATAATTTAATAACACCAGAAAGGTATGATAGATTATGGCATCTAAGAAACTTCTTGCGATCGACCTTGGCGCATCAAGCGGACGCGGTATTCTCGGTTCCTACGACGGAAGCAAGATATCTCTCAAGGAAGTTCACCGTTTTTCCAATGATCCCGTTATGACTCCCACAGGTTTTACATGGGATACTCTCAGACTTCTTCACGAGATCAAGCAGGCAATACTTCAGTGTTCTCTTAACGAAGGTGGCGTAGACACACTCGGTATCGACACTTGGGGTGTTGACTACGGTTACCTCGATAAAACAGGCGCCCTCCTTTCCAATCCTTATCACTACAGAGACTCAAGAACTGACACCATTCCCTCATACGTGTTCGAAAATATCATTCCCTGGAATGAGCTTTACAAAGTAACGGGAATTCAGTCCATGAATTTCAATACAATTTACCAGATGGTTGCAGACATCAAGAACCGTCCCTGGCTCGTTGAGAATGCAGATAAGATGCTCAATATGCCCGACCTTCTCGGATATCTCCTTACAGGTGAAAAGCTCAGCGAGTATACTATCGTATCTACAGGCGCTCTCCTTGACGCTAAGAAGAGAACACTTGCTACAGATCTTCTCAAAAAGTGTGGCATCAATCCCTCTCTTTTCTGCGATATCGTAGATCCCGGAACAAAGCTCGGAAAACTTATCCCCTTCGTTGATGACGAAACAGGTAAGACAGGCGCGAGTGTTGTAAAGGTTGCTTCTCACGATACAGCAAGTGCTGTTCTCTCCGTTCCTGCGAAGGATCAGGACTTCCTCTATATTTCAAGCGGTACATGGTCTCTTATGGGTATTGAAAGTCCCGAACCCGTAATCACCGATGAGTCTCTTAAGTACGACTTTACAAATGAAGGTGGTGTGTTCGGTACTATCCGTGTTCTTAAGAATATTATGGGTCTGTGGCTCCTTCAGGAGTCCCGCCGTCAGTGGAGACGTGAAGGTCTTAACTATTCCTTTGACGATCTCTCAAACATGGCAAAGGCTTCAAAGCCTCTCCAGTCCATCATCAATCCCGACGATGCTCTCTTCTCTCCCGCAGGAGATATGCCCGGAAGAATCAGAGAATACTGTAAGGCTACAGGTCAGCACGTTCCCGAGAATTCCGGTGAGATCGTTCGCTGCATCTTCGAGAGCCTTTCACTCAGATACCGTTGGACAGCTGAAAAGCTTGAGGAGATGACAGGAAGAAAGTACAGTACCATCAACATCGTTGGCGGCGGTACTAAGGAAGAGATGCTTTCTCAGTTTGCTGCAGACGCATCCGGCAGACTTGTTGTTGCAGGTCCCGTTGAGGCTACAGCCCTCGGTAACATTGCAATGCAGGCAATCGCTGCAGGTGAGCTTGGCGGTCTTGCCGATGCAAGACAGGCAATCAGCAACTCATTCGACCGTAAGGAATACACTCCCGATGCTTCAATGAAGGCTCAGTGGGACGATGCTTATGCAAGATTCCTCAGTCTTATCGGCGAAAACTGATTTTTACATAGGAGACAAAAACTATGAACACAAATAAGATGTATGAAATTGCAAAAGAGATCTATGCCGAGCTTGGCGTAGACACAGATAAGGCTATTGCTGAAACTGCGGAAATCCCCGTGTCCATTCAGTGCTGGCAGGGTGACGACGTTACAGGATTTGAAAATCCCGACGGTGTTCTCACCGGCGGTATTCAGACAACAGGTAACTATCCCGGTAAGGCAACTACCATTGATGAGCTTAAGGCTGACTTCGATTTCGCCGCTTCTCTCATCCCCGGTAAGAAAAAGGTAAGCATCCACGCTATCTACCTTGACAACGACGGTAAGAAGGTAGACAGAAACGAAATCGAGCCCAAGCACTTTGAAACATGGGTAAAGTGGGCTAAGGAAAACGGTTACGGTCTTGACTTTAACCCTACATATTTCTCTCATCCTCTCTCTGCTGACGGTTTCACTCTCAGCAATCAGAACGAAGAGATCAGATCTTTCTGGGTAGAGCACGGTAAGCGTTCCTCTAAGATCTCCGAGTACTTCGGACGTGAGCTTGGTATGGTTTCCTGCAACAACCAGTGGACACCTGATGGTTTCAAGGATATTCCCGTATGTAAAGCTGAGTACAGAGAGACTCTCGCTAAGTCTTACACCGAGATCTTCTCTCAGTACACCGATCCTAAGTACAATCTCGACTCTATCGAGAGCAAGGTGTTCGGTATCGGCGCTGAAAGCTGTACTATCGGCTCCGGTGAGTTCTGTCTCGGTTGTGCGATCAAGCATGATAAGCTTGTAACTCTCGATACAGGTCACTTCCATCCCACAGAGGTCGTTTCCGATAAGATCAGCTCTACTCTTCAGTTCGCAAAGGGAATCCTTCTTCACGTTTCCCGTCCTGTTCGCTGGGACAGTGACCACGTTGTGATTCTTGACGACGAGACCAAGGCGATCGCATCCGAGATCGTTCGCGGTGGCTTCGAAGACAGAGTTCATATCGGACTTGACTACTTCGATGCAAGCATTAACAGAATCGCTTGTTGGGCAATCGGTGCACGTAATATGCAGAAGGCACTTCTTATGGCTAAGCTTGAGCCTACAGCAATTCTTAAGAAGTTTGAGCTTGAAGGCGACTATACATCTCGTCTTGCATACCTTGAAGAACTCAAGACACTTCCTTTCGCGGCAGTTTGGGATAAGTACTGTGAGACCCAGAACGTGCCTCAGAGAGAATCCTGGGTTGCTGAGGTAAAGAAATATGAAGCAGATGTCCTCTCTAAGAGATAAATTTTTGCACAAATCTTTCAATAGTACTGAATACAGCATTGTCAGAGCGTTTGTTAATGCGGTCATTATTTCGTTGGTACTTTGCCTGGTTTTAGCTTCATGCGGAGTGTCAAATGATACCGGACGGGAACCGATGAAAGGTGTTGTTCGTGACAAGACCTCAAGCGATACTGAAGTTGAAACCGAGCCTCCGGCACCGGAGATTCCTAAAAAGGGAAAGACTATCTGTATCGATCCCGGTCACGGTTTTGAAGACGGAGGTACTTCAAGCGAGCTTCTCGGAGATGTACTTGAGAAAGATATTACTCTTTCTGTTGCCCAAAAGCTTAAAGTTCATCTTGAAACTTACGGATTTGACGTAATAATGCTTCACGACGGAAAGACTTTCCCCAAAGCTTCCAATGATGACGGTAATAACAGATTCCGTCCTGAAGAAAGAACTGCTTATGCAAACTCTCTTGGCGATAAGATTGATTACTATATTTCTATACACTGTAACTCATTCGAAATGTCCGATGTTTACGGATGTGAGGTGTATTACGAAGAGGAAAATAAAAAAACTTCGTCAGTAGGTGATACAGAAGCGGCAATGACCATCGCAGGGCAGATAACCTCGGACTTTCCCGAATGGAAAGTCAATGCCAAGGTACATCCGTGGTACGTTATAAAATACGGGCATTTTCCCGCGTCTCTCATCGAGATGGGTTACGTGACAAACGAAGGTGACGCTGCTAAAATGCTTGACGAAAAGTGGCAGGACGATTTTGCTCTTTCATTGGCTAAGGGACTTCATCAATATTATTCAGACGATTCAACAGAAAATTAAATTATAAAAATCTACAGAAAGCGGTATAACATAATGATAAATCTTGAACTTGAAATCAGAGAACAGCCTTCCATTCTTGCATCAGTTATCGGTGCAAATGAGGCAGTAGCAACCGAGATCGTTGCAGCAGCAAAGGCAAAGGGCGTTGCAGGTATATACTTCGCAGCTCGCGGTACTTCCGACCACGCTTGTATCTATGCTCAGTACCTCTTCGGTATTCTTGCAGGTCTTCCTTGCACACTCGGTACACCTTCCGTATTCACCAAGTACGGCGCACACGTTGACCTTTCCAAGTACCTTGTTGTGGGCGTATCTCAGTCCGGTAAGGCAGAGGACGTTCTCGAGGTTCTCAAGAGTGCTAAGGCTGACGGTGCCGTTACCGTTGCAGTTACCAACGACGTTGAGTCCCCCATGGCTAAGGAAGCTGAGTACCACCTCTTCTGCGGCGCAGGTGTTGAGTACAGCATCGCTGCTACCAAGACCTTTACATCTCAGATGATGATTCTCGCTCTTCTTGCGGCTAAGTGGTCAGATAATGCTGAATTCCTCGACAGTCTCAAGAACGTTTCCGGCAAGGTTGCAGAGCTTATCGATGGACTTGACGCTCAGATCACATCTCTCGCTGAAAAGTATCAGAATATGCCCGGTGCTGTTATCCTCGGTCGCGGTATCTCTTACTGCATCGCACTCGAGGGCGCGCTCAAAATGCTTGAGACCAACAAGATCAAGATGAAGGGTTATCCCACATCCGACTTCCACCACGGTCCAATCGCACAGCTCCACGCAGGTGATATGGCTTTCGTTGTAGCTCCCAAGGGCGTTACATTCGCAGACCAGCTTGAGATCACCGCGAAGCTTAAGAACGTTAACGCTGACATTATCTTCATCACTGACGACGCTGATAACGTTCCGGATGGTGTTACTCCCGTTATTATTCCCGATACAGGCTGTGAGCTTACAACTCCCTTTGTAAGTGTTCTTGTATTCCAGCTTCTCGCTTGCAGAATGACTATCGTTCGTGGTATCGATCCCGATAAGGCAGGCGTAATCAACAAGATCACTATTACAAAGTAATTTATAATTAATTAAGAAGCTGACATAATCTTATGTCAGCTTCTTTGCATAGATTTATATTATTTCTGAGTGTGAGGTCTTTAAAATGAGATTTTTAATTATCAACGGACCAAATCTGAATATGCTCGGCATACGCGAACCGAATATTTACGGCAGAGAGACCTACGATGATCTTGTGAGGTGTATTACTGACGCGGCTGTCAGCAGAAATGTTGATTTCGAAATTTTTCAGTCAAATCACGAAGGTGTACTTGTGGATAAAATACAGGAAGCCTACGGTAAGTTTGACGGAATCATAATCAACCCAGCCGCATATACACATACAAGTGTAGCGATCCTTGATGCGCTGAAGGCAGTAGCTATACCTACGGTTGAAGTACACATTTCCGACGTAAACGAAAGGGAAGAGTTCAGAAAGGTATCTTATACTTCTCTTGTGAGTATTAAAACGTTTGCGGGACACGGCTTCAAAGGGTACGTTCTCGCTATGGATGAGCTTATAAAACATTTATCTGAATAAAACAATGCCGTCGGACGCCCGACGGCATTTTTACGTTAAAGATTTAATAAATTTCTTGCGTTTTTCTCGAATATCTTTTCGTTTATCTCGCTTCCGAGGCCGAAGCTTTCGATGAATTTCACATTTTCATCGGGTGGGCACCACGGAACGTCACTTCCGTAAAGTATCTTTTCGGGATCGTGTGATTTCAGAATTTTAATAAGATCATTTCTGTCAACGTTTTCGATATACGCAAGTGAAGTGTCGATCCATAAGTTCTTACCGCAGAGCTTTTGATAAACCTCTCCGAACATCATGTTGGCGCCGAAATGCGCAGCGATCAGCTTGAGTGACGGATGTCTCTCAATTACTCTTAATATCATGTCGGGCGTAGCATGGATGTGATTCGGTGAACATACGTCAAATCCCGCGTGGGTTATAACAAAAAGACCGAGTTCCGAGCACAGATCGAATATAGGACCAAAACAGTTTTCATCAATATCGTGTCCCATGTAGTCAGGGTGAATTTTGATACCTTTAATGTCGTTTTCTTTTAGTCTTGAAAGTTCTGTTTCAACATTATCAAATTCAGGATGAATACTTCCCAATGCAAACAGAGAAGGTGATTTACGGGAAGTATCGATCGCAAAATTATTTACGTTGAACGTCTGTCCGGGATTAGTTGCTATGTTACAGACAACTGAGTAGTCAATACCCCATTTTTTCATGTTGTCTGCAAGTGATTGTGTCGTACCTTCGGTATTGGGTTCAATGTTAATTTTGACTTTCAGTGAATTTAGTGCTCTCTCAGCAATTTTATCGGGAAAAGCGTGAGTGTGGAAATCAATTATCATGTTTTACTCCGTTTGGGAAATATTATTCTTGTTATTATAACACATAATGTCAGAAAATAGTCGTAAATATCATAATTTAAAGGGAAATAAATAATTGTTGGTTTTCATATGGTTTGCACAATGCGGAAATATTAAAAGAGTGTAAATATTTTCATGAATTGTTGAAATTTTCATGAATTTGTTGTATCATAATTATAATTAGGCGGAATGTTTCTGATTATACTGTATAATGTTTATTAAAAATATTTTCGCAAACACGTAATCTTAACTATACTATTTAGGAGGATATTCATGGACAAATTTAACCTTGAAGCTTTTTCACGTGTTCTGAGTAATACCGGAGTAAAATCAGCTTCAGTGCTTCGTGAACTTCTCACCGAGAAGGATAACGCTTCCGGAGCTTTCGGTGCAAGGGAACGCTTGGAAAAATTCTTCGATTACGGTACCTTTTCTGAGATCGGTGCTTATGTAAGACGAAGAAATGCTGAGTTTGACGCGGAAAAAGATTATGAATTTGAAAGCGTTATCTGCGGCTTTGGCGCGGTTGACGGCAGACTCGTATACGCTTTCTCTCAAGACATCTCACGTATAGGTGGCTCTGTCAGCGAAGCTCACGCGAGAAAGATATGTGACCTATATAAGCTTGCTATGCAGAACGGTGCTCCCGTCGTTGGATTCTTCGAGTCCGCGGGTGCTTTGATCCCCGAAGGTGTCAAAGCTCTTGCGGGTTACGGTAAGATCATGAGCGCAGTATCCGCTGCATCTGGTGTCATTCCTCAAGTCGCCGTTGTATGTGGATCAATAGCAGGTGGGGCTTCAGTGATCTGTGGTATGTTTGATCTTGTTGTTAAATGTGAAGGTGCCGACATTTCCGTTAACCCTAAATTCAATACACCTTCCGACAGTGCTTCTGATGCCGGTATAACAGCTGTTTGTGTTGACAGTGTTGCTACAGCAGTTACTGAAGTACGTGAACTTCTGAAGTATCTTCCTTCAAACAATGCAGAAGGTACTCCTGACGGTATTTCTTCCGATAATATCAATAGACCGATTACGTTTGATTTAACAGATGTTCATTCTGTAATCAGAGCTTTGGTTGATGACGGAAAGTTTATCGAGCTTTATAACGGTTATGCTGCCGAGATCATAGGCGGTCTTGCCTCTATAGACGGAACAACAGTTGGTATAGTCGCCACAAATAAGGCTTGTACTGACGGAAGAGTTACATCTAAAGGAGTACGTAAGACAGCAAGACTTGTATCATTCTTTGACAGTTTCAATATTCCGGTTGTTACTCTCGTTGACAGTAAAGGATTTGATAACTCAGAGTCTTCTGAGACATCTCCTTTCACTGCTGAAATTGCGAAGCTTGCTGCAGCATACAGTACAGTATCCTCTCCATTGATCACTGTGATTACAGGTGAGGCATACGGTTCCTTTTTCTCTGTGATGGGTTCAAAATCCATCGGTGCAGATATTGTATATGCTCTTGACTCGGCAAAGATTGCCGCAATGAATGCTTCATCTGCTGTTGCGTTCCTCTTTAATGATGAGATCAGTGCAAATACACCAAGAGAAAAACTTGAAAAAAAGTGGGATGAGTATGTAGCGAATCCGGTTGAAGCGGCGGCTTCCGGTGAGATCGATGATATCATCAGTTCTGCTGAACTCAGACAGCGAATCGGTGCAGCACTTTCCATGTTGTCCGCAAAGAGTACCGTTTCATCTTCAAGAAGACATCTTATCATGCCTCTCTGATGATGCGAAGAAAGGACCTCGCATATGAATAATATCAGATTATTAGCTGACACGGCAAATCAGGCTTTCGGTAACGGAATGAGTATCACAGAACGCCTTCAGAACGGTGGCAAGATGATCCTCGTTTTAATGGCATTCGTTTTTGCGGTTATCTTTATTATATTTTTATCTCAGACAATTATAAGTGCGATAATTAACGGTCTGCAGAATAATAATAAAGCTGATTTCACAAAACAGCCTGACGTTAAAAAGGAAGAGCTTGCAGTGAGTGCTCCTGACGTTCAGGTAACCTCCGTTGATGACGGTGACGTTACCGTTGCAGTAATAACAGCGGCTCTTGCTGCGTATCTTGCTTCTACTTCTCCCGACGGAAAAGTATTACCGTTCAGAGTTGTGTCATTTAAGAGAAAAAATTCAGGCAAGCCTTGGAATTCATAAGTTTTAGTTAAGAAAGGTTTTATTTAGCTATGAAAAATTATAACGTAACAGTAAACGGTGTAACATACACGGTAACAGTTGAAGAGATCGGTGAAGTGGCAGCGGCTCCCGCAGCAGCTGTTCCTGTCGCACCCGCAGCGTCTCCCGCACCCGTAGCTGCTCCTGCTCCTGCGGCTCCCAAGGCTGCTCCTGCACCTCAAGCGGCAGGCGGAGAAGCTGTTAAGGCTCCCATGCCCGGTACTATCCTTAAGATGAACGTAAAGGTTGGCGATAAGATCGAAAAGGATTCCCTTGTATGCATCCTTGAGGCTATGAAGATGGAAAATGAGATCTTTGCTCCCATGGGCGGTACCGTAGCTGCAATCAATGCTCCTCAGGGTGCTACCGTTAATACAGGTGACGCTATCGTTACACTCGCATAACTCCAAAGTGAGTATAGATTGGAGTGTTGAATTTTGGAACTTATTAAAAATTTCTTGCAGTCAACAGGTGTTGCAAACTTTGTAGCTGATCCCGAATTCATGTTTAAGACACTCGTTATGTACGTCATAATCGGTGCGCTCTTCTACCTTGCAGTTGTAAAAGGCTTTGAGCCTCTGCTTCTTATTCCCATTGCATTCGGTATGCTTCTTGCAAACCTTCCCGGCGCAAATCTTTTCCACATGGAAGAGTTTTTCCTTGGTGATCACGTCGATATAGTTAAAGTTGTTGAAGAAGGGTCACTCATTGACTTTCTGTATCTCGGAGTTAAGCTTGGTATATATCCTTCGCTTATCTTCCTCGGTATCGGTGCTATGACTGACTTCTCACCTCTTATTTCCAATCCCAAGTCACTTTTCCTCGGTGCAGCGGCTCAGCTCGGCGTTCCCGTTGCATATGCAGGAGCTGTGCTTATCGGATTCGTTCCCGCGGCGGCGGCTTCCATCGGTATTATCGGCGGTGCGGACGGTCCTACAGCTATTCTTGTAACCAAGACTCTCGCACCTACACTTCTCGGAGCTATCGCTATTGCGGCATATAGCTACATGGCTCTCATTCCCATGATCCAGCCTCCGCTTATGAAGCTTCTTACTACCAAGAAGGAGAGAAGCGTAGTCATGACTACACTCAGACCTGTTTCAAAGCTTGAAAAGGTCATGTTCCCCATAGTTGTAACGCTAATTGTATGTCTCCTTGTTAAAGATGCGGCACCTCTCGTGGGTATGCTTATGCTCGGTAACCTGCTCAACGTTTCGGGTGTTACCGACAGACTTTCCAAGACCGCACAGAACGAACTGATCAATATCGTTACTATCTTCCTCGGTATTTCCGTAGGTGCTACAGCCAACGCTGAAAATTTCCTTGCTCCCACAACTCTTTATATTATCGCTCTCGGTCTTACCGCGTTCTGTATTTCAACCTGCGGCGGACTTCTTGGCGGTAAGGTTATGTATGTGCTTACTAAGGGAAAGATCAACCCTCTTATCGGTTCTGCGGGTGTATCTGCCGTTCCTATGGCGGCTCGTGTGTCTCAGACCGTTGGTCAGAAGGAGAATCCTTCAAACTTCCTTCTTATGCACGCTATGGGACCTAACGTAGCGGGTGTTATCGGCTCAGCAGTTGCAGCAGGAGTATTCCTCAGCCTTAACAGCGCTGGACTCCTTTAATTAGTTTACGTATAAGGGTACGCACGTCGTAAATTTACCCCCTTATACCGAATCGGAATTTTATGGCTAAAGTAAAAATTACAGAAACCGTCCTCAGAGACTCCCATCAGTCGCTTGTTGCGACTCGTATGACTACTGAGGATATGCTTCCCATACTTGCCGATCTTGATAAGGTCGGATACCATTCTCTTGAAGCATGGGGCGGAGCTACTTTTGACTCCTGTATCAGATTCCTTAACGAAGATCCGTGGGAGAGACTCAGAAAGATCCGCGCGCAAGTTAAGAATACCAAGCTTCAGATGCTTTTCAGAGGTCAGAATATTCTCGGTTACCGTCACTATGCAGACGACGTTGTTGAGTACTTCGTTCAGAAGTCTATCGCCAACGGTATTGATATTCTCAGAATCTTTGATGCTCTTAACGATTCAAGAAATCTTAAGTGTGCGATCAACGCAACAAAGAGAGAAGGCGGACACGTTCAGGCGGCTGTCAGCTATACGATAAGCCCTGTTCACTCCAATGAATCCTTTGCTAAATATGCTAAGGAGCTTGAGGAAATGGGCGCTGACTCCATCTGTATCAAGGATATGTCAGGTCTGCTTACACCTTATAACGCTTACGACCTTGTAAAAGCTATTAAGGGTGCTGTTTCTATTCCCGTACAGCTTCATACTCACTATACTACCGGTATTGCTTCTATGACGCTTCTTAAGGCGATCGAAGCAGGTGTTGATATAGTTGACACCGCGATCTCTCCCATGGCTATGGGAACATCTCAGCCGCCTACAGAAGCTATCGTAGCTACTCTCGCAGGTACTGAATATGACACAGGTCTCAAGATGGACGATCTTAATAAGATCAACTCCTACTTCACACCTATCCGCGAAAAGTATCTTGAAAGCGGACTTCTCGACCCCAAGGTTCTTAAGGTAGATGTAAACGGTCTTACCTATCAGGTTCCCGGCGGTATGCTTTCTAACCTTGTTTCTCAGCTTAAGCAGCAGGGTAAGAGCGATAAGTTTGAAGAGGTTCTTGCTGAGGTACCCCGTGTACGTGAAGACGCAGGATTCCCGCCTCTCGTAACTCCTACTTCTCAGATCGTAGGTACTCAGGCAGTGCTTAACGTAATCACAGGTGAGAGATATAAAATGGTTTCCAAGGAGTTCAAGGGGATGATCCGCGGAGAATACGGCAGAAGCCCCGTTGAAGTTTCTGAGGAATTCAGACGTAAGATCATCGGTGCGGAGGAGCCAATTACTTGCCGTCCCGCAGACCTTCTTAAGCCCGAGCTTGACACTCTCCGTGAGGAGATCCGTCCTTATCTCGAACAGGAAGAAGATGTGCTTTCTTACGCTCTCTTCGGTCCTGTTGCAACAAAGTTCTTCGAGTACCGTAAAAATAAGCTTTACGGTGTGGATGCAGAGAACTCAGATAAGAAAAATAAAGTGCATAACGTATAAATTTTATATAAAACAAAACGGACACGTGGCAGTGTCCGTTTTGTGAAAGTGAATGTTTGAATGATTTGTATTTTTGACGTAAGTAACAGTAAAAGAGGCAGAGAACTCCGTGAAGTATTTCTGAATTCATATTTGCCGTGTGCACTCAAAGAATATGAAAAGATCAGCGATTCACTGATTAATATATTTTTCAGTGATTCGGCATATTTGTTTGAATATAAAATTAGGAAACTGGATCCCGAATCGGTTTTAATTTTCAATGTAAGAGCAAAATCGTATGACGATGAAAAGTCAGAAATATATGACCGTGCTATTGATATACTTTATGTTAAATATGGGATTAACCCAATGTCATATACATATAAACGATTTTCACAGTTTAAAAATCATACGTTGTACTGTGGCAGGTATCTTAACCTTACTTACACAGAAAATCTGATACTCAGATATATCTCAGTGTGTAACGGAAGATGGTGCAGTGCACGTGAAATTGCCGCTTACTGTCTGCCTGAAAGTAAGGACAAACACACAGTTTCCGTTCACATATCGAGTATTGTTGAAAAATCTCTCAGCAGAACTCTTGTTCCGATTATTATTTCAAAACGTAATCTGGGTTATAAGATTTATGACGATGGTATATAAAGTATAAAGTTAAGATATTATCCGCAGACAAATAAGAACAACACACCATAGGCGTTGTACCCGTAAGGATACAACGCAGCGATATACTTAATGACGCGATATAAGGCTACGCCTTTCGATATGTTCTTCGGACAAGATGGGATTTATATCATATCGAGTTTACCGTAAGGTAAACATATCGAATTTTACAAAGTAAAATATATCGAATTGAGAAGTAATATATCGCAAAACATCATTATCAAAAATTTAATATGTTCTATATTGATACAGTAAAACGGATGTGTAGAATTTCTACACATCCGTTTAATATTTGTCTCATACCTTGACAAGTTGGGAAAATGTACATCACATTTTCCACTTGTTAGTAGAACCTAAAACCCTTTGCAAATAACTTTATCTATTCGATAAAGTTGAATTTACAGACTTTTTAGTTCATTTATGAATTTTGGGAAAACCGTTTGGTCTGTCATAAATTCAAATTTCAGAATATGGCTGCCTGCATCGCCATGTATTTCGCCGGATACTTCGATATGTCCGATTCTGTCACATTTGAATTTGATTGTGTTTCCATAACCAATCTCACAAAAAGTTACATCTTTTCTCTTGAATGAGATTAAATCTTCCAGTGCTACAATGAATTTCTGTAATTCCTTATAATCGTATTCACAACCATCTGCAACACCAGCAAACACACCTGATTTGACTATAATATCAAATGAACAGTTATATGGATTTCCGTTTTTCTCTTCATCAATATAATGGTGAAAATCTCTGATTTCAATATAATTACCGCAATATTCAAGTTTTGGCTTCATAACCAAATCACCTCGAAAACTCTCATTTATCAAACAATATTATATCATTTTTACTCGAATAATTCAATGGGAATTGAAAAATCCGCCCGAAAAATCAGGCGGATAGTTTCGCTTTACAAACCTAATTTTACTGTCATTAAGAGTACAACTGTACGATGTGTTGTTCTTATTTGCCTTAATGTTTGTTGATCAATTCAAGTTTGAATCTTGCTGCTGAATATGCTACTTTATATTCACCGATCTCTTCTGCACATATTTCAAGATCATTAAATACACGGTACTTCATATAGTAGGGAAGAGATGAAAGTTCGGAAAGTTCAAGGAGCAGGGAAAATGCATGTTTTACATCTCCCGAATCTCTCAGATTGATTGCTTCTGCGTGTTGCCTTAGCCGTAAATTGGTGAAGAAACTATCATCAATTTTATTCCCGGTGAGCATATAATGATACATTATGAGTTCACACGGAACATATGTTGACACCTCATGAAGATCATAAAGAACCTGGGGGATTACATCTGATGTAACAGATGTAAATAATAACTGATAATAATCGGTTGCTTTAAGGAAATCTTTTGACAGGTAGAGACAGTTCTGATTAGCCTTTGCTGCATTTTTCATTAAGTTTGAAGCTTCTGTGAATTCAAAACGTTCTGCGAATGAAAATGAGTATGCGTAAAGTGACATAGCATACAGGTAACTGATCTCGTCGCTTTTCATATTTTGGGGAATTGTTTCGCACAGTGTTATAACTTTTTGATAATCCCTGTCTGTGTAAAAAGTGCGTATTTCATCTATGATAAAATAGTTTGCAAAACTTGCGTCTTCATTTTCATTATCTGAAAACAGAAATCCGATAGGTATGTCAAGACGTTCCGCTATATAGCAGATTGTTTTGATGGAAGGAAGCGATTTACCGCTTTCAATAAGACTAAGATGATTCCTCGTAAGTTCAGTACCGCAAAGCTCATTTTGAGTCATTTGACGCTGAAGACGGACGGATTTAATTCTGCTTCCGATATTGTTAATAGAATTTTTCATATTATGTACTTCTGATCATGTGTCTTTTTTGAGATCGTTACATATTGCGTTGGCTTTTCCTTTGAATTCGGAAATAGTCTTTTTTGTGTTTGAATCAAGAACGTCGCAATAATAAGCCGCACGGGATACAAGAAGACTGTACTCATCGGCAAGCTCACTTATTGCATTTTTTGAAGTAAACTGAACCTTGTCTGCGAATTGCTGGAATTCTTTCAGACAGGATTCTGCACTTTCAATAACAGCTTCATTAACGCTTGAAGTTACGCTTGATGCAGCACTCATGAGTGCCGCATCTGCTTTTCTCGCTTTTTTTGTAACAAGTTCACGTTCTGTACTTGTAGCACGTTCGGATTCATATGCGAGAAGTTTTGCGGTTGCTTGCCTGATAAGAGATTCAAGTTCACTGTTGCGTGCATTTAATGTTCCAAGCTCTTCTTCTGAACTTTTCAGACATGAAATCATTTCAGCAAGTTTTTCCTTATTGTCGGTGAATGAATTACTGATGTCGTTGAGCTCTTTTTCGTAGTTTGCAATTTTTTCGTTTTGTAAGGCTATTGTTTCATTTGAAACAGTAAGCTCATCGCTTAAGTTTCTTAATATCTGGTCCTTTTCTGTCAGCTGACAGGAGAAATCGGTGCGTTCAGTTTCCACTGTAAGAAGTTTACTTTCCAATAACGCTTTTTCTTCCTCAGAGTTATTGTATAATTCAGTCAGTTCATCAATGGAAGTTTTCAGACTGCTGTTTTCCGAGTTAAGCCTGTCGTTTTCCTTTAATGAAGCTTCGAGTCGTTCTTCGTTGAGTCTGGATTTTTCAAGCTGTTCTTCAGCCTCACTTAGTTTAAGTTTGAGTTCTGTTATTTCTAGCTCGTAAGCAGTTTTAATATCTGAAAAATCCCGATTAAGCTCAATGATATAATTATTAACATCACTTTTTTTGAATCCTCTAACAGAGGTTTTGAACATTTTCATTTCTATGTAATGACTCCGTCGATGTATTTATAAAACTATATTTATATGTTATCACAAAAATCGCATAAAATCAACAGAGTTATTTAAATTTCACACGGTAAGTGAGATTTACTTTTTCTTTATGTCAATGGAATGTCACCAAAGATGAGTTTTTCATCCAAAGTATGTTTTGTTGTTACGGTGAAACTTTCTGTTTCACCTGCAATTATGATCTTACAGTCAGTTTTTATTATAATAACGGCACGGTACAGAGCTTGATTGATTCCTACGTTCTCAATTTCAGTTAACACATCGGCAGTTACGGCGGTAAGGTAGGTAGCATTAAGTGTCACCTTAAATCCTTTACCTGTAAGGAAAGTGTTAGAACACAGAGAACCAATGGGGATCCGGATTTTCGCTTTGTTCTTTCTTTTAAGTTTATCACTGATCATATTACTTATTTCATAACGTGTTTGTTCAAGTAAAACTGTATCCGCTGAGTAAGAACTGATTTTTTTGTTACTGTCATAATTTATGTTGAAATAAGATCTTCTTTTGTTGTCTGATAAATAACTGTCTACAATTTTTGAAGAAAGTATACTTATATCAGATTTTGTTTCTGCTTTGAGAATGCTGACTGCACTCTTGGGGTAAACAGAATTGTACAGGTTTACACCTGTAATGATGAAAAACAGTAAAAGTAACATTGAAGGTATAATAATTGATTTTTTTTGCAGTATGTGTTTTATATTGTTTTTTATCTTGTATCTCATATAAATAATTATTTAAAAAATTGAAAATTGCTCTTATAAATCCGCGAATAAGCTATAGACTTTCGGGCGTTTGTGTGTTATAATGTCATTATACGTTTAATATTATGCGAAGTGTTTCCAAATTATGCTTTCTATGTTTTGGAGTTAAGATGCGAATTAAAAATCTTACTTTATCGGAAAATTCTGTTTTCGGATATTCCTCAAACTGCTATTTGCTTATTGCTGGCAGTGAGGCAGCGGTTGTAGACCCGTCAATCGAAACCCATTTGATTTTGAAAGCGGCTTCAAATGCGGGGGCTGAGATCAAGTATATTATCCTTACTCACGGTCATTTTGATCATATGCACACTCTTGATGAATTGCGTGACGCTACTGGTGCAAAGGTTCTTGTTCACAAAGATGATGCTGAAACGCTCACCAACAGTGCACTTAGTCTTTTTACATATTTCGGTTACCCCGAAACAATTTACAGACCCGCTGATAACCTTCTTAATGACGGAGATGTTATCGAATTGGGTGGTGAACAGATAATTGTGATCCACACTCCCGGACATACACCCGGATGTATTTGTCTGCGTGTGGGTAATGATATGATAACCGGTGATACTCTTTTTGATATGTCTGTCGGACGCTACGATTTTCCCCGCAGTAACGGTTTAAAACTACGTGAGTCTATCACAAGGCTTTACGAAAACTACCCTGACGACAGAATTTACCCCGGACATGGACCGTCGTCCGATATGATGACGCAGATTCGCAAAAATCCTTTCACTAAAGGACTTGTTAAGTTCTAATGAGATTAAATGATTGCCGTCACGGCAAGAATGGAGTATATAATGGACTATAAATATTTATCAGATCTTCTTTTCCCGAATGTAATAATGACACGCGATGATCTTGAGGAAAGATATCCTCCCCGACAGCTTCCCGAAGGAGCGAAGGTTACGAGATTTGCACCAAGTCCTACAGGATTTGTTCATTTCGGCGGTATGTATCAGGCAGTCGTTTGTGAGCGTCTTGCTCACCAAAGCGGAGGAGTTTTTTACCTCAGAATTGAAGATACAGACGGTCAACGCGAGGTTAGCGGTGCTGCGGAGGCTCTTATCAGAACACTGTCAGACTACGGAGTAAACTACGACGAAGGTCTAGTGATCGATGATAACGGTGAACTTTCCGAAAAAGGAGCTTACGGGCCTTATAAGCAGAGCAAGCGTGCAGAGCTTTATCACGTTTTTGCAAAGTATCTCGTTTCAGAGGGAAAGGCGTATCCGTGCTTCTCAACCGAAGAGGAGTTGGAAGAGATCCAACAGGCTGATAAGAAAGCTGAGATCCTTGCGACCGATTGGCATACAGCTGCTGAGGAAAAGAAAGCTGCAATGCTCGCTCAGCGTCAGTTTACCATTGAGGAAGTTGAGGCGCATCTTAAGGCCGGCGATCCTTTCGTTATTCGTATTCTTGCGGACGGAGACCCTGAAAAGAAGACCAAGTTCACCGACCTTGTAAAAGGAAATCTTGAGATTCCCGAGAACGATGAAGATTTTGTTCTTCTTAAATCTGACGGAATTCCTACCTATCATTTCGCTCATGCAATAGACGATCACTTGATGAGAACTACTCATGTTATCAGAGGTGAAGACTGGCTTCCCAGTCTTTCAAAGCACATTCAGCTCTTCCGTTATCTTGGATTTAAGATGCCTAAGTACCTGCATACAGCCCAGATCCTCAAGGCAGATGAAAACGGCGGCAAGAAGAAGCTCTCCAAGCGCGACATGGGGGCAAAGATGGACGACTACCGTCAGATGGGATATGCCACAGAGTGTGTTTGGGAGTATCTGCT